>JBAXSN010000163.1:0-6982 GCA_037130675.1 Verrucomicrobiota bacterium
CCGCTCAACTCCACTGCGTCACCGCGCACACGACCACCACGATGCCATAGACGATTCCACCCAAGGCTGCCAACGACCAGCGGAGCTTGTTCTTGGAAACCCACGCGATCTGATCCCTTAAAATATAGGGCATTCCGACCCAGAACAACCCGGCGGTAGCCCACGCATAAGCGAGCACCGTCAGCAGCAGGCGGCTGATCTCCGGGCGGAGAAAGGCAGCTTCCAAAAGCGGTTCGGCAGCCAGGAGGAAGAGCATTCCCAGCGCGCGGACGGAGAGGAATTCACCCACGTAGCGAAGCGTCAGGAAATAAGCCGCGACAATGACGCCCAGAATCACGCGCCGCCAGGCGGTGAATTCGCCCAAGTCGATGTTCGCGATCATCAAAAAGGCCCAAATCGCGGCGATAGTGAGCAAAAGGCCTCCAAAAACTTTGGACCGCGGGAAAAGGGCGAGGAGGCGTTGCGTGCCCTTGGAATGGATGAGCGCAACGGCGTGGGAAACGATCAGCAGCAGACCCACCACAAGTCCGACCGTGTACAAGCTCAAGGAATAAATCATGTCGGCAGCAACAAAAGGCGAAAGTGAGGCAGGCCTCAAGCTGGAAATTTGCGCCACACGCTCACCTGTGGCACGCACCACTGAAATTTCCGGGCGTGTTCGCGGATGAGAAATGGCAGGTCGAGGGTCCGAACCAGTTCAAACGCCGGTTCCAGGTGCTCGCGGACTCCGTCGAGCGTCGCCACCATTGCGCCGTTGCGTTCGAATCCGCCCAGCCAGTGTTCGCGGGGGGTGAACGCTTCCATCCAGCTCGACGGGGTTGAGATCACCAACTGTCCGCCGGGGGCGACCAATTCCGTCAGGCGACGAAGGCAGCGGCGCGGTTCGGGCAGCCGACACAGCAGGTTCGCCACGAGCACGGCGTCGAATTGCCCCAAGTCCTCCCGAAGCTCCATGGCGTCGCCCACCTCGAAGCGCACGCGGGAACGGTCGATTTCGGGGGGAACAGAGGCGGAAAGCCGCGTGACCAGATCGCCTTCGCCACAGCGGTCGTAGTCCAGTCGCCCATGGACTTGGAGGCGATGGCACGCGTCGATGAACGATTGAGAGAAGTCGATGCCGACCACCTCCTGGCAGTGGCGCGCCAGTTCGAAGGATGAGCCGCCCACGGCGCACCCAAGATCGAGCGCCCGCGCGTTTGCCGGGAAAGGTCCAAAGGTTTCGCTCACGATTCGACGTGGAAACCGCAGTGCCGAATGCGGACCGAACTCCCAAGGCAGCGTCTCCTCCGGCGTGCCGTAGTGGAAAAGGAGGTATTGGTGAAGCAAGGCTTCCGTTTCGTAGATGCTCATTGGCGGAATGGGGGCTTACTTGTTTTGCTTGGCAAATCGCGCGACTTCCCGGCCAAGCCGGAACAGCCCGCCGCGTGAGGCGACTTTGCGCACCACCACCTCGACGCTTCCATCCGCAGCCTCGGTCAGATCGACCGCCAGCGGTCGGGAATACGGCAGGAACGCGCCGGTATTGATAACCACCCGGTCTCTCCGGTGCCAGATCCCGCTGAAATGGGTGTGCCCGATGATGACGAACTTGGCTTCGGGACGATGGGCGGCGGCGAGCGCGTGCGCCCGGTGCGGGGTGACCGCCCAACAACCCAAAATATGGAACGGGCGCCAGGGGGGCCACGCTTCATGCAGCAGATTGGCAGCACGATTGACCGGAGTCCGAAGCTTCGGCCCGAAGTGTTGGATGGCTCGCACGGCTCGTTTCGCGGCGCGGAGTTGAAGTTCGAGTTGGGAGGGGTTCCCGAGTGCGGACAACTCCTGAGTATGGGCTTCCTGAAGCCGGGCAGCCTCCTTGCTCCAAGGGGAGAGCCCATGGAAAAGGATGTCGCCGTGAGTCACGAACACCGCTCCGGAAGCCAGATCCAGATGATGGATTTCTGAGATTTCCGCGTCGTGATTTCCCGTGACGAAGACCGCTTCCACCGCAGCCTCCAAGCAGCATTGCTGGAGCCTTGCGAAATCGACCGCAGCCGGTCCGCGCTCCTCGACGAACCGCATTTCAACCGAGTCGCCATTGAAAATCACCCGGTCCGCGCCTTCCAACAGTGGGGCAAGTTGCTCCGTTGCGCGCACAAAGCTCGTCGGATGACCAAAATGCAGGTCGGACAGAATGCGGGTGGGCGGGTTCATTCTAGAAACCGCTCATTTGGCTTTCTCCAATGCCTGGATCACGAGGCTTTGGGTGAGGATCTCCGGCAGGACGGAGGGGGTTCCCCCTTCGGTCGGGTAAATGGCATAAACCGGGACCCCAGCCCGGCCGAGGCGTTTCAACTCGGCCGTGATGGCCGGATCGCCTCGGGTCCAATCGGCCCGCAAAACGGAAAAGCCCTGTAATGCGGCGCGCACGGCGGCGGTATCGAGCACAAAACGTTCGTTGTATTTGCAGTTCAGGCACCAGTCCGCCGTGAAATCGACAAAAACCGGTTTTCCTTGCTTCTGGAGAGCCGCCACCCGTTCCGGCGACCAGGGCTCCCACTGCGCGACGGGTGGGCGGGCGAGCACGACGCCCAGGCCGATCACGGCGACCATCGCCAGCGAGGCCGCGGATTTCTGGCGGGTCCGCGCGCCGGGAGTCATCCAGGTCCCAAAAATCCAGCAGGCGATCCCGATTCCCAGCAGGAGCCATGCGGTGCCGATTGCGGCGGAAGCTCCGCGTTGCGAAGCGAGGACTCCGAGCAGCCAGACCACGGTGCCGAGCAGCATGAACCCCATAGCTTGCTTGAGGCGCACCATCCACATTCCCGGCTTGGGCAGGAAGCGCATCCAGCCCGGCTGGGCCGTGAGGACGACGTAAGGCGCGCTCATTCCAACGGCGATTGAGGCAAACATCGCCACGGTGACTGGGGCGTTTTGGGCAAAGGCAAAGGCGAGCGCCGGCCCGAGAAACGGGGCAGTGCAGGGGGTGGCCAGCAAAGTGGCGAACATGCCGTGCAGGAACGTGCCGGTGTAACCTTCCTTTTCCGAAAGCGCAGTGAGGGTGCCGGCGCCGGGCAGCCAGAGCTCGAAGACCCCGAGCAAATTGAGCGCAAAGACGAAGACCAGCAGCAGCATCCCGAGCACAAACGCGGGATTTTGGAACTGGAACGCCCACGTCACTTCATGGCCGGCCGCCCGCGCACCGATGACCAGCCCCGCCAACGCGAGAAACCACGCGAAGATCCCCCCCACAAAAGCGAGCCCCGTCCGGAAAACCCGGCGGCGCGACTGCCCGGCTTGGCCCAAGAATCCGAAGATTTTGAGCGCAATCACCGGCAAGACGCACGGCATGAGATTCAAAATGAAGCCGCCCAGGAATCCGAGCCCAAGCGCGCGAGGCAGCGTGATCATCGAGCCGCTCCCACCCGGCGACGCGGGGGCTTTGGGGGCGATCGGCAGTTGTTGTAAGCCACTCTCACTGAGGGGTCCCCCAGGAACCGCTCCTCGCGACGCGGCCCGATCGCTGACGATCCAGCCTTCGCGATTTCCCTCGCGTTCGGTAATTAGCAGGCCGCGCACCGCCCCCAGCCCTTCCTTCGGCAGAGGGATGCGGATCACGCCGGTTGGCAGCAGTTCCGGGCGCCCGGAGGCCGGATCGGTCGGCAGAAAGTCGGCGAAAGTGCCTGCGGGAAGCCGTGCCATTTTCAGATGAACTTCCGTGTCATGCGGCTCCCACCGAACGCCAAACGGGGGCGGAGTGGTTTTCGGAAGCTGGGCGGTGAACTTTGCAAACAGATCGGCATAAACCGATTCGGCGGTGCCGGTAACCGGGAGCACCAGCGTGAGGTCTTTGGCACCCGGAATGCAGGACTCCTTGCATGCCAGCCAGGTGGCGCGCCCCTGGAGAGTCACGGAACCGGAGGAAAGCTCGGCCGGAGGAGTCAACTCCGCAATCAAGAGGACTTCACCGGTGTAGCCGTAGGTGACCATATCGCCCGGCTCCACAAACTTCTGGGGCAACGGCCACTGAAGCGCCCCCGCTTTCCACCCTTTCGGGAGCTGCCATTGAAGCTCGATGGGCAACCCCGAGTCACCCGGATTGATCCAGTAGGTGTGGAACCCGGGGCGCATCCGCAAGTGCAAGCCGGCGATGAACGGTTTTCCCGGCGTGACACCTCCCGCATCGGCGATGAGTTCGATCTGCACCGGCGCATCCGGGTCAGGAATCTGCGCTCCGGCCGGGTCGGTCCAGACGCACAGAAACACGGCGAACAGCGCAAACAGGCTTCGGGTCATACGCTTTCCTATCACGCGAACTGCTTCTCGGCAAACGGCGTTGGTGGGGGGAGTGAAGAATCGGGGGAAACCCTGAAATGAAGAATTTCGAATGGGAGGTATGGGAAGCATGGGAGTTATGGGAATTCTGAATTCCCATACTTCTCATACCTCCCATCCCTGAAACCCTCCCCCAAAAAAAATCTCCACAAACTTCTTGCCTTTGGTGTATTACACCATAGAAAGATCTATAGATGGATGCGCGGTTGTGGACAGGGCTGCATTCATCCAACCTCAACACTCAACACGGAAAGTTTATGCCACAAGAAGTCACCCTCAAGGGACCCACCTACACGTTCGCCTGTTACGGCGTGCATGAAGCCAAACAGCTCGGCCTGATCGACTCCTGGGGTCGGGAAGGAACTCACGCTCCGATCTCCACGACCTTCGAACAAGGCGAAGGAAAGCTGCTGGCGGATTGGATCGAGAAAATGCCCGATGCCCTGCTCATTGCCAGCGGGCGCTACCAAATCCTCGTTTACCGGCCCAAACACAAGCTGGTGGGCGATCCGGACGAGCCGAGCGCGGAATCCGAAGGTTCCGAGAGAGGAGCTGGAGAGAAGGAGGTGGCAGCGTGAACGGACTGGCACTTGACCAGTTGATCGAAGCGAGCACGGAGTTCGTCTGCGAGCAGTGGGGACAAGGGGAAGCGGCGCTCACGCTTTATGCGCCGGTCACTCGGATCGACGGGACGACCTGGGTTCACCCGGCGTGGGCGCGGGAGGCGACCTTGACGGAAATGAAGAAGCGGGCGACCCGGATCTGGAAAGTGCGGGGCTCGCTTTGGAATCCACAGGAGTATGTGTTGGTTTGGGCAAGGCCGGTTCCCGCCTCAGTTCCGGAGCACAAGATTCCGCAGGCGGCATAATCGTTTCAGGGCGGCAGGAATGGGCAAGAGAGCCAGCATCCGAGCGGGCGCCGAACGGTAGTCAAAGGAGGCTGGACCATGAGCTTTGGAGTTACCTGTTGGATCGATGAGAAAAGGGTGATCGCCATGGGGCTGAACCTGGACGAGGCGGATGTCGCCCGGGAAATCGCCATCGAAGTGCTGGAGTCGCTGTTGCACCGCAAGGTGCTCGGTGAAGACCACGGCATGGGCGGGCGGATCACCCGGATCATCGTAAAGGAATCGGTCGCCGAGTTCGGCGCTGGGGAGCCGGTCCCTGCCCCGCCAAAGAAGCGCTCCCGGCTCAAACGGTAGAGCAAACTCCTGTAGCCGCCCCGCTCAGTCGGGGCGGCGATGTGGACCCATAACCGTCGATGTGAACCGCCGCGCTCCCCCGGCGGCGACAGAGCGCCGCAGCTACAGGGGGTGCGTCCTCGGCGCTCCTTCGAAGTTAAAAGCTGAGGTGAAAATCGAATTCACCAGAGAAGTTGGCAAAGGCATGCTGAGACATCGACTTTCAACCAAACTCCTGAAGAATTCCGAAATGCCTGCTCTTTCCGAAATCATCCGGGCCGAGATCGCCCGCTCCGGTCCCATGCCGTTCCGGCGCTTCATGGAACTGGCTCTGTATGAGCCGAACTATGGCTATTATGCCAGCGGGCGGGCGGCCATCGGGCGGCGCGGCGATTTCGTGACCAGTGTGAGCGTCAGCTCGTTATTCGGGCGGCTGCTTGCGGGACAATTCCAAGAAATGTGGGAGCTTTTGGGGCAACCTCCGGAATTTACCCTTGTAGAGCAGGGGGCAAATACGGGCGACTTCGCCCAGGACGTGCTCACCGCGGCGGCGGCTTCCCCGGCCTTCTTCGCGGCGCTCCGCTATGTGATCGTCGAGCCGTTCCCCGCCAATACGGCCCGACAGCAAACCCGCCTGGCCGAACTCGTGCGTTCCGGTGCGAATGTGACGTGGCACGCCGCGTTGGCCGAGCTTCCTCCGTTCACCGGGGTGCATTTTTCCAACGAATTGCTCGACGCCATGCCCGCGCACCTGGTCGTTTTCCGCGAAGGCGCATGGATGGAACGCCACGTCGTCGCCTCGCCGGCTGAGGGGGAACTTGGTTTCGCATGGCAAGATGGCCCCCTCTCGACGGAAGCGCTTCAAGAAATTCTGCCGCATCTTCCCGCTGTCGAAGGTTATCAAACGGAAATCAACCTCGAAGCGCCCGCCTGGATCGAGACCCTTGCCCGCCGCCTTCAACGCGGCTACGTGCTCGTGGCCGACTACGGGTTTTCCCGTTCCGATCTCTACCTGCCCGAACGTATCCGGGGCACATTAAGTTGCTACCGCCAGCAGCGGCGCTCCGAGGAGCCCCTCGCGTTTGTTGGCGATCAGGACATCACCGCGCATGTCGATTTCACCACGCTGGCCGAACGCGCCGAAGCCTCTGGCCTCACGCTTACCGGATTCACCGACCAACACCATTTCATGATGGGTCTGGCCAAGCATGCCTTTCCGGACGCGACCGCGCCGCTCAGTGCCGATCAGCAACGGAAACTTCGGGCGCTGGCCACCCTGATGCATCCCTCGCTCATGGGGCGCGCCTTCCAGTTTCTGGCGCTGGCGAAAGACGCCCCGGCGGTTTTGCGTGGCTATGAGTTCGCGCGGGACCCGCGAGCGAGGCTGGTCCTCACTGCCTCACAGAGTCGGAGTCACCACCTTTTTAGACAGGTATCGATGCCCCGCAACGTGGGCTCCACGCGGCATGAAAATAGTCGGTGTTGCGA
>JBAXSN010000164.1:0-6950 GCA_037130675.1 Verrucomicrobiota bacterium
AGGATACGCCGCCTTTTTTCTTGCGATCAACGAACACGACTTTCGGTCATAGCTCTCACGAAGGGGCTGAATCCCAATGCCCCGATGAAGGACTCCGGCATCGAGTGGCTGGGGGAGGTGCCGGAGCATTGGGTGATAAGAAAGATGACTCATCTATTCCGCGCATTCAAAGGGCGGAACAGCCAGATGCTGACCAAGGAATACCTGTCTGAAAATGCTGGCGATTATCCGGTTTATAGCGGACAAACTGAGAACAATGGAGTGATGGGGGGGTGGAGCGAGTACGAGTTTGATGCAGGCGACGAAGGGGTCTTATTTTCCACTACGGTTGGCGCTAAGGCGATGACGCTCAATCACTTGCGCGGGAAATTCAGCTTGTCGCAAAACTGCATGATTATAAAGCCCGTGAAGGTCGCCGGTTTTGTTCGGTTCTTCTACTATCACTTGCAGCCTTTGTTTGCTTTTGAGCGGTCTCTGATACCAGACCATATGCAAGCCTCTTTTCGCATGGAAGACCTGTACGGCTATCAGGTGGCCGTTCCAGGGGAAAATGAACAGGCGGCTATCGCATTGGCGATCGATTCGTATACCCAAGCCAGCGATTCTCTCGCCTCGGAGGCAGTCCGAGCCATCACCCTCCTCCAAGAACGCCGCTCCGCCCTCATCTCCGCCGCCGTGACGGGCCAGATCGACGTCCGGGGCTTTTCGGCTGGCGGAGGCTCGGAGGCCGCATGACGCCGACCCCAAAAACCATCCAGATCTTCCTCCCCGGTGGCGATCCCCGTGGCCTGCGAGTGGCGGAGATCACGACCGGCATCGTCCAGGTCATCGAGGTGCCCCGCAGCCGGCTCGATGAGTTCGCCCGGTTGCCGGAAAGCGGCCAGGTGGGCGTGTACTTCTTGTTCGGGTCCGACTATTTGGGCACGCCAGATGAAGAAGATGGCCTTAACGTCTACGTCGGACAGACCGGAGATTTGCGCAAGAGGCTCTTCGAACACGACTCGAAGAAACCTTACTGGCACCGGGCACTCGTCATGGTGTCCCTTAAAAACAGCCTCACCCAGACCCACGCGCTCTTCCTCGAATGGCACTGCCTCAAACTCGCCACCGAGGCCGGCCGCTACCGGGTCGAGAACGGCAACGCCGGTTCGAAGCCCCACACTCCCGCTCCCCTCGAAGCCGACTGCCTAGACATTTTCGAGACCGGGAGCATCCTCCTCTCGACGCTCGGGTACCCCTTCTTTGAACCACCCGCGCGAGGCTACGACCTCGACGAGGTGTTTCAGTGCACCGCCGCCGGGGCGACGGGGCGCGGCCTGCTCACCGACGATGGCTTTGTCGTGCTCAAGGGCTCGGTCGGCCGTCGGGCCAACGTCCCCTCGATCCAAGGCACTCCCAGCGAACGGTTCCGGGCCAGTCTTGTGGAAACGGGAGTCATGCGAGAAGAGGGGGAGAAGGTGATTATCGAGAAAGACCACCTCTTCGGCTCCCCGAGCATGGCAGCAGTAGCGCTCCTCGGGCGGTCTGCCAACGGCTGGGAGTCATGGAAGGCCAAGGACGGCCGGACGCTGGACGAGGTGAAGCGACGAGCGGCACCATCATGAGCACCCTCGGGAGCCATAGCTGCCGCTGTGTATGCCGATGTGCTGCATCAAACAACAGCGCGGGCGACGTTGCGACGAGGGCCGTGCCCGGGTACCAGGAACAAACCATGGCCTATCGTAACCACATCGTCTGCCGGGGGACCGCACCCCCAAGCGGCTACTTCTGACCCGTTGATTTCAAGGGGCTATCTTGGGAAAGACTGGCTATTGGCGGTCGTCGCCGCGCACGGATGATCATAAGAATGACAAATACAAGAATGCCATTCAGCAGCAAAAGGCCGAATCTCCAAGTCAATGCTGAGCCAATCCGCAAGGAGTGAGTGAGCCCCGGCTCTGGACCAGCGTCATGCTCCAAAGATTTCTTGGCGATCGCTTTGATCTCATCTGGAAAGCTTCCGTCCCGAACTCGAGCCACAACGGCCTTAGATTTTTCTTCATCACCGACCTGGGAGTACAGCACGGAAAGTCTCAATAATTGCTGTCCGAGTCTCGGGGATTTCGGATGCTCGTTCGCCAATCGCTCGAGCACGGCGATCGCACGCGGCAGGTTCCCGGAAGCTTCTTCCGAAAACGCGAGATTCGACAGAAAACGTTCGGTAGCGCCAAAGGGGCCACTGTTCTTCTCAAGCCAGTGATCTGCCTTGAGGCCCGAGGTCATATCGCCCCGTAGAGCTGCATCGCCGCCCAAAGTCTCAAGATACTGGTACGCGAGTTTGCTGGGGCGGCTCTTCGCGGCTTCGATGCCGAGTGTTATCCCCTCGTCGAATTTACCCGATATGATCAGTTCTCGACCCGCTGCATACGTCAGTTCGGCATATTCATCGTCAGTTACACCTGCCCCTTCGCGGAAGGCTAATGCGCGTTCAATGACATCGGTTGTCTTACCAGTCTCGATCAACATGTCGATAAAACGCCCCCGCGAAATAGCATCAAAACCGCTGGATGCAGTTTCCTGAGACTTCGGCACACCAGCCTTCTCAAAATGTATGAGAGACTGTTCGGTGTCTCCAAGCTTTGCAAGCAATTCAGCAATCGACAGATGCACCCGCCTCTTCGTTACTTCGCCCTTGAACTCAGCCACATTCTCCAAAAGAATCTTTACACCCTGCTCTTCCCGTGATTCCTCTGGAAGTGCCATCACCTGTTCCTGCAATCGCGACATCAGCGCCGTGTCTTCGTCAGGAGGGGGCGATTGTGCTTCCGCAGCAGTCCCTGCCAGCAGCGTTATGACACCAAGCAATGCTTCGCCTAAGACGACGAAATAAAAACCACGTGGGCTGAACGCTTGAAAAACGCAACAGCTAACAATCACTTGCGACTCCTAGACTTATACGCCACTACGCTACAGGCAACACAACCAAAGTGGACACTGCGGCAGGAATACCCGCTGCTGGAAGCATCCAACAGCGGGCGCGTTAGAGGCATCTGTCGCTGCAAAAGCTCGGCATTCGAGCACGATCTCAAAAACATTGTCACGCCCCTGCTGCTAGCCGAGCGGCCCGAAGATCATGGGCCAATAATACCGCAATAATCTTTTATCGTGAGCAACGGTGGGTAATATGGCATAGGCATTCGAGCTACCTGCGATACCGACAGCAACTCCGGCCCCGGGTCTGAGCAAAGAACCGAAAAACGTCTCGTCTGATCATTGCAGTCTCTGCACCCAGACCACGCCGTGTAAGTAAAAGATTGGGGTTCGCCGGGTATGTAGTAATATTGAGTAGCAATTTGCCTCAATGAGACCTTCTGCGTGTAGGTAGACCTACGAAAGGCCTTAAATGGTATAAGGCAGCTTTTGCCGATTTCGCAAGTATTGGTTCGCTTTATCCTGTCGGTCGTAATCGTTGTTTCGCTTATCGTGGCTGCAAGCCCAAAGTCTTTCCATTCGCCTAGCTTGAGGTCGTATTTCTTTTGAGTCCCGATCTCAAGATAAACGTCTTCCGTCGGCTTAGGCTGTTCGAAATCCTGGCACGCGGCGCTTCCCTTATCTCCTATCCCTATTCGACTCCAGCCACTCTGCACCTCAAAGGGGCTGCCCCAGCGACAAGCGGGACTCCACGGCCAATAATACCCACATCCCGTGCAGTCGTCTCCCGTAAAGCCGGTGGAATACTGCGTTTGATACTGAGATTCCGCCGAAGTCACCATCAGTGCAATCAAGCAGGCGGCAGCTAAGCGACTAACACACCGAACCATTTTAGGATGCTCCTCGCGCGACGTTACAAAAAGATTACTATGCCCCCGATGAGCTTCGGCGTGCCGAGGTATTTTCGAGCAGTTGCGTTTGAAAGCCCCAAGCATTGCCGAAGCACTACCTTCCCTGAAAGGGTAGGCTACTTGGTGGGAATCGGGGGCGTCAAGGTTTGGGTCACCTCCCTCTCGAGGCGTTTTTCGGTGGGCCC
This sequence comes from Verrucomicrobiota bacterium, assembly GCA_037130675.1. Classification (GTDB taxonomy): domain Bacteria; phylum Verrucomicrobiota; class Verrucomicrobiia; order Chthoniobacterales; family Chthoniobacteraceae; genus JBAXSN01. Next base: position 4,007 of record JBAXSN010000164.1, read on the forward strand.
GCGGCGCCAGTCGCGCAGCGGAGGTACTTCATCGCATCTCCGCTAAGGCCACCCGCCGTGGCCTGCTCTCCGACGATGCCCTCGGCTCGCTCAAAGGAGGGGGCGGCTGTCGGGCCAATGTTCCTCCAATCCAATCAACAACGATCGAGCGGTTCCGGGCCAGTCCTGTGGAAGCGGGAGTGATGCGAGAAGAGGGAGAGAAGGTTATTTCCGAGAGAGTCCGCCTTTTCGTGTCGCCGAGCACGGCGGCCGTGGCGCTCCTCGGACGGTCTTCCAACGGCTGGGAATCTTGGAAGGCCAAGGACGGCCGGACGCTCGACGAGGTCAAACGGCGGCGGGTGGGTCAATGAATATTCCCCGGTTCGCGAGAGGTATGATTTCCCAAAGCGATTCCGATGGCCCGCACGGCGGGCCGTGCGGTCGTCCGATCGAAGGAGCCCACCATGAACTGGCGTGACCACATCAACCGCACCCCCGGGATCATCGGTGGCAAACCGAAGATTCGCGGCACCCGCATCGGCGTAGGGCTGATCCTCGAACGACTCGGCGATGGGTGGTCGGTCGAGCAATTGATCGAGGCCTTCCCAGCCGTCACCGCTGAGCAGATTCACGCCTGCCAGGCCTATGCGGCCGACATGCTCGCCACCGATGACGTCGTGGACATCCCCTGCGGCGATGACAGATCAACGATCCTCGGGGCCACTCCATGAACATCCACAAGGATATCGCCTTCGAGGAGGAAATCTGCGAGCACTCGGGGCGCACGGCTGGATTCCCGACGGAGATCGACGCCTTCGCTCTGCCTTTCCCGGCAACGTCGCGCAGCGGTAGACTCTCGTTATGAGCACTGTCAGCCCTCAAGAACTCGCCCATGACGCTGCGGCGCTCCTCGCCCGAGTCGAGGCCGGGGAGCACATCGTCGTCGTCCGCGGGGGCCGCCCGGTCGCGGAAATCCGCCCCCTCTCTCCGCCCCCGCCGGCGTCCCGGCCGTTCGGGCTTGCCGCAGGCACGTTCACCGTTCCCGACGATTTCGACGGCCCACTGCCCCCCGACATCCTTCGAGACTTCGAGGGGCATTGATGCTGTTGCTCGATGCCCGGATATCGCCGCCTACCCGGTGACGCTGCTGCCGGCGGCGTGACGGCCGTGGGATTTCCTTGGCAGTGTCTCGGGACAGTATGAATCCCTCCTCCCCATGAGCATCCACAAAGAAATCGCCTTCGAGGAGGAAATCTGCGAGCACGTTGGGGCGCACGGCTGGATCTACGTCGAAGGGGATTCGAGCCGGTACGACCGGGCCCGAGCCATCTTCCCCGATGACGTCCTCGCCTGGGTGCAGGGCGCTCAAGCCCAAGCCTGGGAGGCGCTCGGCAAGAATCATCGCACCCGCGCAGGAGCCGCATGCATTGTCGTCGAGAGTTATTTTGCCTATGCCGAATAATCGAATGCGGCGGGCAACAAGATTGGCCTCAGAGCCGGCCTGTACGGGATCGCGCCATCGTGCCGATTTTGCGGCGAAGTCTACCGCTACCGCGACATGATGATTGGCACGACCAAGACCGGACTGTCGTGTCCGTTAAGTGTGAACGACAACCCACGGTCAGTCTCCTCATCACAACTGATCTCGACGCGAAACGTACGAGATTCTTCGGCAACGTCGGGTGCAGGGAATCGGTTCGTCTCCTCCCAGTTCACGTTCCGGCCGATGACACCAATTCTAACGCGACGCCAATCAGACCGAGGGGCGGTGACCGTAACCGTTCCCGTTCTTTGTTTGAGCTCACCTGAAGACACGATCCTCCGCGGCGTGGCTTGCCACTCGTTCGTAATCATCGACTTGGCAACGATCGGTATCATCATCGGCGGTTGGGGCGGAAAATCCGTGCCGCAGTCCATGCTCTGCGATAAGGTGACGTTGATCTGCGACTGCCGAAACCCGGCTCTGCCGTCGGGAGACATTGTGGCTATCACGGTAGTACTTTCTCCGCATTTCAAGTCGATTTTCTGTGGTGTCACCACAAGACACCCACATGACGTTTCAACCGTGACGCGCTGAGGCAAAGGCCCAAGGTTCCGAATCTGGAATGTACGCTGTAAACCCTCGCTCGACAAGGAAACGGTGCCAAAGTCGATGGTCTCGGGCCTGACAGTGCAGCCGGCATCAGAATCAGCAGGAAAGCCCTCGGTCGCCTGGATCGATAAATATCCACAGCCAGGGACAAGAGTGAATATCAGTAATAATGCCATACTCCAGCGTCGGCGCCACCAGAGTGCTCCGGCAAGTACCGCAAGCACAGTCAGATTGATTAGCAAACCGCGAGGCCAACGCCAGGCGGCGGGTTTGGCGGAAAAATCGCCGCGTGGATCGGTCGCTATCGGTTCAAGTGAGTGGTTGCTAGAGAGCGAGTCGACGTCGTCAAGGTTAAGATTCGTGACATTTTTCACGGTGAAACTTGCCACCGGAGTGGTCCTGGTGTCAGAAACAGTCATCGAGGGTGTGAGCCCGATGGAGAAACGACCCCGGGGGACTGGAGCGTTCAGTGAGATCGCGTCGGCTTTGAATCGGTATCGCTGAGAGTCTACCGGCCCTCCGTCAGGAGTGTTAGCGCTGTACTTGACTTGAAGCGGAAACCACAGCGGTTCCCGTTCTTTGTTCGGTACTTGCACATAGTCGTCACAAAGCCATTCCGCAAAAAGCCGACCATCTGTCAAGTAATCACGAATTATCGGTGTAATATAGCCCATCGCAGGAACAGTAGTAAATACTGTCGAGCCACTTGGGTCGCCGGCCGCGTTCTTGAAAGATACCTCAACGAGCAGCGTTGGCAGTCCCTGCACTGGCTGCGATTCGCTAATCTCGATCCTTCGGATCGACTTTAATATATCCGTCCACTGCCGTCCGGCTATAAGTCGAATAATTTCAACTGGTTACGATCAGCGACTT
>JBAXSN010000165.1:0-6918 GCA_037130675.1 Verrucomicrobiota bacterium
GCGGCGACAGAGCGCCGCAGCCACAGCAAACCGCAACTTCGGAGTTCGGGTTTATGGCGACGCCTGCGGAAGGCATTTCCTTTGGAGTTTTCCCACCTCGCTCGCCTTGTGCCGTTCCAAATGCCCGGTGTTCAGGCCATCGATTCCGGCGCTTCCGCCGTTGCCGATCACCTTTTCCACCCCACAGATTATGGGAGAGCGATGTTATTTCCCCGTTTCCCCGAAAGCGGTTGGAATCACATTTCTACTCTCTCCGCGCCTTTTCTCGCCCCCATCAGATGTAGCGCGGCTCTTGATTTACCGCTGCCGTCAGAGTAAACAAAGGCATCCCCCATGCCGCTTAAGTCGTACTCCGTTTTAAAAGGCCGCGCACGAGCCAAACACGCCTCCACCGAAGGCCGGCCGCACTACCATGTTTGGGTGAATGCGGCGGGGCACGACTACCGGGCCACGGTCAATGTCCGCTCCATGCTCCAACCCTCCGAGATGGAGTATGTGCTCAAGTTCCGATTCCGGCACCCGATCACCCAGGAATTGACCCGGCTTAGCCCGGGGCTCCACCGGGTCGAAAGTCAGCCCGGCGGCCTGGCGCTCGACTTTATCCGGCTCAACCTTTTTCATCGCGACCAGATGCTGGCGCTGCCCAGCAGCGAGCTCATTTCCGGAGCCGACCTAAACGAGGTCCTCGACGGGCTGATCGGCGGCGCGATGACCGATCCAGAGTGTTGGGTTTACGTCTATGGCGAGCCTTGGGCCGCCGAAGCTTCGGACCGCTTTTTTCGGTTCTATCCATCGCGAGGGATGCACGACGTCCACATGAACCAAGGGAATGACCCATGCCACCTTGCGCAGGATGGGTCATGGCAGGATGGCGCGGTTTTGATCGAGCATCCGAGCCAGCAGCGTTGGACGGCGCTCTTTCTAAAATTCCAGTCGCAGTCGTGGCAAACCGACGAGGCAACCGGCCATCGGCGCCCCGCTGGCCCGGAGTCTCCGCAGCTTGCCGGAACAAACTTCGCAGCCTCCCCGGAAGGACGGGTGCGGATCATTTCAGCCCTGGTCAATCCGCCAGTCGGGTTGCCATCGGGGGAATCGGTCATGTTGCTCAACCCCTCCCCTGTCCCGATCGAACTCACCGGATGGCGCCTCACCGGTCGCGCCGGCGGAACCCTCCGTCTTTGGGGGATTCTCGCTCCCGGAGAAACCCGCGATTACCCGCTCGACGGGTCGCTGGCCCTCGGGGACAGCGGCGGCATCATTACGCTGCTCAACGGCGACGGCTTGAAGGTTCACGGCGTTTCCTATACCTCAGAGCAAGCCGCCCGGCCAGGGTGGCGCCTTGTTTTTTGAACGAAGTCATCGAAATGAACTCTCGCCGGTTTTTATCAGCCCTATTCCCGGTGCTGATCGGTTTGCGATGGCGGGCGAAGGATATGCGCTGCGCTTTGTGGCGAATGCCACGGAAAACTGGACGGGCGAAAGCGGATCCCCGATGCAAAGAACGGAATACAACGCGGCAACTGGTCGAACAATACGACGCCCCGCAACCAGCAGCCATTTGGGATTCGACGCCGACACCACTTCCTACCGCACGATCAGCTTGTCAGGCGGGACACAGTCGGAATCAGGATGCCACGGAATGGAAACTAGGACTTGTTTGTTTCGGGGGTTTTTTAGTATAAGTATTTCTCACACCGACTAAATTTTACAGGACTTGTGCCCGGCCGGCTTGAGGTTCCCTGCCCCAAGCTCGCGATTCCGGACATTTTTCCCGTCACCCCTCTATGGCCACGCTCCAAATACAGCTCCCAGACTCCGGTGCTGTGACCCATGAACTCTCCACCGATGTCATCAGCATCGGCTGGGCGGACGACAACCTGATTCCGATCAAGGATGCCTCGGTCTCACGTCGGCACGCGCAGATCGTTCGGGAGGGTGACCGCTTTGTCCTCAAAGACCTGGGATCGACCAACAAGTCGTGGATCAACGGAGCCGCCGTTTCAGAGATGGCCATCAACGATGCCGACAATATCCGGTTTGGCAATGTGGAATGCGTTTTCCGGCTAAACGGGACCAGTGGCAAGACGACCATGGCTTCAGGCGCAGCGATGCTGGGCCGCGTGGTTCTCAGCGTTCCGGGCAAGGGCGAAGTGACCTATAAGCTGGACCAGGACGTCGTCAGCGTCGGCTGGAAATCGAGCAATAATATCCGTATCCAAGAGCCGTCGATTTCCGGAAATCATGCCCAGTTCCTCCGCGTTAACAACCGTTACCGGCTGAAGGACCTCGGCTCGACCAACAAGACTTTCATCAACGGCCATTCGATTATCGAAGCCGAACTCTCCACCGGGGATAAGGTCCGTTTTGGAGCCGTGGAAGGCGTTTTCAAAGGTGAAATGCGGATTCCGATCGTTCAGCCGGGCAATCTCGGAAAGGCTGCCGAGCCGCTGGACACGCCCAAGTCTGCCGACGAGTTCGAGATTTCGCCCGCCGACCACGATCAGCTCGTTGAACAGCTCAAGGCCGCTCAGAAGGAAAAAGCCGATTTTGCCAAGCAACTCGCCGAGGCGCGCACGACGACCGATGTCACTGCGCTCGATGAGGAACTCAAGGCGCGCCAGGCGCAGATCGAGACCCTCAGCGGCCAACGCGCCACCCTCGAAGAGACCACGCGCAAACTCTCCAGCCAGCTTAAAGAGGCTCGCAAACAAATCGATCTCCTTACTGTTGAGCGGGAAGTAGTCCAAGGGGCGGGCACCCACGCTGTTGAAAAGATGGCGGAGGTCGAAAAGCGGATCGAAATGCTGACCAAGGAGCGGGACGAACTGAAAGCGAAGATCGAGACGCTTGAGAAACAGGCAGAACAAGCTCCCAAGCAGTTGACTGAAGTCATCGGCCAGCGGGATGCTCTCCAAGCAAACGCCACCGCACTCACCTCCCAATTGGCGGAGGTTCAGTCCAAGCTCGACGCGCTTCTCAAGGAGCGCGATTCCGCACAATCGGCTTCCGCCGAGGCGGCCAAACGCCTTGCCGTTGCCCAGCAACAGATCGAAGCCCTCCAGAAAGAGTGTGAAGCGGCGCGCACCCAGAGCGAGGAAGTCTCCACGCGTCTGAAAGAGCTCGAAGCAATCGCTCAGGAACGCGAAAAACTGGTGGCGCAACTCGTTGAAGCGCAGGGTTCGGCTGAACAGACGGCCCAGCAAGCCGCGGACGAACTCGCCGCGAAGCTCGAGGAAGCGCGGCAGCAGGTCGATTCCCTGAGCGCCGAACGCGACGAAGTCCAACGCGCCAGCGAGACGGTTGCAGCCAAGTTGGCGGAAGCCGAAGCAGGAATCGAAAAATTTTCCCGGGAACTTTCGGAACGGGTGAGCGGCGGAAACGAGATTTCCGCGGAACTGGCGAAATCCCATAAGGAACTCGATACGCTCCGGGGCGAACTTAGCGCGGCGCAACAAGCCCGCGATGCAATCGCCAAACAGCACGAGGAGGCAGGAAAGCAAATCGCCGCCCTCCAGCACGCGGCGGAGCAATCCGCCACCGAGGCAGCCGCCGAAGCCGCCAAAAAGCTCGAAGCATTGCGGGGCGAACTCCAATCCCTGAGCGCGGAGCGCGATGCGGCGCAGCAATCCGCCGAGACAGCCAAGACAAAACTCGCGGAAGCCGAAGCGCGGATCGAAGCGTTCTCGCGCGAACTTTCGGAACGGGTGAGCGGCGGAAACGAGATTTCCGCGGAACTGGCAAAATCCCGTCAGGAACTTGAATCTCTCCGGGGTGAACTTGGCGCGGCGCAGCAGGCCCGCGACGCAATCGCCAAACAGCACGAGGAGGCAGGAAAGCAAATCGCCGCCCTCCAGCACGCGGCGGAGCAATCCGCAACCCAGACAGCCGCCGAAGCCGCCAAAAAGCTCGAAGCGCTGCGGGGCGAACTCCAATCCCTGGGCGCGGAGCGCGATGCGGCGCAGCAATCCGCCGAGGCGGCCAAGGCAAAACTCGCGGAAGCCGAAGGCCGGATTCAGGAACTGAGCCAGGAACGCGATCAACTCTCCGGCCAGACGAAGATGCTGGCCGTCAAGATCGACGAGCCCCAAAAGCAGGCTGCGGCGCTCGCCAAAGAACGCGAAACGCTACAGCGTTCGCTGCAAGAGATCACAGCCAAACTCGAAGCGGCGCAAACGGAGATTCAAGGACTCGCCAAGGAACGCAAGACCGCCGAGAAGCAGGCGGAAGTGATTTCCGCTCAACTGAGCGAGACCAAACAACTGTTGGAGAAATCCGTTGCCGAACGCGAAGCGTCCAGCCGGAAAGCGACCGAGTTTGAAGCGCTCCTAAAACAGACGCAGGAAGAAGCCCGTAAGCAGGAGGCGACCCTGAGCAAGGAACAAGCGGCGCTTCGAAAGCAAACCGAGCAGCTTGACGCGGAAGTGGCCAAGGCCCGGCGCGAGATGGAAGCGCTCAGCGAGGAACGCAACAGCGCGAACCAGCAAAAAGAAGCGATCTCGAGCCAGTTGAAGGATGCCGAGTCCACCCTGGAAGCGAAAGCCAGGGAACTCGATACCGCCGTCCGCGCCCAGCATTCGTTGGAAACCGCCCTTGCGGAACAGAAGCGGCATGTCGCCTCGCTTTCCCAACAACTCGATGGGACGCAGCAAACGCTTTCCGCCGACCTCAGCGAAGCGCAAAGCCGACTGGCCACCCTCGCCAAGGAGCGCGACCAGGAACAGCAGCGGATCGCTGAACTCTCGACAGAACTTCAGCAGCAAAAGGACGAGCTCAAGAAGCTCGCAAAACAGCAGTCCCAAGCAGCCCAGCAGAGCGAGAGCCTTTCAGCGGAACTCGAAGCCGCCCGCAATCAGATTGCCGCGATTTCAAATGAACGCGACGAGGCCAGACAACGGAGCGAATCGCTCGGCCAACAGGTCGCAACGTCCGAAGCCGGACTGGCTAACCTAAAAGAGCAAAAGCTGAAGGCTGAAGCGGCGATCGCGGAACTCAACGCGGAAGTCGCCACCACGAAGGCTCAACTCGAATCGGTCGCCGAGTCGCTCAAGAGTGAGCGCGACCTTGCCCATGCCTCCGGGGCAACGCTTTCGGTCAAGCTTTCAGAAGTCAACAACCAGTTGATGGCGCTCTCGCAGGAGCGGGTATCGCTTCAAGAGGAAGTCAAGAGCCTCGCGGCCCAAATCGAGCAATCGCAGGCTGAAATCGAATCCCTGCAAAAAGAACGCGACGGCGCTCACTTCCATAATGAGCAACTCTCGTCCCAAATTGCGGAAGAGGAATCCCGATCGACGGTTCTGGCCAAGAATCTCGACGAGGCGCGGAAATCGATCAAGGCGCTGAATGGCGAGCTTGCCGCAGCGAAAAAAGAGATCGAAGCCGCTTCGGACGAATGGCAACAGGCCGAGACCAAGGCCGCGGACCTGGGTGAAAAGCTCGCAGGGGAAACCCAGCGGGCCGCCGAACTGGCGGATGCCCTCAAACAAGCAAGCGAAACGGGCGCGACCGCCGCCAAAAATCTTCAAAACGCGGAAAGCCGGATCGAGACGCTTTCCATTGAAAGCGAACAGGCCAAAGCAGAATGCGCGCGACTGAGCGCGGAACTCACAGCGAGCCGCAGCCAGATGGAAGCGCTTTCCAGCGAGAAAAAGAACGCCGCGGAATTGGGCGGCGAACTCGCAGCGAAACTGAAATCGGCCCAGAGTAAAATCGAAGCGCTCACCGAGGCCCGCGACCAGGCCCAGCAGGATGGCAAACGCCTTGCCGGTGAATTGGACGAAGCCCGCAAGCAGCTTGAAAGTTCGGCGAAAGAACACCAAAAAGCGGTTCAGACGATCGAGCAAACCAAGGCGGAACTGGTTCAGGCTCGCGGCTCAATCGATTCCCTGACGCAGGAACGTAATGCCGCACTTCAGAACGGCCAAGCGCTTTCAAGTAAGCTCGCTCAGGCCGAAGCCACTCTCGCAGCGCTCTCGGGCGACCGCGATTCCGCCACCCAACTTGGCGAGAAACTTTCAGCGGAGCTCGCGGAAGCGCGCCAGAACATCGGGACCCTTACGACCGACCGCGACAACGCGAGCAAGAATTGCGAAAGGCTGACTGGCGAATTGGCAGCGGCAGGCAAGCAGCTTGAGGATGCAGCCAAGGAAAGCGCCAAGGCGCAGCGGCAATTCGATCGGATTTCAGGCGAACTCAGCGAAGCGCGCATCAAACTCGAATCGCTGACCAAGGAACGTGACGCGGCGCGACAAGAGGGCGCTGGCGTCTCCGCCAAGCTGGCGGAAACCGAAGGGCGTGCGGCTTCGCTTTCAGAGAGGATCCAGTCGCTCGAAGCGGAACTCGCAAATGCCGGCAATCAGTTGGCAACCCTGACGGGCGACCGCGATGCGGCAACCCAGCGCGGGACCGAACTCGCAGGGAAACTTGGCGAGGCAAAAAAGAATCTTGAAGCGCTCACACAGGCTCGCGACGAAGCCCAGCAGAAGAGCGAGACCCTTTCCGGCAAACTGGCCGAGGCCGAAACCAACGCCGGGGCGCTTTCTGAAAAGATCAATTCGTTGGATGCCGAAATCGCGGCGCTTACCGGCAAGTTAGCCTCCATCACCGGGGATCGCGATGCCGCGGTTCAACTCGGAGACGAACTCTCCGCCAAGCTTGACGCCACACAGAAGGCAGTAGAAGCGCTCACCGGAGAGCGCGATCAGGCCCGCAAGAACGGCGAGAAGCTTTCATCGAAACTGGCGGACACCGAAGCCAATGCCGCTTCGCTTTCAGAGAAGATCGTCGCGTTGGAAGGCGAGATCACCGGCCTCAAGGCCCAACTAGGCTCCCTCACCGGGGATCGCGATGCAGCGGTTCAACTCGGAGACGAACTCTCCGCCAAGCTTGACGCCACACAGAAGGCAGTAGAAGCGCTCACCG
>JBAXSN010000166.1:0-6838 GCA_037130675.1 Verrucomicrobiota bacterium
ATGCCGCTTCTACTACCCGGCGAGACCCTCGCCGCAAACCAAGTTTCAAGTCAGAGCACTTTCAATCCCCCGATTCTCCATGATTGACCGCGCCATGGAACGAATGCCAATCTGGAACCCCGACGCGGACTCCGGCGCCAGAACTGAACTCGCTGGCCCCGCTCGAAGCGACCACCCAATGAATTTACCCAACCGCCTAACGCTCGCCAGGTTCTTTATCACCCTGGCCTTCGTCGCTTCGCTCAGCATCGACTGGCAATTCGGCCATTCCGTGGCTTTGCTGTTGTTTATCGTGGCGAGCGTGACCGATTACGCGGACGGCTACATCGCCCGGCGCTATGGGCTGGTCACGGATTTCGGTAAACTGATGGATCCGCTGGTGGATAAAATCATGATCGCCGGGGCATTCATCTGTCTCGTGCCTGCCGGGGCGATTCCGGCCTGGGCCGTGGTCGTCATCATCAGCCGGGAGTTTCTCATCACCGGTCTGCGCCTGCTGGCCGCCTCCAAGGGGTTGGTGCTGCCCGCCGAGTCGATCGGCAAACACAAAACCGGGTGGCAGATCGCGACGGTCATTTTCCTGCTGTTGATCCTGGCGGCGCGCGAATTCAATTTTGGACTGCGGGACGGATTTTTGGATAACGCCCAAACCTACGGCGGCGAGCCGCTCATCGCGGTAGCGCTCGGCCTCACACTTTATTCCGGGATCGGGTATGTTTGGCGCAACCGCGCGCTCTTGGTCGCGCAATAGACTGGAAAATTCGCTCCGCATGAAACCGACGTATTCCATCACCGTTCCCCTTGGCGACCGCGCCTATCCCGTTATCATCGGCGAAGGCATTCTCCCGAGCTTGGGCGAGCTGGCCCGGAAGATCGCGGAATTGGGAAAACGCTGCGCGGTCATTACCGATTCCAACGTCGGCCCGCTCTACAGCGCTCCCGTGCTTTCCAGCCTGACCGAGGCGGGATTCACGCCCACCCTGATTACCGTGCCTGCGGGCGAATCGTCAAAATCGATGGGCGTGGCCGAGCGGGTGTGCGGTGAAATGATTGCCGCCGGGCTCGACCGCAAAGGGTGGGTGGTTGCGCTCGGAGGGGGAGTGGTGGGCGACCTCGCGGGGTTCGTGGCGGCTATTTACTATCGCGGGCTTCCTTTCGTGCAGATCCCGACCACGGTCATCGCTCAAGTCGATAGCGCGGTCGGCGGCAAAACGGGGGTCAATGCCACCCACGGCAAAAACCTGATCGGAGCCTTCCATCAGCCCCGGCTCGTGCTGGCGGACGTCACTACTTTGCAGAGTCTGCCTCCCAGGGAATTCAACGAAGGCTTTGCCGAAATCATCAAGCACGGCGCGATCCGCGACCGGTCGTTGTTGGACCGGGTGTGCGCCCCAGGCCTGCAATTCGACGCCGCAACGCTGGCCGGTGTCATCGCGCGCAACGTGGAGATCAAAGCGGCGATTGTCGGTGCCGACGAACATGAAACGACGGGCGAACGCGCCTTGCTCAATTTGGGCCACACGGTCGGCCACGGCATCGAGAATGCCGCCGGGTACGGACGTTATCTGCATGGCGAGGCGATCAGCCTGGGCTTGGTGGCCGCCTGCCGCCTCTCGATGCTCAAGGCGGGCCTCGCGCCCCAGGAAAACCAGCTTATCGTCGATCTGCTTGCCCATTTCGACCTGCCATTGCGGCTCCCTGCGGACATTTCCACCGACGCTCTGATGGCTGCGCTGATGAAGGACAAGAAGTTCGCGCAAGGAGCCGTGCGATTCGTCCTTTGCCCCCGCCTCGGCGAGGCGTTCGTCTCCAGCGAAATCACGCTGGAGGAGATCCGGGCCGTGGTGGATGAGATGAGGTGAGGCTTCGGCTAGACAACTCCCTCACGGCATCGTCGCCGCTGCGATCTCATCCAACTCAGCCAGACTCTCGATCTGCGCGAACCGGGCCCTGAGATGTTTGGCGCCGGGCATGCCCCGGGTGTAGGCCATCAGGCGGGCGCGCATCGAGTGCAGGGCGGGGCGTTCCGCGCCCCGGCGTTCGATGGCCAGCGCGCAATGGCGGCGGATCAGTGCCCATTGCTCTTCCAGCATCGGCGAGGGCAGGAGCTCGCCGGTCGCGAGGTAATGCTTGATCTCCCGGAAAATCCACGGGGCGGACATGGCCGCCCGACCGATCATGATTCCCGCAATGCCGGACTGCGCCCGATGGCGGGCGACGTCGACCGCGCTCTGAATATCGCCGTTGCCGACCACGGGAATCCGAACGGAATGCGCGACCTGCCCGATCACCTCCCAGTCGGCTTTGCCGCCGTACCCTTGATCCTTGGTCCGGCCATGCACGGCAAGCGCCTGGACGCCGGTGGCTTCGAGGATTTGCGCGACGGAAACGGCGTTGACCGATTGTGCGTCCCAGCCAATCCGGATTTTAGCGGTGACCGGGCACGGCGCGGCGGCTTTTACCACGGCGGCGGCGACGCGTTCGAGCAGCGGGCAGTCCTTGAGCAGGGCCGAGCCGCCGTTGCGCGAAACGACTTTATTGACGGGGCAACCGAAATTTAGATCGAGGAAGTCGGGATGCACCCAGTCGATGACCATCCGGGCGGCCTCGCCGAGGTGTTCGGGGTCGGCCCCGAAGAGTTGCACGCCCAAGGGGCGTTCGCACTCGTCGAAATCGAGATACTCCATCGTCCGCGCGTTGCGGCGGAAGATCCCCTCAGCCGAGACGAACTCGGTGACCGTCACGTCCGCCCCAAGCTCTTTGCAAAGCTGGCGGAAGATCTTGTCCGTCACCCCCGCCATCGGCGCGAGGAAGAGCGGGAACCGGTTTTGGAACCAGGGCAGCATTCCGCAGTTTAACCCAGCAGTTCCGCGACTTCCATCTGCACGGCTTCGATCTGGTCGAGCTTGAGACGGGGGTCGAGAATGACAAAGACTTCGCCCGACCCGCGGTGCTCGTAAATCAGGAGCCGCTGGCCGTTGTCTTCCTTGGTTTCGATCGGTTTCAGGGTGCGTTTGCGCTCCAGCATCAGCGCCAGAATATACCGCACGTTGGCATGCTGATCGCCGGGTTCCTGGAGGTAATGGCGCAAGAGATCTTCGGCGGTGGCTTTGGCCAGGGCCGCTGAGGTGTCCGGCACCCGAAGCTCGAATTTGGTTCGCCAGAATGAAAAGGGCGGCTTTTTCGGATCGCGCTGCTGCCACGCTTCTTCGCAGAGGTCCTCGCGCCGGAATCCGCTGCCGCGTTCCCGGTAGAGCAGCGCGTAGAAATGTTCGCCGTCGGCGAACTCGCGGTCGGTCACGCTGCACCGGTTCCCCCGGCTCTTGATTTCCCATTCGTTGGCCATGCGCGCCTAAGGTCTAAGGTTTAAGCCTGAAGAGTTGCGAGAACTTCGGGAGTTCGCGATTTGTGGAGCGAAGGAAAAGGAGATAGAGCCCGATGGACCCGAAGAGGACCACAGGGGTCCAGGCGGCGGTCGCTGCGGAAATCCGGTAGCCTTTGCCGAGGGCGAGCATGAGGTTGGTAAGAAAGATCATGCCGAAGAAATACATGATGGCCCCGGCCACCCCGGTGAGCATGCCGCGCCGGGAAAAGACGACCCCGAGCGGGCCCGCAAGGAAAACGACCACCAGGCATTGCCAGGGGAGCGCCCAGCGGTATTGGAAATGGGTCCGGTAAGGGGCAAGCTGGGTCTCCGGGAAATCGGAATTGAAGTGGAGATAATCGCGCAGTTCGGGAACCGAGAGGCTTGCGGCTTCCAAGTTGGAACTGGCGATGCGCCACGGCGTTTCCTTCCAATTGTTGGTTTCGAGACTTTGCCAGGCCTTGTCGCTGACGATGCTGCCTTCTTTGTCGAACTCGACGGTTTTGCCGCCGGAGAACAGCCAGGTTTTTGTATCCTCCTTATACCGGGCCACCCGCGCATACCACTTGGTCTTGATGACTCCATCCGCATCCTGCTGGACAATATGGAGGCCTTGCAGCACGGCGCTGTTGTCCGTGTGGGAGGGCATTTTCTGGACATACCACGTCCGGTTATCGAGGCGGTTGCGGAAAAGCTGCCCTTCGATCGTGGAGTTCTTGTCCTTCTTCTTGCGGGTCTGCTCCATGATTTGCTTCTTGAGCGACTCGGCGTGCGGGGCAAGTTTGTAATTGAGCGCCGTGGAAACGCCCGTCAGGACAAGACCCGCAATCATCAAGGGCAAAAGGATGCGGCTCAAGCTCTGTCCCGCGGTAAGCATGGCGATGATTTCGTTCGTCCGCGACATGCGCGTGAGAGCGTACAGGAGCGCCAGCAGCAGTCCGACCGGCATGCAAAGCAGGGTGATCTGCGGCAATTGGGTGAGGTAAAAGTAAGCGATGAACTTCGCATTGACATGCCCCTCGATGAAGTCGCCCACGTTGTCGGAAAGGTCGAAAACGAGCCAAATTGACAAGAACCCGAAAAAGCAGAGCAGGAACGGGATCAGGAAGTTATTGAGGATGTAGCGGTCCAGGAGTCGCATGCGAACGGCTTTATCTATCGTGGAATCCGCTCAGGGCAAAGGAAATCGTCAGGACCCTGTAGTTGCGGCGCTCTGTCGCCGCCGGGATGGGGCTATGCAGCAAAAGGTCCACCTCGGCACCCCGACTGAGCGGGGCGGCTACAGGAGCGGGGCGACAGACTCGCATGAGTGCTTGAAGTCCACGGGGGTTGCGGGCCATGTTAGCGGATTCAATGATCGCACTGCGGGACGAAATCGGCGACGAATTCACTGAACGCATCCGGCAGATGTTCTCGCCGGATGGGTTGCTTGCCCGTGCCCGGAACTTCGAATACCGGGCCGAACAGCAGCAAATGGCCGTGGCCGTGGCGCGCTCGCTCTCCGAGGAGCGGCACCTGGTGGTGGAAGCAGGCACCGGGGTGGGAAAATCGCTCGCCTACCTGGTCCCCGCGATCCTCTACGCGCTGGAGCGGAAGAAAAAGGCGGTGATCTCGACCTACACCATCAATTTGCAAGAGCAGTTGGTGTATAAGGACATCCCGATTTTGCAGAAGCTGCTGCCGATGGAATTTGAGGTGGCGCTCTGGAAAGGGCGGCAGAACTATCTCTGCCCGCGCCGACTCGAACGCGCCATGCAGAACGCGACCGATCTGTTTACCTCGCCCGAGCAGGAGGAGTTGAAGCGCATCTGGGAATGGGCCCAGACCACCAGGGACGGCTCGCTGGCCGACTTTGCGGTGGAGCCCGATCCGGCAGTCTGGGCGCAGGTTTGCAGCGAACAACATATCTGCACCAACAAGAGTTGCGGGGGTAAAGAGAGCCGCTGTTTTTACCAGGCTGCCCGCAAACGGCTGCTCAGCGCGGATGTGGTGGTAATGAACCACACGCTCTTTTTCCTGAACGCGGGCTCGGCGGAAGAGGCCGACGAGAGCGAGGGCTACATTTTCGCGAACGATTTCGTCATTTTCGACGAAGCCCACACGGTGGAAGGCGTGGCGGCCCGGCAGATCGGGATGAACATTTCCCAGTACGGCCTCAAATACGTGCTCCAGCGGCTCTATAATGAGCGCTCGAAGAAGGGACTCTTCACCGTCATGCGCAATGCCGAGGGCGTGCGCGAAGTGACCGCGTTGCTGGAGGAGATCGACAAATTCTTCGACGCCGTTTCCGAACAGGCCAACTTCAAGAAAGGCCGCGAATGGCGGGTCCGCCATCCCGACATCGTCCCCGACACGCTCACCGCCCGGTTGGCGCAGCTTCAGACACTGATCGTCTCGGTGCTCAAGGGGGTGGAGGACGAGACCACGAAGTCGGAGTTGCAAGACATGGGGCGGCGGGTGCGCGAGGCGCGCCTGGGCATCGCCACGTTCCTTTCCCAGAGCGCCGAGGACTATGTTTATTGGGTGGAAAAGACCGGCAAAAGCGGCCAGTTTTGCGCCTTGAACGCCGCCCCGGTGGACATCGCCGCGCATCTGCGTGCCCTGCTCTTCCGCGAGGATCACAGTTGCATCATGACCAGCGCCACGCTTTCGGTCGGCAACAAGAACCTCGACTATTTTCGGCGCAGGGTCGGCGCGGAAGAGGTCGATGCCGAACAGGTCGGCAGCCCGTTCGATTACCCCAAGCAAATGAAGCTCTATGTCACGCGGAAGATGCCCGATCCGCGCGATGCCGGCTACGAAGAGGCGCTCGCGGAAAAAGTGCATCACTTCGTCAACCTGAGCCGGGGCCGCGCCTTCGTCCTCTTCACGTCGTATAAGACCATGCAATCGCTCGCCGCGCGGATGCGGCCGACGTTCGTAAAAGAGGACTGGAACCTCTTGGTGCAAGGCGAAGGGCTGTCCCGCCACCGGCTGATCGAGGAATTCAAAAAGGAAGGGCAGAACGTCCTGTTTGGCACCGACAGTTTTTGGAGCGGCGTGGACGTGCCCGGCGAGGCGCTTTCCAACGTCATCATCACCCGGCTTCCGTTCGCCGTGCCCGATCACCCGCTCATCGAGGCCCGCCTGGAAGTGATCGAGGCCGAGGGGGGCGATCCGTTTTCAGAGTACTCCCTGCCCGAAGCCATCCTCAAGCTGCGCCAGGGTGTGGGCCGCCTCATTCGGACCAAGTCCGACACCGGGATCGTCGTCATTCTCGATCCCCGCATCCTGACAAAATCCTACGGCACCGCCTTCCTGAAAGCGCTCCCCGAGTGCCCGGTGACGGTGGTTTGACGCGTCCTCGGGAGGGCGGGACTCCCGCAGAGGCGCCGAGGCGCAGAGATTTTTACCAGAAGTGAGACCCTCTGCGCCTCAGCGTCTCAGCGGGAGTCTATTTTGATATTTATCTGGGGGCTTGGCGCTCGCGGTTTA
>JBAXSN010000167.1:0-6661 GCA_037130675.1 Verrucomicrobiota bacterium
ACCCTGCACCAAATTGTGTGTTGTTTTCAGAGAAGGCTTCGGAGTTCGGGTTAATTGCACCCTAATTGTCCGTCACCTCGCCTTCCGAGGCCGAACTCACCAGCCGGGCAAACTTCGCCAGCACCCGCGCGTGTATCTCGGCTTTGGGCCGTACATTTGGCAAGCCGGGCGGAGATTTCGCTTTCCGACACGTCGAGGATGATCGTGCGCTTCTCGGACCAGAGCTAACCGGTCAATGTCTATTGTCTCGAATCTTGAGACGCGCCCCCTAGATGGAGGGCAGCCAGCTTGAAGCTCCCGTCGTCAGCCCGCACGATGACGGCTTCCTGCCTCTCGATTCCCGCCTTTCGCTGAAGGCCGTTGCTGTTTTCAAACCGGAGGGTAAACCGAACGCGGAATGCACGTTTGCCCAGCGCCGTCACCGGCTCGAGGTCAAGGAGTTCGAAGCGCCGATTCGGCCAGGCCGCACGCGAGCGGTCCAGCGCTCCCGCCAAAGACTCGCGATTGAGGGCTGGTTGTTTGAAGTAATCGACTGAATCCGCATAAAAGCCGAGTTCCTTGCCCGGATTCTGTTCCCCCGCCGCCTCCAAGAAGTTTTCGAGAAAACTTCTCAGATCACCCTGGCCGAACGCAGGATGCGATGCCACGGCTTCGGCTGGTTTGGCGCGGGTTGGCGCGGTCGTTTGCTCAGCGACGGGAGGCGGGCTTGCGGGCGTTTGCTCCCGCAAGAAACGGCGATCTGCGTCCAGAGTAGTTGGAGGCGGGGTGAAACGTGGCAAGCGCATGGTAGCGACTGTCGGTTCATCCAACCGGCCCGTGGCGCGCAGACCGTAGGTGATTTGAAACCGCCGAATTGCTGCTTCCGTTTCCAAATCGGGGATGCCGTTCACCTTGCCACGAAACATCCGGTCTCCCCGCAGCAAAGCTTGGGCCGCCGCCACTTCCGGGTCGGCGCCAACCTCCTCCGTAGCTGCAGCACCGGAAAACCCGACCACAAGCAGACCGCAAATTCTTAAAAGTGCCCCACGCCAACGTCGCATCTTCTCCGGAGGTTTCGGAGAGGGAGATGGTTATGCGCTTGAATGAGTGAGCGAGGGGTTTGTGAATTTTACACCACAACAGCAGTCGAAGCGGCCCCAACCTTTGCAGCAACCTGTTTGCAACTACTGCATGACTCAAAACGAATCCAACTCCAGATTACTGGAGCTTGGTAACGAGGACAACTCCCATTTCCATTGGAATCAGTCTTGCGGGAACCGCGCACAATGGGGTACCGGTGTATGTTGCCCGCGGACGCTAAACGACTATCTTTACACTCTCATGACACACTGGCTTCAAACTAATCTGGCTGGGTTGGAAAACTTCGGCATCTGGGCGGGTGTTCTTTTCGTCTTCCTATTTGCCGGATTGAGCATGCTCGGCCTGCCTCTGATTCCGTTTGCCCTGGCCGGAGGCGCCCTGTTTGGAATGGCCGGGGGGATGGCGGGCATTGTCATCGGTTCTTCATTGGGCGCAACGGGAGGATTTCTGTGCAGCCGTTATTTGGCTCGCCAGCGTTTTGCCAGGCTGCTGGAAAAGAATCGGAAGTTTTTCCTAATCGACGATGCCATCCGGCGCGAAGGCTGGAAGATCGTCGGGCTCCTGCGGATGTGTCCCCTTCCGTTTGGGCTTTCCAATTACGCCTACGGTCTGACCGGCATTTCGTTTCCGCATTATCTGGCGGCCACTATCGTTGGCATGTTGCCCGGAGAAACCGTCTTCGTATATCTCGGAACGGCGGGACGCCGCATGGTCAGCTCCCAGGAGGCGATGAACAATTCGCCCGCGGTGCAGGCGCTCACCTATTTGGGGATCATCGCCGCGGTGCTGGTCCTGGTGATGATCCGGAAGATAGTCAGCAAGCGGCTTGCCCTGGCAGAAGATTGATCTCGCATCGCCTACTCAATGTTCCTTAAACCGCGACAGCCGTTTGTCGGGCTCGCGCTCGCGGCGCTCTTCGGGATCGTCGGAGCCGATGCCCTCGCAAACGATGCCGGCGGATTTTGGCCGCTCGCCGCCGCGTGCGCGGCGATGGCGCCTCTGTTAGCGATCTGGTGGCAGCGATCCGGTAAGAAGATCCTAGTCGGACCCGTGGCTTCGCGTCCTATTTCGCGCAGGGCTGCCCTCTCTGCCTTGCTTGCAACCGCGGCGCTGTTTTTCGCCTGGCACGCGTTCTGGCTTTCGGCAGGGCCCGGCGGCGTCCTTGCCTCGCACATTCCGCCGCAGGGATGTGTCGTCCGGGCTGTGGGCGTGGTGGACGAGGAGCCTTCTCCGGATCAACGGTTCCGCTTTCGCTTGGAATCGATCACGCTCGACAAGGGTTCGACCCGGCTCGCCCCGGCCTCGACCGTGGTGTTGGTGGAATGGGCGGGAGACATGCCCGCGTACGGCGACCGCGCGGAGATCGTTGGAGATGCCCATCGTTTGAGGGGGCCTCGGAATCCCGGTGAATATGACAGCCTCCGCACGCATCGGCGCCAGGGGATCTATTCGGAAATCCGCGTGCGCTACCCGAAAGACGCTCGCGTTTTGGATCACGATAAGGGACGCCCGTTCATCGGTGCGGCTTACCGGTTGCGGCACTGGATGGAAAAGACCATGACGCTCGACCTGGCGGATTCGCCGGAGCGGGCGGCGCTCATTCAGAGCATGGTGCTGGGGTCGCGAGGCGAGACCTTGCCCGAACAGAAAAAGCTCTTTCAATATACCGGCACCCTCCACCTGTTCGCGGTGAGCGGGATGAATGTCGCCATGCTCGCCGCAGTAGTAGCCTGGCTGCTCCAGGCCGCAAGCGTTCCCCGCCGATCCGGCGCACTGGTGGTGATTCCGCTGCTCTGGATTTATTGTTTCGCCACCGGGCTCACCCCCAGCAGTATTCGGGCAACCGTCATGGCGACGGCGGTGTTCGGCGGCATCGCCCTCGACCGGCCCGCGCTTGCCTGGAACACCTTGGGCGCGGCCACCTTCGCGCTGCTTGCGTGGGATCCGAACCAGCTCTTCATGCCCGGCTTTCAGCTTTCGTTCTGGATGGTGCTCTTCTTGATGGCTGCCTCCAAGCCCATTGAGGCCTTCATCGAAAAATGGAGCCAGCCCGATCCGTTTCTGCCCCGGGTGTTCTGGTCAAAAGCGCTGGTCGCTGGATGCTGGGCGAAGAGACTAGCCCTTAACTCGGTCGCGGTCTCCACGCTGGCTTGGATCGGCTCGATGCCGCTGATCATTGGTTACTTCCACCTCTGGTCGCCATCCACCGTTCCCGCGAACCTTGTGGCCGTGTCGCTGGCCTGGGGGATGATGGTGCTGGGACTGGCGTCCGTGCTCGCCGGGACTTTCAGTTCCTGGCTGGCCATCACCTTCAATAACGCAAACTGGCTGCTGGCAAAGTGGCTGATGGCGGCGATCACCATGTTCGCCTCGATTCCGTACAGTCATCATTATCTAGCCATCCCATCGTTGAGCACTACGCCCGCTTGCGATTTGGAAATTTTCGACCTGCGCGGGGGTGGAGCCATGCACCTGCGCACGGCGCGCGCGGGCAGCCGCGACTGGCTGATCGACTGCGGAAACGGCATGAGCTATTCGCATTCCGTTTCGCCATTCCTGCGGAGCCATGGGATAAACGGCCTGGAGGGCTTCCTGCTGAGCCATGGCGATTCCAGGCATGTCGGCGGCGCACTGGATCTCTTCAACGAAATGCCACTGGGGGAAATCTTCGACTCCCCATTCCGCGACCGATCCCCGAGTAGGCGGCAATTCCAAGCGGCGCTGGAGACTGCCTCGCGCGGGAAGTCGCTGGTTTGGCGGGGTGACACGCTGACCCTGGCGCCGGGAATCACGCTGCACGTCCTGTTTCCTCCGCCACCCGCCGACCTGCACCCGGGCGCGGCGGATGACAAGGCGCTCGTTTTGCGCCTGGACGTTCAAGGAACGACCGGCCAGCAAGCCACAACGCGTGTATTGTTCACCTCCGACAGCGGCTTTCTAACCGAGCACTGGCTGCTGGAACATGCACCGCTCGAAGAACTCCGCAGCGACATTGTGGTGAAAGGGACGCATGCCAAAGACCTGTCAGCCACCCCGGAATTTCTCCAAGCCGTTCAGCCATCGCTAGTCATCGCGAGCGGCGCAAGTTTCCCTGCCGAAGAACGGATCGATGCCAACTGGGCCTCCGCGCTGGCAGCCTGCGGCATTCGCCTGCTGCGACAGGATGAATGCGGGGCCGTTCGCATTACGATCGGTCAGGATGCCAAATGGCAGGCCAGACCGTTCATCAATCCGCCATACTGAACAATCTCCGAAAAAGCGACGTCTTTTTGGGCGGCAACCCCGGCCAATGCCCGGCTACAACCACCTTGGTCCCTTCGTTGACCCAGGAATAAAATTCGCGGGCCGGATTTTCACCCGTGAGCGGCACGCGAATGCACCCGTGGGAGGCCGGGAAGTTGGGCACCAAATCAAATCCATGAATGAAATAGTTCCCGCTGATCTGAACGCTATACGGCATGGGTGAGTTCTCATAGAGTGTCGAGTAATGCATGAGCGATTTGCTTTGAACGCGGTAAACTCCACTGGGCGTTTCCCGCCCTGGCCTGCCTGTGCTGATCCGGGTTTGGAAGACCAATAGTCCGCTCTGGTACCCCCGCAGTTCCTGATTTGTTTTGTCCACGACTACGAACTTGTCATTTCCATGGGCGGAAAGACTGGCGACTAGCATCGCGCCAATCGCCCCTAATGTTATTCTTGCTTTCATATGCTGGTTTTTGAAAGTCGCGGCTGAATCCCAAAGGGATTCTGGTTTAAAGCCCAGGGTTGGACCGCCTCGGGCCTACCCTGGGGTTCTCGAATGCATCGCTCAACCCCACCGGGGTTGTGGCCCGTTCTTACGCACTTGATCCCGGCTGGCCACAACCCGTTCCGGGTTGATCTCCCATCATATTTAACCCAGGGTAGCTCGTTCCTCGCAACCCTGGGCTGGAGGCCGCAATCCCTTTGGGATTGGATAACGAGCGCGCGATGAGTGAGTTTCAAGTCAATCCCTATCCCGATTTTCGAGCGCATATCACCCCGACCGCCTTTACAATCCCGCCCGGCCGCCTGCATGGACATCAATGGCAAAACCCCATCGCGTCTCGATCTTCTTGCCAGCCGCCATGCCGGAAATGATGACGGTATAGAGGCCGTCTTTTAGTTTCGTCTCCGGACGGTAGGAGAGCATCTTTGTCTTTGGATCGTACTTGGCCGGGACCGGTCCCAGGCTGCTGATGCGCATGACCAGCGTTTTTGAATCCACCGGGCCCAGGTTCGCTATGCTCGCTTTGATCACTGGCCGGGGATCGGTGACGATAGCGCCGTCCGGCGGCTGCGCGGACAGGGTCTGCGACGTGACCTCTGCGACGGGCGCAGGATTTTCCCGCGCTGCTCCGCCGCCGAATCGGACAGCGTCCGCAAAGACCTTTGGCTGGTTGGCTTGGATCATGTAACGACCCAACGCGTTCGGCGGGCTGCTGAAGCCGATCTTCTGGCCATAGACCGTGAAGATCGCGTCGTAGCCCGCTTTCTTGGCGACCTCCTGGACGTGTTGGTTGTAGAAGCCATAAGGAAGCGCCAACACATTCACCTTGTTCCCAAGGTGTTGTTCGATGATTTGCTTGGAGCCGTTCAACTCGTTCCAGAGCCAGGCTTCGTAATCGGGCGCGGGAGCCTTCCCTCTTTTCCCGCCACGCAGATCATGGTGCGAAATCGTGTGCCCCTGGATGTCGGCCCCGGCATCGCGCATCTCTGCAAGCTGGTCCCAGGAGATCGATTCCCCGCCGCTTTTGGGACCGCCTTTTACATAGTCGGTGTAGATGAACAGCGTGAAAGGATAGCTATACTTTTTGAGAATGGGCCACGCGATGGTGTATTGCTGTTTCCAGCCGTCGTCGAAGGTGATGACGGCGCTCTTGTCGGGGATGCTCTTTTGGCCATGTTGCCAGGCGATCAAATCCTGCATGGGGATCACTTCGAGCCCCTGGTCTTTTAGCTCCTGCATCTGCGCCTCGAAGTCCGCCGGCGTGATCTCAGTGTCGGGCCTTCTGACCTTCTCGACGATCCGATGGTAACCGAGCACGATCACCTGCGCATTCTTGTTGATAGGCGCCGGCGTCGGACTCTGAACAGGTTGAGCTTCTCCCGGATTCTCGCGGACTTGCTCGGCGATCGGAGGCGGGGAACTCTGAACTTCCGCAGCCATTGGGTTTTTCTCGGCAGTCGGCTTGCACCCCGACCACGACATCGCCATCACGACCAGCAGGACCACGGCGTTTCTATGCATATCGACGACCTCTCTTCTTCGGTACCGGGTTCGGAAAAGAGGCCGGATTTGCGCGCTTTCGCTAGGTCTGGAGATCGACCGCTCTGAGGCGGCGGGCGTGGACGCCAATAGCGCCTTTGCTTAGGACCAAAGGTCCGTTCCATACGAGCCTGGGGCATCGCCCCAGGAAAATTAGAAAGGCGAATCAGGGCTGAAAGCCCCCACTATTCGGTGCGCTGATAGATAGTTCGGGCCTTCAGCCCTCAATTCTTTCAAATGCAAATTCCTGGGGCGATGCCCCAGGCTGGTATGGGGTCGCGCCGTTGGCGCTGA
>JBAXSN010000168.1:0-6638 GCA_037130675.1 Verrucomicrobiota bacterium
GGCTTTAGGATGAAGCGCCGTTGGCGCTCCGAACCGGACCGCCAAATTCACACCAAATTTAATTGCACCCGCACCTTCATGCCTTGCCTTCACGGCTTGATCCCGTGCCGATCGAAGAAACCAGGCAATTCGTCAGGACCGAAGTCCGGGAGCACTTTGTCCCCGACCACGAGCGTAGGCGTCAGGCGTTGACCCGAGATCCGGATCATTTCGGCATGCGCCTCTTTGCTCGCCTCGACATCGATTTCCTCATATGCGAAGCCGCGTTCATCGAGCGCTTTCTTGGCGGCCACGCACCAGGGGCACCATGTTTTGACGTACAGGCTGAGTCGATCCACAGGATTGGAAACTGGGGTGTTTGATGGATTTAGATCAAGCCCAGCTTCATCTTGCCTGCCTCGCTGATCATCGACTGGTTCCATGGCGGGTCCCAGACGAGTTCGACGGTGGCTTCGTCCACTCCAGGAACGCTCTCCAGCCTGGATTTGGCTTCCGCGGCGATCGTGGGTCCCATCCCGCAGCCGGGCGCGGTAAGCGTCATTTTTACCAGCACCTCTGCCTCGGCCCCGTCGCGGGGGACTACGGTGCAATCGTAAATGAGGCCGAGATCGACGATGTTGACGGGGATTTCCGGGTCATAACAGGTCTTGAGTTGATCCCAGAGCGCCTTCTCGTCCAGTTCGCCGGGAACGCCCGAGCCAGCCGGCTTTTCGGGCCGTCCATAGCCGAGCGCATCCGCGTTGTTGTCGGTGATACGAACCAGATACCCTGTGTCGGTCGCGACCGTGTAGCTGCCGCCCAAGGCCTGGGTGACCTGAACGGTGCTGCCGGCAGGCAGAACGATGGTGTCGCCTTGTGGAATGCGGATCGCTTCGCAGTCGCGCTTGAGTTCAATTTGCTCGTGCATGGTTTGTGTTGCCAAAAATGGCCCAGAGGTTGAGTTTCGGCAACTATTGAATCACTCGAATGGTTATTGAACTTTCGGAACGCTTATTGATGGATGCCGCCGGATGGCAGGCGGTAAAGCTTGCCCGCGCCCTGCTCGAGTCCGGTCGCGTGGTCAGCGCCGCCTATTCTCCGCCTCTGCTCAAGGGGGTGGTGCGCGAGGGGGATATGGAGTTGAGGGCCGGGCTGAAGATTTCCACCAAAAGCGACATCGAAAACATCTGCCCCTGCCGTCAGTCGCGGCAGTACGGGAGCATTTGCGCCCATTCCGTGGCGGTTGGCCTGGCGGTGCTCCAGGCGAGGAGCGGTTCGAAAATCGCCGCTCAGGCCGCCGCATCTCAACCGAAGCCTGCCCAAGGCGTGACGGTGTCGGGACCAAAGTTCACGCTCGGAAGCCCCACCGAACCCGATTTCGTCGCCCTTTCCGTGGTGCTTCCCCCGCAGTTCATGGCGGCTTGGGAGCGCGGAAACCTCACGGTCGGCGTCGAGGCGGAGCGCAACGGGCGCCGCGTGCTCATTAACGCTTTGGATCAGAAGGGAAATTACCGGTGCTCGGAAGGCGATCTCCAACTCGTGGAGTCGCTCCGGAAACTTAATTCCGGGATTCTTGGCGGGATGCTCTCGCTTTCCCGGGACAACCTGGTCCTTCTGCTCGATGGCCTGCGCGGACATTCCCGGCTTTCGTTCGGGAAATCGACGGCCGTGCATGTCTCGGCGACCCCGCTCCTGCCAAAACTGGAGGTGAAGACCGATTCGCTCGGACGGTTGACTCTCCATGTGGATTGGCCTGCCGACTGCCGTTTGCTGGTTGCGTCCGCCCAAACCTGGTGCCTGAAAGGCTCGGTATTCCTCCAAGTCTCGCCCGGATTGCCGGTGGCCTATACAGAGGTCTTGCGCCGGGACATCATGCTGGGGGCTGAACAAGCGAGGTCATTTCTGGTCAGTGAATTGCCGGCCCTGCGGAGTTTCTTCGAGGTCAGTGGAGCGGCAGCCGCCGAAGGGCCGAAACTGGTGCCCGAAGCCGGCCGATTCTCGCTGACGCTGGAGGGCTCGCTCAATCATCTCACCGCGCGGCTTCAGCGCATCTACTCGAAGCGGGTGGTCACGATCGGAGTCACGAGCCTGGCAGAGAACTGGACGATTCCCGATCCCGCGGATTCCTCCCGATTGCTCTGCCGCAACACCGAAGCCGAGCGCGCGGCACTGGCGGAACTCACCCGCTACGGATTTACCGGACCCGACACCTCCGGGCATTTCATTCTAAGGGGCGAACGCGCCATCCTGGCGTTCTTCGGCGAAGGTTATCCCCAGCTTTGCAAAGAGTGGGAAGTCTCGCTCGGGCCTCGGTTTGAAAACATCACGGCAGGCATCGAGCGCGTCACGCCGCGAGTGGAAATTCGCGGCTCCGGGGAGCAGTGGTTCGAACTCGAGTTCGACCTCTCCACCTCCGGAGGCGAACGCTTTTCCACGGTGGATATTCAGCGCTTGCTTCAGTTGGGCCAAAATCATGTCCGGCTTAAGAACGGGAAGATGGCGGTCTTCAGCACCGCGTTGCTCGACGATTTCAAGACGGTGCTGCGGGACTGCAATCCCGAGCAACGCCGACCCGGAACCTACCGGATCGGCAAGGCGCACGCGGGCTATCTGGAAGCGAGCGTGGGGGATGCGGGTTTCGAGCTGAACGCGCCGCAGTCTTGGCGGAACTGGGCCCGGAGCCAGCGGGGACAGGCCGAACTCAAACCGGTGGCGCTCGGAGATTTGGAACCGGTCTTGAGAGGCTATCAAAAGCAAGGGACCGCGTGGCTGAGTTTCCTGGCGAGCAACGGCCTCGGCGGATTGCTGGCCGACGACATGGGCCTGGGGAAAACCTTGCAGGCGTTGGCGTTCTTGCGTTCACAACCCGGACCTTCGCTGGTGGTTTGCCCGTCCACGCTGATCTTCAACTGGCAGCGCGAGATCGAGAAGTTCACGCCTGAGCGAAAGGTGCTGCTCATTGAAGGGGGCAATCGCACCGGGCTTTTCGCTCAAATCCCCAAGGCCGATCTGGTGATCACCAGCTATCCGCTCCTGCGACGGGATGCCCAGCGCTACCGCGAGTTTCAGTTCTCGACCGTCATTCTGGACGAAGCCCAGCACATCAAGAATCCCGACACTCAAAACGCCCAGGCTGCGGGAATCCTGCGTGCTTCACGGAAGTTTATTTTAACCGGCACGCCCGTGGAAAACTCGGTGAGGGACGTCTGGTCGCTCATGAATTTCGTGATGCCGGGCTACCTGGGCGATCGCGACGATTTCCGGGAGCGCTACGAGATTCCCATCTCGCGCCAAAACTCAAAGGAAACCCTGGAGCGGCTTTCCAAGCGGCTGCGACCGTTTCTGTTGCGCAGGCGCAAGCAGGATGTCGCGGCGGACTTGCCGCCGAAACTGGAGCAAGTCGCGTATTGCGAATTGAGTGAGGCGCAACGCGAAGTCTATTCCGCGCTGCTCCAAGGCGCACGCTCGCAGGTGGAACAAGCGCAGGGCCAGAAAAACCAGGGCCGCGCGCGGATGCTGATGCTCACCGCGCTCCTCCGATTGCGCCAGGCTTCCTGCGATCTGCGGCTCTTAAATTCGGGTGCTGACGCGGACGAAGCAAAGCCACAGAAGCCGGATTCCGGCAAGCTGGAGATGTTCAACGAGCTGCTTCAAGAAGCGCTCGACGGCGGGCACCGCGTGCTGGTCTTCAGCCAGTTTGTTTCGATGCTGACGCTCATCCGCCAGGAGCTGAATGCCGCCGAGATCGACCACTGTTATCTCGATGGCCAGACCCGGGATCGGGCTGCGGAAGTTGACCGATTCCAAGCGGGGAACGTTCCCGTGTTTTTGATCAGTCTAAAAGCGGGCGGCGTAGGATTAAACCTCACCGCTGCCGATACCGTGATCCACTTTGACCCGTGGTGGAATCCGGCGGTCGAAGCCCAGGCAACCGATCGCGCCCACCGGATCGGCCAGAAAAGCGTAGTGACCTCGTATAAGCTCATCGCCCGTGGCACCGTGGAAGAGAAGATCTTAAAGCTCCAACAGAAGAAGCGAGAGATCATCGATGCCACGATTGAGAACGAAGAGCCGATGATGGAAGGGCTCTCAATGGATGAAATTCAGTCGCTATTGTTTGAGCAAGCGTGAAGAACCTGGAGCCAGCGCCAAAAACCGTCGAGGCAGAATGGCGCAGGCGTTTCAATTATGGGGGACGCTGCCGGACAGAGGCGAGACGCCCGGTTGATGCGCCCGAGGGCGCGGCTTTCAGGGCTACCTCTCGCGCATGGGAACGACCGTGTCTCCTACGTTCCCAAAAGTCAGGGTCTGCTCGGCAACTCCTCCATCATGGGCGTAGTCGATCAAGAACTTGCTGCCCCGCTGGATGATCAATTCGTCGAGCCCGTCGCCATCCAGATCGGCTGCAAAGGCATAGTCGCTGGTGGTCCCGAAGTTGATGGTCTTCGGTGACTTCTGATTGTGATTGATGTCCGCGATGTAGCTGGCTCCCCGCCAAAGCACGGGTTCGACTTTCCCGTCGCCGTTCAGGTCGGCAAGATAAACCGCGTCGCTGGGTTCACCGAACGTGAATTGCACAATCGAGCCGTTTTTGCTGCACCGGACTAAGAACAGGTTCCCACTTCGCAACACGATATCGTCGCGTCCATCCCCGTCCCAGTCCCCGGTGCGGACGCCGTCCGAACACAAGACCAGTTCGGCGTTCGCCGGGCCGAAGGTTATATTCACCTCGGCTGCGCCGCCGTTGTGCCCGGTGTCGGCCTTGAATCCACTGCCGTTGCGGGTGATCAAGTCGTCCCGGCCGTCGCCGTCGAGATCGCCGATAAACGCGGTATCTCCGTTTGCGCCAAAACTATAGTCGGTCGTGGAGAGATTTGGGCCGGTGATGGTCACGACTTTGAAAGTGGTGCCCGACTGAAGCACTAAATCGTCAACGCCATCCTTGTTGAAGTCTCCGAAAAGCACTTGCGAAGTTCCGGTGGGGACGCTGACGGTCTTCTCGGCGGTGCCGCCGAGGCCGTCGAGATCCATCCGAAAGGTGTTTTGATCATAAGCAACCAGGCACGCGGGGACGAGTTCGCTGCGGATGGAGAGGGTGGCCGACCCGGCGCCGATTGGAAACCCGGAGAGCGGTTGCAGGGTGACGGTCAGGGGCTTCTTTTTTGCAGGATTCGAGATCGGGATCGGCACAATGGGAATGTCGGCGTAAGCCGCTCCGGCTGGAATGGTGATGCTGCCTGGAAGTTGCACAAAATCGACCCCGTTGGTGGCCCCGCTTAGCGAGTAACGGACCGTCGTCGCCTTTGCGGACCCGGTGCGGGTGATCCGGACTCGGCCAGAGTGCAATGGGACCTGGATCGGGAGCGCATTGACGACCGAAACCGAGAGGCTCGGTGGCCACGACGGGGCGACCGTGAAGGTGGTGGACGGCGAGAAGCTGCTCCAAAGCCCTGCATCGTTCAATTGGCGCACATTCCAGCGCAGAACGGTGCCAAGCGGCAAGCCGCTCATGGCCACGGTATTGGCGCTGCCGGAAGTATAAGCCTTCGCGACGACGCTGTTGTCGCTGGCCCGGCGAACCACCCACTCGGAGCCGACTTGATCGTTGAAGTAGTTGGCGTCGTTGTAGGCGCTGGACTTCAAGGTGCTCGAAGGCGAACAATCCACCAGATTATTGGAAGGGGTCAGGTTTAAGGGAGGATTCGGAGCCGTCCCGCCTTGGGCAAGCGCGATCACCACATCGCCGGAGGCCCCTCCTTTGCCGTCCACCGCAATGTAGTAAACTGCGGATTGCTGCGCGGTAAACTTCACTTTACTGGTCTTCAAACCGTTGCCTTCGTCGTTATTGCTTGCGACCGATTGCAGGTAGCCATTGGGCAATGTATAGACCGCCAGCAGAGTGTCGAAACCGCTGCCCGCAGTGCTGATCACCACGTCGCCATTCGTGGGCGCCACCCAAGCGTACCAGATCGATTTTCCGCCGGCATCGCCCGCGTGATTGGGTTCGCCCGACTGTTTGGTGGCGCTGCTGTTGTTGGCCGTTTTCACCCCGCCAAAACCGGTGAATCCCAGGGGAGATCGAACGTCATCGTTTATCGGCACGGGATAGATCCGGGTCTGGGATAAATTAAACACAATGGAAAAATTGGGTGCCGTTCCCCCAGTCGCCGGATTCCGCGCAATGGAAATTTTGTAAGAGCCCGCAGCGAGGGCGGAAGTCAGAGTGACTCGATTGCGGACTTGCGTGCCGGACCCCACCGCACTGTAGGTTCCGGTCAGCGTGGTGGAGCCTTGGTACAGTGCAAGCTTATAGGCTACCCCGGCGCTGGCGTCGTATTGAACTTCGATGCTGCTGCCTACTGCCGCGATAGTGCTGGATTTGAACTGGTAGTATTTCGCGGCAGTTCCGGAAGCCAGTCCGCTACACTGAAAGGTGCCGGTGGTGGCGACAGATCCCAATTGGTAGGGTGAGGCAAGGGTGCCCGAACCTGAAAATGCAAAAAGCGACTGGCACGCGGCCAAAACGGCCGCGAGCGCGAGGAGGAAACTTTTCATGAACCTGAGTTCTAGCACATTCCGGAGGACAATCAACGATGGGGAGGATGCAGGGCAAACGCATCAAATTTTGTCGACTCCTTTTTCAGCGCTGAAGGCGCGAC
>JBAXSN010000169.1:0-6544 GCA_037130675.1 Verrucomicrobiota bacterium
ATCCCCTGCTTTGACGTGATTCTCACCTACGGCGGAGGGCCTCCCGTTGTGAATGCCTACACCAGACTGGGCGCCAGGAAATGTGTTCCGATTTATAATGCCCTCGACGAGTCCACGCACTTTCCGGGTGCCGGGCAGGCGCGATTTGCCGGGGCTCTCGGCTTTCTTGGGAACCGCCTTCCGGATCGAGAAGCCCGGGTGGACCAGTTCTTTTTCGAAGCGGCGCGACAAATGCCTGAGGCCCGCTTTGTCCTCGGGGGCAGCGGCTGGGAGGACAGATCGATGCCGGGAAATGTGGGCTATCTTGGCCACGTCTATACGACGGACCACAACGCCTTCAACGGTTCATCCACCGCCGTGTTGAACATCAGCCGGGAAAGCATGGCCCGCTATGGTTTCTCACCGGCGACGCGGGTTTTTGAGGCCGCCGGCGCGGCCGCCTGTGTGATTAGCGATGACTGGGAGGGCATCGACCAGTTCTTTGAGCCCGAGCGGGAAATCCTGGTGGCGCGCGACGGGATGGATGTCGTCCGCCATCTTTGCGAACTGACGCCGGTCCGCGCCCGTGCCCTCGGCACTGCTGCCTACCAGCGGGCTCTCAGCCATCATACCTACACGCAACGCGTCATCGAATTGGAACGCGCGCTTACGGGAAACTACCGCTCATGAGTCTTCGAATCGTAATTCTTGGGCTATCAATCACCTCTTCCTGGGGGAACGGCCACGCCACTTGTTACCGGGGATTGGTCCGCGAACTGACGCGCAGGGGTCACGACGTATTGTTTTTGGAGCGGGACAAGCCCTGGTACGCCGAGCAACGCGATCTACCTTGCCCGCCTTATGGCAAAACGCGCCTTTACAAAAGTCTCGGGGAACTAAAGCGACGATTCAGCGATGCCGTCGCGAATGCGGACTGCGTAATGGTTGGGTCTTATGTGCCGGATGGAATCCAGGTGAGCCGTTGGGTGCTTCAAACGGCGCGGGGCGTCACTGTATTTTACGATATCGACACGCCGGTGACACTGGCGAAGCTCGCTCAAGGCGACCACGAATACATTTCTCCGGAGCTGATCCCGTGCTTTTCAATGTATCTTTCGTTTACCGGCGGGCCGACCCTGGAAAAACTTGAGCAGGAATATGGGTCGCCCATGGCGCGCGCCTTCTACTGCTCTGTAGATCCCACGCTCTATTTTCCGGAAGCGGTCACGAAGCGTTTCGATTTGGGCCTGCTTGGAACCTTCAGCGAGGATCGGCAACCGGCTTTGGAGCGCCTGCTGATCAAGCCAGCCAAAGACTGGTCCGAAGGACGATTCGTGGTGGCGGGCCCGCTCTATCCAGATTACATCCACTGGCCGGGAAATGTCGAGCGCATCGAGCATCTCCCCCCGACCGGCCACCGTAGGTTCTATAATGCCCAGCGGTTCACGCTAAACATCACGCGCGCGGAAATGATCCGGGCCGGCTATTCGCCCAGTGTCCGGCTCTTTGAGGCTGCGGCCTGCGGCACGCCGATCATTAGTGATTATTGGCCGGGATTGGAGGAGTTCCTCGAGCCGGGATATGACGTGATCGTGGCGCAATCTCCCTCCGAGGTTCTGGCGTGCTTGCGCGAGCTTGACGAACGCAAATTGCAGGCGATCGGACTGCGCGCACGCCAACGGGTTCTAAAGCAACACACGGCCGCACACCGCGCGGCGGAACTTGAGTCATTGATCGTAAATGCAGGGAACAAGAGTCATGAAGCGCAACGGACAGAAGCATAGGAAAATTCGGGTGGCGATCATTGGCGTCGGCAACTGCGCCTCGTCACTGGTTCAGGGCGTTCATTTCTATAGGAACGCTAGTGAGGACGAATTGGTGCCGGGCCTGATGCATGTCAACCTTGGCGGCTATCATCCCAGGGACATCGAGTTTTCGGCGGCGTTCGATGTCAACGCGAGCAAAGTCGGTCGCGATCTCTCGGAGGCCATTTACGCCGAGCCAAACAATACTTTGAAGTTTTGCGATGCACCCTTTTTGGACGTGAGGGTGCATCGCGGCATGACTCACGACGGGCTCGGCCGTTACCTGAAGCGAGTAATCAAGAAGGCTGCCGGGCCTACGGATGACGTTGCCGGGATTCTCAAGAAGACGCGCACGGATGTGGTGGTTTCCTACCTCCCGGTCGGATCGGAGATGGCTACGAAATGGTATGTCGAGCAGGTGCTCGAAGCAGGATGTGCGTTCGTCAACTGCATCCCGGTCTTCATCGCCTCGCAGAACTATTGGAGAAGGCGCTTCGAAAAGCGAGGACTCCCGATCATCGGCGACGACATCAAGTCCCAGGTGGGTGCGACGATAGTCCATCGGGTGCTGACAAATCTATTCCGCGAACGCGGGGTGCGACTGGACCGGACCTATCAACTCAATTTTGGTGGCAACACCGACTTCTTAAACATGCTCGAAAGGGAGCGGCTTGAGTCTAAAAAAATCTCGAAGACCCGGGCCGTGACGAGCCAGATGGGCCAGGTGCTTCCGGCCAAGGATGTCCATGTGGGACCCAGTGACTACGTGCCCTGGATGCTTGATCGAAAGACGTGCTACATCCGCATGGAAGGGACCGCGTTCGGAAACGTTCCACTCAACTGCGAGTTAAAGCTGGAAGTCTGGGACTCGCCTAATTCGGCAGGAGTCGTTATCGACGCGGTCCGCTGTGCGAAGCTGGCCCTGGACCGCAAAATCGGGGGAGCCTTGAATGCGCCGTCCAACTACTTCATGAAGTCCCCCCCTGTGCAATATTCGGACGAACAGGCGCGAGTAAAAACGGAGGCGTTCATCCAGGGCCAGGACGATCTGGCGTTCATTCCGGAACGAGCCAACGGACAGAAGAAGAGAGGGGCAGCTAGGCAGCCAAAGATTGCAAAGCGATGAAACTAGTTATTTTTGGACTCACGATCTCTTCGTCTTGGGGCAATGGTCACGCGACGCTCTGGCGGGCTTTAGGCCGAGCCTTGGCGGCGCGGGGGCATGATGTCGTATTCTTCGAGCGCGACGTCCCCTATTATGCAGCCCATCGCGATCTTGATCGGTTTGAGGATATCGACCTCATCCTCTATTCGGACTGGGAAGAGGTTCTGCCGCGGGCAAAGTCGCATCTCACGGAGGCCGACGTTGGAATGGTCACCTCGTATTGCCCTGACGGCTTGGCGGCTTCGGAAGCGGTGCTCGACTCGCCATCACTCCGGGTCTTTTACGACTTGGACACACCAGTGACTTTGTGGCGCGTCAGGGCGGGCGAATCGGTTGGGTACCTCGGTGAGCGCGGATTGCGGGATTTCGATCTGGTCTTGAGTTACACCGGCGGTTCAGCTTTGGACGAACTGATCGGACGCCTTGGCGCGCGCCGAGTCGCGCCGCTTTATGGAAGCGTGGACCCCGATCTGCATCGCCCTACCCACCCCGTTGAGAGATACCGGGCCGATCTCTCATACTTAGGCACCTATGCGGATGACCGGCAGGAAGCGCTCCAAACGTTGTTCATTGAACCCGCGCGGCGGGCGACTGCAAAACGGTTTCTAATCGGCGGCTCTCTCTATCCCGGAGACTTTCCCTGGACCCGGAATATCTATTTTGTGCCCCATGTTCCGCCACTGGATCATTCGGAATTCTATAGTTCATCCCGGCTGACCTTAAATGTGACCCGTGGAACCATGGCGCGAATGGGTTACTGCCCTTCCGGACGGCTCTTTGAGGCTGCGGCGTGCGGCGTGCCGATTGTAAGCGATTGGTGGGAGGGCCTGGACTTGTTTTTCGAACCAGGCACGCAAATCCGGATCGCGAAAACCACCAAGGATGTGCTGGACGCGCTGGAACTATCGGATAATGAACTCTCCCGGATTGCGAGCGCCGCCCGTGAGCGCACCCTAATGGAACACACCGCGGCGCACCGCGTCCAGCAACTCGAAGCTCTGTTACAATCCGCCCGCGAGGGTGTCCTTGAACAAGGCGCGTCGCTTGCCGCTGAAAATGTCTCGTTTACAGGAGAAGGGTAAGATGTGGGGGATTATTCCAGCGGCAGGCGCCGGCAGCCGCATCCAGCCGCTGGCATTTTCAAAGGAGTTGCTGCCGGTTGGCAGCCGTTTCGAGGGGACGGTGGAGCGACCGAAAGCCATCAGCGAGTATCTGGTGGAAAGAATGCTTCTGGCAGGAGCCAGCAAGCTCTGTTTCGTGATTTCTCCCAGTAAGTCCGACATTCTCGAATATTACGGTGGAGCACCTCTGGATTCAGCCAGCGTCGCGTTCGTAGTGCAACCGAACCCTGCGGGCTTGTGTGACGCCATCTTTCGCGCGGCCCCGCTGATCTCAAGAAACGAATCGATCGTCATCGGGCTTCCCGACACCATTTGGTTTCCGGAAGACGGACTTTGCTCGCTTCCTGATGGGTTGCTCTCATTTCTCCTTTTCCCGGTGGAACACCCTGAGTTTTTCGATGCGGTCCTGACCCGCTCCGACGGACAGGTGTGCGAAATTAAAGTCAAACAGCGCAACCCCGGTTCGCCTTGGGTTTGGGGTGCGTTTAAAATGCCCGGGGACATATTTCATGAGCTATTCGAGTTGTGGCAGGCGCGCCATGGCCTCGACGAATATTTCGGAAGCCTGATCAACGCCTGGTTGGCGCATGGAGGTGAGGCGCGGGGCGTTCGGGCGGGAAACGCCTATGTGGACGTCGGCACCCTGCACGGCTACCGCGAGGCGATCAGGCTCTTAAGCGAGGATCACAGGAATGAACTGATTCGGGTATGAACGCTAAACCGGAACTGACACGCGAGCATATTGCGCGACGAGTAACTGAACTCGGCCAATGGTTTCACAACCTCAATCTGCGCGGCGTCCAGACTGCTCCGGACCATTTTCTAGGCGACTATCCTTCCGTTAAGTGGCAGAGGTTTGCGCAGGCGATTCCCGGGGATCTCCGAGGCAAGACGGTCCTCGACATCGGCTGCAATGCCGGATTCTACAGCATCGAAATGAAACGCCGCGGGGCGGCACGAGTGGTTGGGATCGATTCCGATGAGGAATACCTGGCGCAAGCCCGGTTCGCTGCGGAGGTGCTGGGGGAGGAAATCGAATTCCGCCGACTCTCGGTGTACGATGTCGGGGAATTGAGAGAAAAGTTCGATCTCGTGCTGATGATGGGCGTCTTGTATCACTTGCGCTATCCGCTCCTTGCCCTGGACCGCATTCGCGAGCATGCCGCGCGCGACCTGCTCGTCTTTCAGTCCTTGCAACGCGGCAGTCCGGAGGTGATGCCCGTCGAGGAGAATTACGATTTCTGGGAAACGGAAATCTTCGAGCGTCCGGAGTTTCCGCGAGCCTATTTTATCGAGCACAGCTACGCGGGAGATCCGACCAACTGGTGGATTCCGAATCGGGCCTGCGTCGAGGCGATGCTGCGTAGTGCGGGATTCCGGATTCTGGGGCATCCAGAGGAAGAGGTGTTTGTTTGTAACGTGAATCCGGGTTGGGAGGTGATGGCGTGATCGAGGCGGTAATGTTCTGGAACGAGCCGAATAACAAGTCGCATTGGGCCTTTGAACTCGATCCCGATTGGCGAATATTTGGAGCAATGGTCAAACTCGCAGCCCAGGCTGTGGCCGCAGAAAACCCAAGGCTATTGCGCGTGTTGGGTGGCATTTCGCCGATCGATCCGAATTTCATCGCCAACATTCAGGGGCAGGGAGTGCTCGATCTGCTCGATGTCGTGGCCGTTCACGGTTTCCCTCTCGATTGGAACCACTGGATGATCCACGAATGGCCGGATCGAATCGCGGAAATCCGGGCGGTGACAGGCTTGCCGGTTTGGGTGTCGGAGGTTGGCGTCTCGTCCTTTGGAGCGGAGGAGGTGCAGGAGTTCGGCCTGCGGCGAACCGCTGAATTGTTAAAAGGAGCGGTGCCGCGGATTCATTGGTATAGCCTCTACGATCTGCCCCGCGCCTGGCCGGCTACCACCCGCCACCGCGAAGCGGAAGGCTCGTCTTATTATCGCCACTTTTACATGGGGCTCTTGCGCGAAGATGGAACGCCCAAGCGCGCCCTCAAACATTTTGGCGAGTTCACTCCGGAACTAGGCATCTGCCAATGGTTCCATTTTGAAGACCACCGCCTGGATGATGCCGTTCGCTGGATGCGCAGCCTGGGAGTGAAACATTTGCGGACCGGGTTGAGCTGGGCGGACAGTTGTCGTCCGGGCGCGGAAGCGTGGTTCGATCGGCAGATGCGGGCACTCGAGGAGTTCGAGGTGACGCTCACCTTCTGCTTCACCCCGGAGCATCGCGGCATCGAGCCACATCATACCAGCCCGCCAAAGCAAATCGAAGAGTTCGCCGAGTTCTGCGCCCGCATGACCCGGCGGTATGCAATCCCGACGGTTGGCAGCCGGTCCTGAATCCCAACGGGATTCTGGCGTAAAGCCCAGGGTTGCGAGGAACGAGCTACCCTGGGCCTGTCCGGGAATCCCAACGGGATTCTGGCGTAAAGCCCAGGGTTGCGAGGAACGAGCTACCCT
>JBAXSN010000017.1:0-31535 GCA_037130675.1 Verrucomicrobiota bacterium
AAGGCTTCGGAGTTCGGGTTTAATGTTTCGCCCACTTCGTAAAGCTCTGTCTTGGGGACCTTTGCGTCCTTGGCGCGAAATCCAATTGCTTTTTCTAGGTCCATTGGTTGTAACGCATCTTGATCCGGAGCTTTTCACCACCGTTCAGGGGGATCAGGGAATTCTGTGTGCAAGTTTGGCATATTGCAAATTTCCAGCGAACCTACGCCAGCGCTGGCAACTCCACCGGCGACTCCGGTTCGCGGCGCCCGAGCTTGCGCGCGCGCCAAATATAGAAGATGGCGGGGTAAACGATCAACTCCATTACCGTCGAGGTGATGACGCCGCCGATCATCGGGGTGGCAATCCGCTTCATCACATCTGCCCCGGCGCCGTGGCTCCAGAGGATCGGGAGCAGGCCGGCGACGATCACCGCCGCGGTCATCGCTTTGGGGCGGACCCGCTTGACGGCGCCGTGGTAGATGGCATCCCGCAAATCCGCAGGCGTTTGGAGCCGCCCCGATTTCAGCCAGTCGTCGTAGGCAAGATCCAGGTAGAGGAGCATCACCACGCCGGTTTCAGCGTCCAATCCGGCCAGGGCTATCAACCCGATCCACACCGCAACGCTCAGGTTGTAGCCGAACAGGTAAATCATCGTGAACGCCCCCACGAGCGAGAACGGCACCGCCAGGAGCACGATCGCTGTCTTCACGGCGGATTTCGTGTTCAGGTAAATGATCAGCACGATGAGCAGCAGCGTGATCGGGATCACGATGAGCAGGCGCTGTTTGGCCCGGAGCATGTATTCATACTGGCCACTCCAGAAAATGTTGTAGCCGCTGGGGAGTTTGAGCGAACCGTCTGCGATCGCTTCCTGCACGGCCCGCTGCGCCATCTGGACATAGGTGCCGATGTCGATGTTCTTCACGTCCACATAAATCCAGGCATTCGGAACCGCCGCCTCGCTCTTGATGCCCATGGGCGCGCGCACCACTTTGATGTTGGCGAGCTGCCCCAGCGGAATCTGCGCGCCCTGCATCGTCGGAACGATGATCTCCCGGAGCGCTTCGAGGTTCTCGCGGTAATCGCGGTCATACCGGAGGTTCACCGTGTAGCGTTCCAAGCCCTCCACGGTCGTCGTGAGCGGCATCCCGCCGAGCGCAACTTCCAACACGTCCTGCACGTCGGCGATCGAAAGGCCATAGCGCGCGATCTCGTCGCGGTTGATGTTGAATTCGATGTAATTGCCGCCCATCACGCGCTCGGCAAAGACACTCGAGGTTCCCGGCACCTTGCGGACGATCGATTCGATCTGTTCGGCGATCCGCTCCAACTCCGGCAGATGCGCCCCTGCGACCTTGATTCCCACCGGCGTCTTGATGCCGGTCGCCAGCATGTCGATGCGGGTCTTGATCGGCATGGTCCAGGCGTTGTTCAGTCCGGGAATCTGGATGGCGGCGTTCATCGCGTCCGAGAGTTCGTCGGGGGTCCGGGCGCGATGCGCGATGACCTTTCCGCCGGCGTCCTTGATGTCCACAGCCGGCCACTCCTTCTCGTCCTTGAGCATGATGGTCGTCTCGACCATGTCGAACGGCGCGGGATCGGTGGCGGTTTCCGCGCGTCCAATCTTGCCAAAAACGTGATGCACTTCCGGGAAGCTCTTGATGATCTTGTCGGTATGCTGGAGAACTTCCCGGGCCTTTGTCGGCGAGATGCCGGGGAACGTCGTCGGCATGTAAAGCAGATCGCCCTCATACAGCGGAGGCATGAACTCGGAGCCCAGATTCTGGAACGGGAACGCTTTCCCCGCCGATTCAGCCAGCTCCCTTACACGCCCTTCCGGGAGCCGATTCACCACCAGCCGATTCCACGGAAAGAACACCCACGCCACCATCAACACCGCTCCGGTTATGACGATCCAGCGCCAGCGAATGACCCAATCGATGACGGGGTGATAGAGCCAAATCAAGAGCCGGTTGATCGGGTTCTTCTCTTCCGGGATCATTTTCCCCCGGATGAAATAGCCCATCAAAATGGGAGCCACGGTGATGGAAAGCAGGGCGGCGGCGGCCATCGAATAGGTCTTCGTGAACGCCAGCGGCTTGAACATTCGCCCCTCTTGCGCCTGGAGCGCGAAGACCGGCACGAACGACACCGTGATGACCAGCAACGAATAAAAGAGCGTCGGGCCGACTTCCACGCTGGCATCGCGGATGATCTCCCAGTGCGGTTTGTTTCCGCGATCATGCTCGAGGTGCTTGTGGGCGTTCTCGATCATGATGATCACCGCATCGACCATCGCGCCGATGGCAATGGCGATGCCGCCCAGCGACATGATATTCGAGCTGATCCCCTGCGAATACATCACGATGAACGAAGTGAGCACCGCCATCGGCAGAATGAGGATCGCCACCAGCGCACTCCGGAAGTGCAGCAGGAAGAGGATGCAAACCAGGGCCACGACGAGGCTTTCCTCGATCAGCTTTTCCTCAAGCGTCTTCACGGCTCGATCGATCAGCGCGGTCCGGTCATAGGCGACCGAGGAAGTGACATCGGCGGGGAGTCCTTTCATTGCCTCATCCAGCCGCTTCTTGACTGCGTTAATGACTTCCCGTGCGTTCGCGCCATAGCGCACGACCACGATGCCGCCGACAGTTTCGCCCTCGCCGTTTAGCTCCGCGATGCCGCGCCGCATGTCGGGTCCAAACTGAATGTTGGCCACGTCTCGCAGCAAAATGGGAACCCCGTTCGCCCCCACTCCCACGCCGATCTTCTGCATGTCCTCGATCTTCTCTATGTAGCCGCGCACCCGCAGGATGAACTCCTTTTCAGCCATCTCGATGGAGCGGCCGCCCACCTCCCCGTTGTTGCGTTCGATGGCGCGGCTGACGTCGGAGATCGCCAGATTATAGGCGCGCAGCTTGGTGGGATCGACCGTGACCTGGTATTGCTTCACGTAGCCGCCGATGGACGCGACTTCGGAGACCCCTTCCACCGAGGTGAGCTGATATTTCAAATACCAGTCCTGCATCGACCGCAATTCAGCCAGGTTGCGCTCCTTGGAATTGATGGAATACATGAACGCCCAGCCGACGCCCGTCGCATCGGGGCCGAGCGTGGGAGTCACGTTCTTCGGCAATCGCGCCGAGAGCGAACTGAGATATTCCAGGACCCGGCTGCGCGCCCAATAGGGATCGGTGCCGTCCTCGAAGATGACATAGGTAAACGAGAAGCCGTAGAACGAGTAGCCGCGAACCACCTTGGCATGCGGCACCGAGAGCATCTTCGTGGTGATCGGAT
This sequence comes from Verrucomicrobiota bacterium, assembly GCA_037130675.1. Lineage (GTDB taxonomy): Bacteria > Verrucomicrobiota > Verrucomicrobiia > Chthoniobacterales > Chthoniobacteraceae > JBAXSN01. The sequence continues at coordinate 3,280 of JBAXSN010000017.1, forward strand.
ACGTGATCTGGTCCTGGACGATCTGCGGTGCCTGCCCCGGCCATTCGGTGTAGATGATGACCTGCGTGTCCGAGAGGTCGGGGATCGCATCGAGCGGGATGTTGCGCAGGGCGTAGAGCCCGCCCAGAACCAGCATCAGCGCCCCGAGCAGGACGATGAATTTGTTCTTGAGCGAGAAATCGATGATGGCGCGGAGCATGGAAATCTAAGTGAGAAGGTAATCGGTGGCGGAAGCGCTTGTCGCGATGTGACCGGATGCTCCGTAGTAGAAGCGGCTTCCAGCCGCTTCCCTTCCGCTCTCGTTACCAAGTTTCACTTGGTAACGCACCCATCTTCGAAGCTTGGCTTCGCCGGCGTCGTTCGCGTAAGGCGTCTGTGCCGCCCTGCGCCCGGAGCGGTGTGTTCTTCGGGAGGTCTTTGACGTGGCGAAGGGCTGCGAAGCACAGCTTCGAAGATGTGGCATTACCAAGCACAGCTTGGTAACGAGGGAGGATGGGAAGCTGGAGCTTGGGACCGAGGAGAAAATGGCGCGGAGCATGGGGAGGGTGGTTTAACGTTCCATCTTCGTCGTTGGTGCTGCCGGCGACGCCCTCGGCGCGAGCGGCTCCGCCGGGATCATGGTCATGCCGCAGATCGGGCATTTGCCCGAGTGATCATACTGAATGCTGCTATGTTCCGCCATGGGGCAGACGTAATGGCGCGGCTCAGTCTCAGGACCAGGCTGCCACGAAGACGGGGTAACCGCCCCGTGCGCCGCATGCTCATCCACGCCAGGTTCCGGAGTCGCGGACGGTTCGCCCCCACCCTGCGCCTTGCCGGGTTCGATCATCTTCTGGATCGCTTCCTTAAGCTGGCTTTCGGAATCGAGCATGAACTGGCCCGACATCACGACGCGCTCGCCTTCCTTGAGGCCGCTTAAAACCTGGTAATAGTTCCCTTCGCCTCGCGGCCCGAGCACCAGCGTTCGCGGTTCAAATTTCCCGCCATCGAGGGCGACAAACACGGTGTTCTTTTCGCCGCTGCGCAAGACGGCCGAGTCGGGAACCAGGAGCGCCGATTGGTCCAACTCCGACTTGAGTTCCACCTTGGCGAACATCCCCGGCTTCAAGAAGAGGCCGGGATTGTGGAACTCCATCCGCACTCGCGCGGTTCGCGTTTTTTCATCGACGGTGGGATAGACATAAGTCACGCGTCCGCGAAACAGTCGATCCGGCAGATACGTTAGGCGCACCTCCGCCTCTTGCCCGAGCTTCACCATCCCGAGATCCTGTTCATAGACTTGGGACTGCACCCAGACCAGCGAGAGGTCCGCCAGCCGATAGAGCTTCATCCCCGCATCCACCATCTGGCCTTCCACAGCCATTTTTTCCACCACGATTCCGGTTCGCGGTGCGTTCACGCGGAGCGTCTTCTTGATTTCCCGGGTGCGTTCCAGTTCGGCGATTTGATCGTCTGAAATGTCAAAGTTTCGGAGTCTCCGCACCGCGCTGGCTTTCAAATTTGCGGAACTCGCGCCCCCGCCCACCGCGATCAGGTATTCATTCTGAGCCGAAACCAGGTCCGGCGAATAGATCTCAAACAACGGGTCGCCCTTTTTGACCTCCTGGCCGGTGGAATCGACGTAGAGCTTTTCGAGCCAGCCCTTGAACCGCACGGTGACATCCGTCAGAGCCGTCTCATTGTAATCGACGATCCCCACAGTCTGGATGCTCCTGCGCAGTGGGCCGCGAGTGACTTCCCCGGTGCGAATGCCCATGTTTTGAATCGTGACCGGATCGATGGAGATGACGGAGGACTCCGTCGCGCCTGGAGTCGCCGCCCCGCCCGCTTCTTCATAGACCGGCACCATATCCATTCCCATGCTGTCCTTGCCGGGGCTCTGGCTGATCTCGCCCGGCATCATGGTCGATTTGTAATACTTGATCTTGCGCTCCCCGGAGGCTGGCGTGGCTGTCTCTGCAGCCGGCTTTGCAACCGCCGCGTTGCGGATTGGCGTCAGCTTCATTTCGCAGATCGGGCAATTGCCGGGATGATCCTGGATCACCTGTGGGTGCATCCCGCAGGTGTACAGCGTCTTGGTCACAGCCTGGGAGTCCTGCTTGGAACAAGAGGCGATGCAGGCTGCGAAGAGGAGGAACAGGATGCGGGTGAGCTGTTTCATTTTGGATGGTGGACGAAGTGGACGAAGTGGACGAAGTGGACGAAGTGGACGAAATGGACTTTCCTCTTCGTCCATGTCGTCCATGGCTGTCCATGCCGTCCATTCTTGAGAGATGGCACTGGTGTGCTTCATTTTGAGACCGTCTCCTTCCCCTCACTCACGAACCGCGAGGCGCCGACCACCGACTCCAACTCGGCCACGGCCACCTGGTGCTCGATGAGTTGATTGAGCGCGGCGGACTCGACATCCTGAAGATTTCGTTGCGCGGTGATCAATTCGAGAAAGCTGTTTTTGTCGGTTTCATATCCTGCGCGCGTGGACTCGACAGCCATGCTGGCTGTTCGTGCGATCCGCTCATGAAACAGGCGGTAATTGGTGGCAAAGGTTTCGATCTTTTTGAGCTGATCGCGGACCAGCCCCGAGGCTTCGATGCGCGCTGCTGCGGTCAGGTAAACGGCATTCTCCAAGCTGTCCGCCGCTTCGGCAACGGCCGCCTTGTATTTGGTCCGGTTCGCCCACGGGACACTGAAAAAGATGCCGGTATCGTATTCGCGGATTCCGCTCGTGGGCGAAAACTGGCGGGCGGCGACCCGGAGCTGCGGGTCGGGAATCCACTGCCGGTGCGCGAGTTCGAGGCGGGCCTTCTCGGCTTCGACTTTCCTGGAGGCCAGGAGCACCTCGGGCCGGTGCGCGGCAGCCAGCGCTTCCGCCTTGTCTGCACCGAGCGTGGGCGGCTGGAAGGTGAGCGGTTCGGGCCGTGCCAGCGGACTCTTTGCCGGTCGATTCAAAAGCACATTAAGCTGGCTCTGCTGATCGGAGACATCCCGCTCGAACATCGCTTTGCTCTCCGAAAGCCGTCCCTCCTCGGTTTCGGACAGCAAGACATCCGATTGAGTGGCCGTTCCCACCTCGTATTTCCCGCGACTGATATTCGTGAACTGTTTTAGCAACTCCTGATTGCGCCGATTGATTTCCAACTGCCCATAAGCGCCCGCCAGCCGAATATAAGCCGTCTGGGCTCGGTTTGCCACGTCAAGCTGCGCTCGGCGCAGTTCTTGATATGCCCCGAGCGCTTCGGCCGCCGCCGCTCTTTCCCTGCTCCGGTTTTTGCCGGAAACGGGCACGACCTGGGAGATCATCCACTCGGCATCGTTGACGTTCGTCAGGCTGGTGGTCCCCATGCGCTGGAAATCGACGCCCGCCATCAGATCCTCCCAAGCCCTGGCCTGTGGCACGCGCTCCTTCATCATCGACCACCGTGCCCGGGCTGCTTTGACGTTCGGATTTTGATTCAGCGCCAGCCGCAGCACTTCTTCACGAGACAGCGTCACCTCCGCAGATGCCGTGAGGCCAAGCGTAAAAGTCACCAGTGCAAGGAACAGGGAGCGTCTCATCGATTCAATAATCGTCCTTTGTTGGCCGTGTCGGGGTTGGATTATGCAGGGAAGGCGTCGAGAACGCGATACTTCTCGGCAGCTCTATTTCTTCGGCGTCGCTTTTACCGGCTCAAGCCGCATCCCACACTTTGGGCAATTCCCGGGTTTGTCGGCCACGACCTCGGGATGCATCTCGCAGGTATATTTTTGCGCTTTGACTCCCGCCGCGGCGGTCGCGTCTTTCGGCGGACAACATTTGTCATCGGCGAGGGTCGGCAATGCGACGAAGCTGAGGGCCGCCGCCAGAGAGAGAAGGGTCTTTGGCATCATATTGATTATTTTTGAATTGCTGCGGTGGAATGGATTCCCACGCACAGCTAAGACACCGGGATTGGAGAAAACCCTCAAAAAATGTCAGATAATCCCATCAGCTAAATTTTCTCACCGGAGCGTCGCGATCTTGGTTTTTGCGTAGGACCAAAGGTCCGTCCCATGCCAGCCTGGGTCATCGCCCCAGGAAAATTGGGAAGGCGAACCAGGGCTGAAGGCCCGCACTATTCCCGTGCGCTGATGCGATGGTTCGGGCCTTCAGCCCTGGTTTTTCTAAATCGAAAACCTGGGGCGATGCCCCAGGCTGGTATGGGGCCGCGCCGTTGGCGCTGAAAGTCGCATTTCATAATGGGCAATTTTCATGCCGAACGCTATTGGCGGGACGCCCACCCTCCTTTCCGCCGCCTAAACCAAGCGCACCGGCACCCCTTGGCCTGCCAGATAGCGCTTCACTTCGGCGACCGTGTATTGGCCAAAGTGGAAAATGCTGGCGGCAAGCACGGCATCCGCCTTCCCGGCGGCAAGAACTTCCGCTAGGTGCTCGAGCTTCCCCGCACCCCCGCTGGCCACCACCGGGACGTTCACATTTTCACTGATGCGACGGGTGATCTCGATGTCGTAGCCCGCTTTCGTTCCGTCGGCGTCGATCGAGTTCAGCACGATCTCCCCGGCGCCGAGCGCCACGGCTTTCATGGCCCAGGCAACGGCATCCAGCCCCGTGGGCTTGCGTCCGCCATGGGAAAAAACCTCCCAACGATCCGGGGCCACCCGCTTGGCGTCGATCGACACCACGATGCACTGGCTGCCAAATCGCTCCGCCCCGGCGGTGATCAATTCCGGGGTGGCAAGCGCCGAGGAGTTGATGCTGATCTTGTCCGCCCCGGCTTTGAGCATAAGGCTCATGTCGTCCACCACCCGGATGCCGCCGCCGACGGTGAGCGGCATAAAGCATTGATCCGCGGCACGTTCGATCACGTCAATCATCGAGGCCCGACCGTGCGCGCTGGCAGTTATGTCGAAAAACACCATCTCGTCGGCCCCTTGTTCATTGTAGCGGAGCGCAAGCTCGACGGGGTCGCCGACGTTGCGCAGTTCGCCGGCTTCGGCCTTTCCGAACTGCACGCCACGGGTGACTTTGCCGTCGTGAACATCGAGACACGGGATAACGCGTTTGGTCAACATGTGTGCAAAAAGGTTACGAATAAGTCATAAACAAGGCAACTCTTGCCTCAAATTTGTAAGGCTTACCCTGATTTGGAAAGATTCCGGTTGCTAAGGATGGGGGGTGAAATCTAAGCTTCCGCATCGGTTCGGGACACCGCAAACGAGCATTTAATACGATAACGGTCTATGGGCAACATCGAATCAGGAAACACACCAGAATCCGGCAGCGGAAAAAAACCCGCCTTTCAACTATCCAAGGAGCCGGTGGTCCAGGGCAAGCCTTCCGAGGACGTTCACAAGTACGAGGCGAGCCTGACCGAGGCGCCTCTAACCGAGAGGGAACTGCCTGAGTATGAGGATCTTGGATCGTTGCCGGCCCACTACGGTTCGAAGGCGTTGTTCTTGGTGGCCCGCGACCCGCACTGGCTTTTCTGCTACTGGGATATCGATTGGGAGGAATACCCGGTTTCGCGGATGCACGACGGGCGGGTGTTATTGAAGTTGTTTAACGATGACGGAGCCGAGGTCTATTCCGCGGAGGTGAACGTGGAGGCCCGGAACTGGTATATCCCGGCAACCAAAAGCAGCGCTGCATTCTACGCCGAGATCGGATTTGTCAATCAGGAGGGGGCCTGGGAAGTGATCGCGCGCTCCAACGATGCCAGCACGCCTTCGGACGGGATCTCCGACGATGTCGCGGATGCCTTTGCGACGGTGCCCTATCACATGGCTTTCCAGAAACTGCTCGACGATTTGCACCGGAGCATGGAGGAGGGCGAGTCGTTGATGGCCGCCTTGTCACGAATCCAGAGCGAAGGCCGCAAACTGCTCTTTGCGCTTGGGGCGACGCCGGAATGGACCGACGACCAGCGCCGGGTGCTGGCCGCGATGCTCGGAAGCGATCTGACCGAACTGCTCGGGCTCGGTTCGGCGGAAATCGACAAACTCCTGCGCAAACAGTTGATTGAGCGCCTCTTCAGCGAAAGCGCCAGCGGGTTGCTGCCCAAGGGCGAAGTGGGAGCCGAATCGAGTCTCTCCAGCGGTTTTGCCGCATTAGGGGAAGTCAGCAGTTGGTCCGCAGCCGAGCAAAGCTCCTGGATCAGTTCGTGGTTGAGCTCCTGGAGCGGGGCCAAGGGCGAGGTGGCGCTTGGTTCGTGGCTGGCGAGTTGGGGCGGCATGAGCGCGACCGAGCAGAAAGCGGCGCTTGGTTCCTGGCTGGCATCGTGGGGCGGGCTCAGTTCCTGGCTGGCAAGTTGGGGAGCACCCCAGCAGCAGGAGCAGTTGGCTTCGTGGCTGTCGAGCTGGAGTGGAGCGCAGCAGCAGGCGGCGATTTCCTCCTGGCTGGCCTCGTGGGGGGGCGTGCAACAGCAGGCAGCCGTCAGTTCCTGGCTCGCGTCCTGGAGTTCCGCTCAACAGCAACTCGGGGTCAGTTCGTTTGCCTCCTGGAGCAGCGCCCAGCAGCAGGCCGGCCTTGCGTCCTGGCTGAGTTCCTGGGGCGGTCTTGGCGGCGGGAGCGAAAGTTTTTGGAGTTCCTGGCTCAGTTCGTGGTCCGGCGCCGCGCCCGGAGCGAGTTGGAGCGCCCAGCCGTTCAGCAAACCGCGCGAGTTCTACATGCATGTGAACGCCGAGGTGATCTTCTATGGCGGCACCCATCCCGACGCCAAAGTCTGGGTGGACGGCAAGCCGATCAAGCTCAACGCGGACGGCTCGTTTCACTTCCATTTCACCTTCCCGGACGGCGAACACTCGGTGCCGATCGTCGCCGAGTCTCCCGATGGCGTGGAACGGCGTTCGGCCATCCTGCGTTTTGAGCGGGGGACCACCCGGCGCGGGCAAGTGGGCGTGACCTCCCAGCCGACGCATCTGGCTCCTTTGGGAAGTTAGATTCAGCGGTTTGCCCTAAACGGAGCACCTTGGCTGCGCATGGAGTAAGCTAGTGCCGTGTAACACGTAAAATGACGCATCCAGCTTGCCTTTTTGGCCCAGGGCTGTGTTGTCAGCCCAAGTCGTTATCTCCAGATAGCGCCTTGGGCTTCCGCCTTGCCCTGAACCAAAAATCCTGCGCTCTATGCGCCATTTCTCTCGTTACAAGGCACTAGGGATGGCACTCCGTGCCGTCCGAATGCGTGCATCATTGGAATTCGGCGTTGATGTCCTCGAGATCGCGGGACGGCAGCGCCCCTAATGTGGGACGATATACCCATTGCCGATAGCTTGAAACTTGATTTGTGGCGAGGGTCTCGCCGGGTAGTAGAAGCGGCATCCCTGCCGCTTCGTTCCGAGGGAAAGCGGCTGGAAGCCGCTTCTAGCTAACGCTCCATCCGGAGAAAACGCGATTGATCGATGCAGGCCGGCCCGGAGGGTTCGACTTTCTGGGTTACCACTTCGAGCGAGGCATGAAATGGCCCCGCAAGAAAAGCATGGCTGGCATTAAAGAGAAAATCCGGGCAAAGACGCGGCGCACCAGAGGGGGGCATGAAGGCGATCTGCGCTGACCTCAATAAGACGCTGCGAGGCTGGTTTGAATACTTCAAGCACAGCAAGCGCAACGTCCTTGAATCACTCGATGGCTACGTGCGGGGGAGGTTGCGAGGCGTTCTTCGGAAACCGGCAGGACGGAAGGGCCGAGGACGGGACCACCAGCGATGGAAAAACGCCTACTTCACCGCAGAAGGCCTGTTCTCCTTGGGGCAGGCTCATGCAGCGGCGTGCCAATCTCGACATAGAGCAAACTATTACTAGAAAGCCGGATGCGGGAAATCCGCCCGTCCGGTTTTGGGAGGAGGGGCGGCGATGCTCATCCAAGAGGAGCGGCGATTTGGCGTGCTCAGACTTTTGAGGAGGCTTCAACCGGGGCTTTCCCTCGTTGCGCGGCCGATAATTCGGACGAGGGTAAGTGCAGGAAGGTGTCGCTGGTCTTGAGAAGGCAACTTCACGAGACTGGTTCCCGAAAGGGATGTAACAACGGCGCCTTCCGCTTTTTGCGTACGCCGCGGGTGAAAAAATGGTGGGCAGGAATGGATTCGAACCATTGAAGGCGTAAGCCAGTGGATTTACAGTCCACCCCGTTTGGCCACTTCGGTACCTACCCAGTTTTTGATTTCCCCAAAAAAGGGAACGGCTTTATATGCGCCGAGCCCGTGGTGGCGCAAGGGGTATTTTGCGTTCTGCGAAGATTATTGGCCCTGAAGAGGTCCGAGCGGGAGGCGGAATCTGCTCCTAAACCCCTCGTCACCAAGTTGCAATTGGTGACGCACCCATCTTCGAAGCTGTGCTTCGCCAACCTTCGCCGCGCCAAAGCCCCCCCGGACTCCACAGAGTTTCCAGTCCTGCACCCCAAACCCCGTTAAAATATGGAATTTGATGGCATTGATCGCGCCCGAAGGGATAGAGTGCGTCCGCGTTTTGCAATCCTCTATGAATTCCCCTAAACACCCGAAGACGGTGTTCCTCGTCTCCTCCGCTTCCCTCGTGACAGTTGGCGTGCTTGATTACGTCACCGGATACGAAATGTCCGTGGCGCTTTTCTACCTGATTCCCGTCGCTGTTGCCGCTTGGTTTGGTGGCTTGCGAGCCGGCATGCTCATGGCAATCCTTTCCGGGACCACTTGGGTTGCCGTGGACTTCATCGATGGGCATCAATACGCCAGGCCCATCTTCCGGTACTGGAACGGGTTCATGCGATTTGGGATTTTCGCGGTCACGGCGATCCTGCTGGCGAAACTGCGAAACGAACTGCGGCGGCAATGCGAACTGATTGAAGATCTTTCCAGCAACCACATGGAAAGGTGGGAAATGGGCAGCCTGTTTCCGATTTGCTCGAAATGCAAAAAGGTCCGAAACGATCCCGAGTATTTAATGGCTGTGCAGGTCTTTATGGAGCAGCATCCGCAATCTATCCACAGCCAATGCCCGGAATGTGAGTCGGCCTGTTTAAAACCTGAACTTCAGGAGCAGAAATAAATTCGGGATTGAACCAACAATAGGCGATGAAGCTCCTGGTCTTCGCACACACGCCGCCCCCGCACCATGGGCAAAGCTACATGGTGAAGCTGATGCTCGACGGCTTCGGCGGCGATGTCCGCCGCAAGCGGCAGGATGCCGCTTCTACTCCCCTCTCCGCGTCTTCCCTAGAGTGCTATCACGTCAACAGCCGCTTTTCGGACGGCATGGAGGACATCGGCGAAGTGCGCTTTGAAAAAGGTTTCCTGCTCCTGCGTTACTGTTTGGAGGCCATCTGGTGCCGCATTCGCTATGGTGTCCGGGCGCTCTATTACGTCCCGGCTCCGGGCAAACGCGCGGCGCTTTATCGCGACTGGATCATTCTCTTCCTGTGCCGTCCGTTTTTCCCGCATGTAATCCTGCATTGGCACGCAGTGGGCCTGGGGGACTGGGTCAAGCGCGAGGGGAATTGCTTGGAACGCTGGATCACTCACCGGCTCCTTTCTCGCTGCACCCTTTCGGTTGCCCTGGCCGTTTCCAGCATGCGCGACGCCCTTTGGTTCCTCAGCCGGGACATAAAGATCGTGCCCAACGGCATTCCCGATCCTTGCCCGGAGTTCGACACCCGCCTGCTGCCGGTCCGCCTCGCCAGGGCTGAAGCTCGCCGCAGCCTGCTTGCTGGAGAGCCACTCGCGGAATCATCCACCGGCGATCCCGCCGAAATCCGAGCGCTGTACATCGCCCATTGCACCCGGGACAAAGGCGTCTTCGACGCGCTTGACGGCGTCGCGGTTTTCAACCGGCAAAACACCAAACTGCGGGTCCACCTCACCGTAGCCGGCTCATTCCTGAGAGAGTGCGAAGAGCAGGAATTCCATCGCCGCATCGCCCAGCCCGATCTCGCGGGCGCCGTCACCTATTCCGGGTTCGTCCAAGGCGCTGAAAAAGCGCGGCTCTTCAAAGAGAACGACTGTCTCTGTTTTCCCACCTACTATATCGCCGAAGGCCAGCCAGTGAACCTGATTGAAGCGATGGCATTTGGGATGTCCATCATCACCACGCGCTGGCGCGCGATCCCGGAGATATTGCCGCCCGGCTATCCCGGTTTCACTTCACCCAAGGCACCGCAAGAGTTTGCGGAAGCCTTGGAGCGCATCGCACCCCTGGATCTCGCAGAGCCACTGCGAGCCCGCTATTTGGCAGCATTTAGCGAAGAGAAGCACTTGGAAAACATGGCGAAAGCCATCTCGAATACAGAAAAGCAGACGTTAAAAACGATCAGGCAGTTTTAAAATTTTAAGCTCTTTGAACTGGCACTTTGTCGGGGTTCGTCTCCTTCAGTGGATGAAGGTATTCGGACGCAAACGGCGCACCGGCAAGGGCCGGCACAATATAACGGCTGGTGCAAAGCATCCCCAGGGCGGCTGCCACAGGAGCAGGAAAAAATGGGCCATAAAAGAAAATCAATGCAGCGTCGCGCGTTCCTACTCCGGCAAACGTCAGGGGAAGCAACCCGGCCAATATGGAGAGGGGAGCCAGAGCGAGATTTGTCAGAAACGGAGTCGATGCCTTCAGCGCCAGAATGAACATCCAGATTTGGAGCAGATGCAAAAACCAGATGAACACAGAAGTAAGAAGCACTGTGGCTAACTTTGATTTGCTCCCCCAAAAATAGCCATGCATTTCGCTCCACGATTCTTTGAGCTTTGCAAGCTTCACCTTTGCTCGAGCAGGTGCAAAGCGCTGGTTCAGTTCAAAGAAAAAGTTGGCAAACCGTGTGGAACCGAGCAGAAGAATTCCCAGGGCAAGGCATACCGTTACCGTCAAGGTCATTCCCCAGAACAGGGCATCTTTGCGCGCGTACACGATAAGTCCAAAGGCGCACCAAAGAAGCAGCGACAGCATGTCGCAGGTTTTTTCAAATATCACCAAAGAGAGGGCAAGGCCCCCACTCACCAGACCTCGATCCCGCATACACCAAGCTTTCGCAATGTCCCCCATTTTGGAAGGCAAAACTAAATTTAGCACGCACGCGACAAGGATCAGCTTGTTTGATTCGATGAAGCCGAGGCTGCCGGGACGAGGCATGAGTTGCTGAAGCCTCCAACTGGTAAAAAGCGTCAGCGGCACCACCATCGCGAGGCTTGCAAAAAGCCAAACCATATCCGCGTTCCCAAAGACTTTCAGCAGTTTGGAAACGTCGATCCGCAAATAGATCACCCCCAGGATGAGAAAACTGATCAGGATCGAGATGATTTTCTTCATGAATTGCCTGGCTGCGGATGTCCGAAGTCCTGGCGGCGCCGCCGAAGTTGGATGTCCTCGAGCAAAGTGCGGTTCACCGCGATTAGGTCGGCAATAAGCCCCAACACGAAGAGTTGCACGCCAACGAGCACAAAGATGGTCGCCAGAATGAGGCTTGGCACATGCCCCCGCATCGGATTCTGGAAATAGAGCACACACCAGCGGATACCCAATCCGATTCCGAACGCCAGCGGAAGCGTTCCCAAAACGCTGAAAAACCAGAGGGGCCGATACGTTAGCAAAATGCGGAAGATCGTGAGAATGGAGCGCAAAATATAGGCCCGCATGCTCCTCATCAGCCGGGAAGGACGCAAAAATTCATTGGTCCGGATCGGCACTGACTTGACAGGGATGTTTTTACGTCCGGCCTGAATGATGGTTTCAAGCGTGTAGGTGTATCGGCTAAAGACATTCAACTGCATGGCCGCGTCCCGGGTAATGGCGCGAAATCCACTGGGAGCATCGGCCACATCCGTTCCGCTGGCGATTCGTACAACCATGCTGCCGATCTTCTGAAGGCCTTTTTTCAACGGGGAGAAATGGGCAACTTCCGAGATCGGCCGCTCTCCGATGACAATTTGCGCTTCGCCCCGGAGGATCGGTTCAACCAGTTTGGGAATGTCTGCAGCTTCATACTGGTTATCCGCATCGGTGTTGACGATGATGTCGGCGCCAAACCCGAGGCAAGCTTCAACGCCCGCCATAAACCCCCTGGCCAGACCCTTGTGCGAGCCCAAGCTAACGATGTGGTCCACTCCACATGCTTTTGCAACTTCGATGGTCCGATCCTGTGAGCCATCGTCAACGATCAACCACTCGATGATGTCTACACCGGGAAGTTTGCGAGGCAGCGCAGCAAGGGCGACTCCCAATGTTGCCTCCTCGTTATAACACGGAATTTGGATGATTAATTTCATAGGGCAGTGATTCGAACCGATAAATGCCGTCACGCCGGAAAATGCCATTTTGGAAACAAGTCGTCTCCTCCAACGAAATACCTGAGGCGAGTCGCAGATCCTCAAAATGGAAGCTGTCCGCACTGGAAACATGCCTCTTGGAACTGCGAGGCGCCTGTTCGATCCGAGCACCGGCAGGGAGTCCGCTAATCTCATCGTGAACAATGATCTGATGGGGCTGACACGCTATCTTTCGCTCAAAAGCATAGCCACTGCGGCGCTTTTTGAAAATCAGCACCGCCTTGAGTTTCGGGATCAAGCGTTCGCCCAACACAAGACTCATTATACGCAAGGCAAAATGCTTCCACGGAGTGCTGATGGTTTCAGTGGTGGGCACCAGTTTGCCCTTCACCGTAACAGCAAGACCGTCGCGCGACGACTCCCAGTCATCGGCCCACCAATGATTCACGTACTGTTGTCGACCCACCACCGCAACCCACCCAAAATCAGAAATACGCAGCCTTCCCGAAATCGCAGTAAATACACCGCCTTTTTTCAGGGCGAGAAGGGTTGAAAAGCGAGGCTCTTCCCCAACCGCCGAACCCGTCGGCGCGCAAGTGAGAAGATGCCCGGCATTCTTGAACCATTTTTCACCGGCCAGCGTTTCAGACGGCATCGGCAACGCGGCTGGATTCAACCGTTTCAATAGCGACCACGCACGAAGCAAAGAGTGGCCAGTGTAATGGCACAAATAGCGATCGTCGATCGCATGGACAAAGTGTTCCGGCTCGTTCAAGTGCTCGAATAGTGAAATGAACAGAGCGCCCGCAATCGATTTCTCGGCCGAATTACCATCCTGCATGAACCGGACGATTCCGTAGGGCAGGATATAGTCCGTGTTCCGGGAATTCATCATGCCGATATTCCCCCCAAAGGTGGCCAAATAGGGATGCATGAACCGCAAAGCACGCCCCGCCGATTGGTAGAAGCGGGAATCGCCGGTGGCATCGAACAAATCCCACAATGCGTCCAGCGTGACGGCGAGATAGGCCAGATCCGGGCCCCCATATTCCTGGTACCACCCTTCTTCATCCTGCAAGGCCAGCGTCCGGGATGCCTGCCGTTCAAATTGCTCCGCTGAAACGAGTTCAGGAAACGCGTTCCGGATCAGCGCCAAAGCTGCCAACCCGGCGACCTGTTGGTTGCCAGCTTGGTTTTCCAGCCGAGACGAAAATTGCTGCGCGAATACGGCGGCACCGGGGCGAACCTCTTCCCGCTCGATCACACCGGCCTCAACCAACTGCATCACTGCGCGCGCGGAAAAAGCCCCGGCGGGATAGCCGCACTCCCAAGGATAATATTCCTCGAATGCTCCGTGGCGAATCGCTCGCGCATTCCAAAACCGGCACCCCGCGGCAGCCAGCCGGGTCAGCGCTTCGCGCTCGCCCTGAAATTCGGGCAGTTCCGCAGCCAGCCAAACCGTCCAAGCCGCTTGCTGGAGAATGATTGAGGGGAAATCGCGGATTCGATAATGCCACCAATCCCGGTCAAAGGAACCGAACGTGGCAGAGTTCGGATCGCGACTGGCCTGCGTCAGAATCCGCGGCATCAGCCGGGCAATTTCCATGCCGAGCCGATCATTGATTAGTTCAAACGGATTCATCTTCGATCATGTTCAGATTGCCGAGGCCTTTGCGTTTCACTGGCTTGCTAAATCCTTTCCAAAGCAACCGAAGCCGGTTGAACACAGGACCGATGACTTCTTCTGGCATCCACTCAAGCACCTTGCGCGCCAATCGCGTGCTGCCGAAGAAGAACAGGGAAGCAATCACCATCTGCACAGTGATTCGCGACACCGGCAAAGGCTCGGGACGAATCTTGTGGTTCGGCGCGGCGAGACCCAGCCATTTTCGGAGGCGATTTTGGATATAGCTCCCACGCTTTTTGAAATCGATCATGTGCCCATGCATCGACAGCGAGACGGCTGGATCGATCGATTCCGTAACAAGCAACCCGGCGCGCTCCATCTCTTGGACGATTGCCTCCATTTCCACGCTGCGCGTGGTAATCACGGAATGGCCCCCGCCTTTTGCTTCGAACTGAGGCGACCAGGCGTCGCCCACGGAGAGATCACAATATTCATTGGTGAAATCCATCCCTTGGAGGCTGCTCTGGGTGACGAAAAAGGGGATCAGGAAATTGTAATAAATCTTCTTGGACTGCAGCACACGCCCCGCAGCAGTGCGGATCTCAAGATAGCCCGGCCACTCCCCCGCTCGCCACTTTAGCGAGACAACCGGATCATTCGCCGGAACCTTCTTTGAGCGCAAGTAGCAATCAATTGCCGCCGGGTAAAGGGCGGTCCCAGTGTAAGGTCCCACAACGAAAAGGATCTGGCGAGCCGCCGCATGCCCGGCATTTTGTAATTGGCGTAGCGCGGCTGCCTGGTCCGGGAGACAAACCATGGCGTAGCGTTCGCCGAGCGTTAATCTCGACAGAATATCCAGCGTGGCGACTGGAATGTAAACCGAACCTGCGGCTTCGAGAACTTCCTCGCGCGTTCGAGCCACGACGGCCCGCGCTTTAAGAGGCTCGGGAACGCCCTGTTGGACAACGATAACGCCATCCACCTTTTGATTTTCCAAAAGATAGATCAGTGTCTGGCTTAGCACACCGCCGGAAGCACCCGTGCGCCGGATGCCCTGATCGGCGGAATAGCCGGTTCTTACGCGTTGATAACAGCCCAGCAGCCAGTTTTCCGGCAATCGCCCGTAATGCGCTCGATACAACCCGGCGTAATCCACCCCCTTGCCAGGGCAAACGGTCCACGCGAGCTGTGGCAGTTCAACGCCCGATGGAAACGTCGGGCGCGGGCCAAAAGGGGTATCCTCCATTTTGGCAGATCCCGTGGGGTCAAGCACAACACACGCACCGCAGCCGGTGCAAATGCCGCCCCCGACCACTTCACATGTAATTTGTTCTGTAACCGACACAACGCACACAAAGCCAGTCTGTTGTTGCAAACGCAATCCAATTTTGCGTCTTCCCCGGACCGGCCCGCGCAAAACGCGCCGCCACTTTCCATCGGGCTCACTGGACAATGTTGCCAGCTCACCTTGAACCGGTCGGTTCGAGCGGCCGCGCTTCCGTGTGCTTTTGCCTAGCGATAAATAACCGGCGCATCCAGTTTCTGCAAGGGACTTCGACCGCGTAGTAAAGTGCCGCAGCAATGGCGATAACAGCCGCAAGATGTGCCGCAACCAAAACCAACCTCATGGAAAGCGGGGCATGCAGGTATTTTTCTTCCGGCGCAACAAATCTGAAAAACTGGGCCGCGAACGAATGGCTCATGTAAATGGCGTAAGAGATGTTTCCGAGCCACACCCATAAAGCCGAGGAAAACATCTTTCCGGCTAGGCTCTCCTCGGAACTCAGGGAGGCTAAGAGCAATGGGAACGTCAAAATCACCAAACGGTCGATCCACGGATTCTGGCCTGGAGCTAGCGCGGCGACCGCCAAAATGAGTATAAACAGAGCGGTGGCGTGTTTTTGGAGGAAATGGAGAAATGGAGAACCGGCCCGGTAAACGCCATAAAGCATGCTCCCCGCGATAAACTCGGCGGCAACGTTGGGCAGCGCCGTGGGACGGTCGAAAGGCAGCCAAAGCAGGAATGGTCTGAAAACGCAATAGCCTCCAAAAACCAGATACGCCACCGCCAGCAGCCTTGCCGTTGACCATCCTCGGTTCAGAAGGAGCTGGCAGACAGGAAACACGGCCAGATAAGCGAACCACTCCGCGCTGATCGACCATGAAGGAAGGTTCCAGCGTCCACCATACGCAAAAGGCCAAACATGGGTCATCGTCAATTGGGCCGGCAAACCAGACCAAGGATAATTCTCATACGGCACGCTGTAATGAAAAACGTGCGACCCCAATACCAGCGCAACCAAAAGCATCAAAGTCGCCAGATGATTTGGATAAATCCGGGCGAATCTGAACCAGATAAACCGCCGGTAATCGGCCATGTTGGAACGGATTTCTCTCGCGCTGTATGCATAACTAATGATGAATCCGCTCAAGACGAAAAACAAATCCACTCCATAACAACCCCGCATAGCCATCCGGGATAGCGGCGCCAACCCTGGCAGCAGCGAAAGCCAGGCGGGGAAAAAGTGAAATACCACCACCGCAAGCGCCGCGATTCCCCGAATACCGGTAAGCGGACGGATTTCACTGCGTTCCACAGGGTGATGGGTTTGAGGCATGGCGATTATTTCGTAGGAAGAAAAAGTTTTTGCTTGGCAGGGATACGAAGCCACCCCACTGCGGCAAAGGCAACCCAAAACTTGCGCCAGGCGAACCCGCCGGGGTTGTTCCTCAACCAGTGGCGACGTAAAATGGACCGAAAATACGTATGGCGTTCATTAGGTTTCAACGTATATGCTGCTGGGGAGATGCGCTACTGCCCTGCCGAGAGGATTCCCACCCCCATTGACCTTTCAGAGTCGAAAGCCCCGCCATTTCTTCCCCTCGCGAAGCTTTGGATTCTGATTTCCGCGTTTTTCTCTTCAGCCGGCTGGGTTTTGTCGGTTGCTGGGCAACTTAACCGGGTGGGATACGCGGTGCTCGGGCTTCCGGCGCTTTTGCTCTTGGGCTTCTTTGGGTGGCGCTTTCGGTATAGTCTCAAATTTCCAGCGCCACACCGCCTCAAGTGGCGTTTCTCGCGTGCCTTTCCTGCGTGTTTTCTACTGCTCGCCATGCTCGCCGCAATCGGAGGTTGCCTCTATGAGCCGAACAACTACGACGCGATGACGTACCGGGTGCCGCGGATATTGCATTGGCTCGCCGAAGGGCGCTGGCACTGGATTGACACCACCAATTCCAGGATGAATTACAGTGGCGTGGGCTTCGGGTGGCTCGCAACGCCTCTTTTGGCCTTCACCAACGGTGATCGCTTTTTCTTTCTGATTAATGCTCTTTCGTTCTGGTTAATGCCCGGTCTGCTTTATGCCACGTTTGTTCGTTTGGGCGTTGCAAAACGGGTGGCCTGGCATTGGATGTGGATTCTTCCCACGGGATACTGTTTTTTGCTCCAAGCTGGCGGGTTGGGCAATGATGCGATCTCCGCAAGCTATCTTCTAAGTTCCATTTGCTTTGCGTTGCGATTCAGCAAAACACGTTCCTTTGTCGATTTCCGAATCGCGATTATCGCCGCAGCCCTGCTCTCTGGGGTCAAAGTTTCGAATCTGCCCTTGCTTTTGCCCTGTGCCCTTGCGTTTTTGCCTTCCCTGGGGCTGCTCAAAACAAAACCACTCCAAACCGCAGTCGTCATATTGTCCTCACTCCTGATTTCTTTTGCCCCGATCGCTTTCGAAAACGTAAAGCACACCGGAAGCTGGACGGGGGATCCGGGAAATAAGGAAAATCTTCAAATCTCAAGTCCAGTTTACGGGTTGGCCGGTAACACCCTCCAAACCGTTTCGCGCAACCTGATGCCCCCTGTGATGCCGTTTGCAAACGTTTGGAATCAAGCGATGGAAAAGCTTTTACTTACTCCCCAGATGCATCACCTGACCACCCAATTTCCACGCCTGAACCTAAAATGGAACGAACTTGAACAGGAGGAAAGTGCCGGCATTGGTCTGGGTTTGTCTGTGCTGGCCGTTGCGACTCTGTTCGGAAGCATAGGCTTTAGTCGCCGGGATCTACCGATTCCCAAGATAGCTTCGGCTAAGCGTTGGGGCATTCTTATTTGCCTCGGGGCAGGTACTGCGCTGTTGGTGTTTATGTGCAAGGCTGGCTCCAGCACAATGGCCCGGGCGATCACGGCTTATTATCCCCTGGTGATCGCCGGCATTCTTCTAATGCCGGGCGCGGCACTTTTGCCGAGACGGCGCTGGTGGAGGAAAGTTGCCCTCTTAGCTGTTCTTTCGGCTCTTCCCGTCATTATTTTGACCCCTTCACGCCCTCTCTGGCCGGCTCTGACGCTTACCAGCTACTTGTCTGAAAAACATCCCGAAAACCGCCTCATTCAGCGCGCTTCCACCGTCTATTCCGTTTATCGAAATCGGGCCGATTGTTTCGCGCCACTTCGCAATTACCTCTCGCCAAGTGATCATGTTGTCGGATTTATCGGTAATGACGACCCCGAAACTTCGCTTTGGCGCCCTTTCGGTTCTCGAAGACTGGTGGACCTAACCCCGTCAAACCAAGCTCAATTCTTCAAACCGGGGTTTGTCTTCATCACGAGAGACGACGCTTCCCGGGCGGCTTTTGGCCAACCTCTCGAACAGTGGATTGCTGGAATGAATGCACAAGTGCTCGCAAAAGCAACCCTCCTGACCCGAATCGCACGAGGGCCGCAAGAATGGATGGTCATTCGAATTGGAGACCCAAACCGGTAAGCGCTCAGCTTCTTGTGACGCAATCAACGCCCTCTGCTCGATTTTGGGTTATAACGCCAAGCTATAACAGCTTGCGCTGGCTACCGTGCGCCGTCGCTTCCGTTGCCGACCAAGCTTGCAACGGCATCGAGATTCATCACCATGTCCAAGACGGAGGGTCCAATGATGGAACCGGCGAATGGCTGGCTGGTTACGCTGACCAGTGTAGGCTTAAACCGAGAGCGAATTACACGTTTTCATACGAATCCAGCGAAATGTCGGCTTTTCTACAAAATGCAGTTGCCTTATAAATGGACTATTTTTGGTGAAAATAGCAAATTCGTAAGGTTTGCAAATATACGCACCCGAAAAAAGGCGACGCACTCGGAAATGGATTATCCAAAACCAAGATGTTGCCCGCATCCAAGTCGGTGCGGAAGCTTTTATTTCCTGAACTTCCCGCCTGGCATTCGGCAACAGGTTCATGTTTGTCCCTGTGTCCGTGAAAACGCTGGTAAATTCCCGAAGCACACCAAATTGCAAACCTGCGCGTATGGCACGCGACGTCCACTCCAAGTCCCCTAAATCGCGCAGTTTTGTGTCAAAAAAGAGGTTCTGCTTTTCAATGACTCTTCGCCTGATGAAGAGGCCGGACGTGAGAAAACTCAATGTTGTCCCGACTAGCGTTTGACATAGCTGCGGAGTCATCGCCCGCCGCTCGCACAAGTATTCACCTTGCGAATTCACAACAATTGTATCGGCAAGCAACACATCTACTTCCGGGTGATCCTCAAAATAGTCTGCGACTTTCTTGAGCGCTCCCGGAAGATATTGTTCGTCGCAGTTTAGATAGGCCAGAATATCCCCAGTAGCGCGTCGGAATCCGCGATTGATCGCATCATACATCCCGGAATCTTTTTCCAAAAACGCTTTCACGCGCGAGTCAGAAAGCAACCAGTCGAGGGTGCCATCGTCTGAACCGGCATCTTGCACGATGTGTTCTGTAATGACGCCTTCCTGATCCGCCACAGAAGCAACGCACAGCTTAAGCCAATCGGAATTTTTGAGACTCGGAGTGATGATTGAAAGCATTTGTAATATGAAACCCCGTGATCCAATATACGACAAGCGAAAAACAAACCCGCCAGACCGCAAGAATTGAGATCGTGGCTTCGTCCAGCGCCAAATCGGGACTGAATCGCTGCGGAAGCCTGTTCGTGTTGAAAAATCCCAAAAAGATTGCTTGCCGAAGCGGCCAGACATTCCAAAATAGATGAAATGTCTCAACCTGTGCATCCCTCAAATCCATGGATTAGCAACCCCCTTGCTGCTAAGCTCCTGATTTTTCTTTCCAAGCACCAAATTCCACTGGTCTCGCGAATATTTTCTTTGATTCTAAACTGCGACTTTTTTGGAGAAATCAAGGGGCAATTGTTTATGCCCCATCCCTACGGAATAATCGTCGCCGCCGGCGTTGAGCTCGGGAACAACGTAACAATTATGCAACAGGTTACGCTCGGCGGACGCACACTGGACATCAATGAAATGCCAATTGTAGAGGATGATGTTTACATCGGAGCTGGCGCAAAGATCATGGGAGCAGTGCGGCTTGGAAAAGGAAGCACGATCGGTGCGAATGCCGTGGTTACGAAAAATGTGCCTCCTGGCGCAACTGTGGTTGGAGCGAATCAAATCTTGCCGAAAACTGCAAAGTAGAAGCGATGAAAGTCCTTTTTGATTGCCCGTTGCCTTTCATGCTAATTCATGGGGGCGCGCAAATTCAGGTCGAGCAAACGAAAGCGGGGTTGGAATCGATTGGAGTTGAAGTCGAGTATCTCCGCTGGTGGGATAATCGCCAAAAAGGCGATATTATTCACTATTTCGGCGCACCATCGACCGATTTTCAGAAATTAGCGCGACAGAAAGGCGTTCCGCTTATAAACACGGTTTTACTAAGTGCGACCTGCAATCGCTCCACATTTAGACTGCTCACTCAAGCGCTGGTCACTCGAATGGTCTTAGGCATTCCTTTTGGCGAAAGCGTAAAAAACCAATTGGTATGGAGATCGTATCTTAATAGCGACTGCATAATCGTCGGGTTACAGGCAGAAAAGCGTGTTCTCGAACTGGTTTACGGAGTTCGCGATGAATGCGTAAAAGTTCTGCCAATTGGCTGTGAGGAACCATTTTTGAACGCCAGCCCATCATCGAGGGCCGGGGACTACTTAATTTGTGTGGGCACCATCAGCCCTCAGAAAAGATCGCTTGAACTGGCAGAACTCGCAGTAGATGCGCAGACTCCGATCGTTTTCGTGGGGAAACCTTACAGTGAGTCAACCCCTTATTGGCTAAGGTTTAACCAATTCGTCGCCGACAATTCATTGATTCGCTACATACCGCATCTCAAGAGTCGGTTCGATCTGATCAAACTTCTTCAAAATGCACGTGGTTTTGTATTGTACAGTACTTTTGAAAACTGGTGCATCGCCGCCGACGAAGCTGCTGCATGCCGCCTTCCACTGCTGCTGCCCGACCTCAACTGGTCTCGCGAACGCTTTGGTCCGACTGTCCAGTATTTGAAAGGCAATAATCGCCGGAAGCTTGTTTGCGATCTCCGGTACTTTTATGATAACTGTTCGAGAATCTCACCTCCGGCCAAACCGATTTCCTGGTCTGAAGTTGGCAGGCTGCTTAGATCGATCTACGAAGAAGTTTTAAGCACCTCCCGGTAGATTGCGAGGTGATCCAAGGCGATGCGCCGCGGGTGAAATCGCTTCATTGCATCGTCCTTCGCCGTTTGTGCGAATTTCCGAATTTCGTCAGGTTGGTTCAAGGCACGGCTAATGACATCGCCCATGTTCTTGCTGCTTGTCGGATCGCAGAGAAGCCCATTGTAACCGTCAGTCACGAGCTCAGGAACGCCACCCACTGCCGGTGCGATAACGGGCACCCCGGCTGCCATTCCTTCAAGCACAACCATCGGGCAGTTGTCTTCAATTGAAGGCAAGACTAACATCGAAGCACTCTTCAAACGAGCACAAAGGGCATCACGATCCACAAAACCTTTCCATTCGCACCAAGCTCGGCTCTTGATTAGTTCAAAAAACTCCGTGGCGTATTCGGTCCCACGCTCGGCCGTTCCCAAGAATAAAACCTTAAACTTTCGTTTCCCGGCAAGGCAATCGATTGATCGAATAAATGCGTTTTGATTCTTCCGCTGGCAAATAGCTCCGACCACCAGAATTTCCGGGATATCGCCAGGCACGCTGACGATATCAAAAAAGCGGGTATCGATTGCATTTGGAACAACCCAAGTAAGCTTCGCATCATTCCGGACAGCTTCTTCCGTATATCGCGAGATGCAAACAACCCCCGCTGCACGCGGGAGAGTAAATGATTCCAAGTGTGAATTTAGCCAATAATAAGATCCGAAACTTGCTTTGTTAACCTTGGCAATAATCCGCATATTTCCATGGATCGTTATTACGTTAGAAAATCCCGAAAAGACAGCACTAACGGCACACTCTCGTTCCGTCCCCTGGCCGTGAACAATGTCAGGCCGTAGTTCCCGAACTTTTCGCCTGACTGCCCGTATACACCCTTGATATGCGGTGCTCAGCCATCCGATTTTCGGGACAAGAAGCGGATGGTACCAAATATTTGGCGCAAGCTTTTCGGGCGATTGCATTGCTTTTCGAACACACGAAATGACATGAATCTCGACGTCTGGAATAAGAGAAAACCCCTCTAACAGCGCCTCTGGTGCTGTTCCGAAGTAAGGAACTTTACATCCGTAATCCTTGAGATGTTCCCGGTTATCAGTGGTAATGAAAGCAATTCGCATTTCGACGTTTCTTCTATTTGCCATTTATTTTTCAGCAGTTTTAGGCGACACAAGGTTTTCTAATAGACCAGCGTACTGTGAAATAATTGAATTCCATTCAAACCTTTTCTCGCATGCGGATCGGCCTTCTATACCCATGGCACGGCCACGGTGCAGATCGGTGAGGAACATTCTGATTGCATCACCCATTTCCTCTTTGCTCTTCACCACAAGCCCGCCAGGAAGGCCCGAAACAAACCCAACGTCCGTGGAAACAAACGGCGTCCGAGCGGCCATCGCCTCCAACACGATAAGAGGACCGCTTTCCCATTGCGAAGAGCAAACGACCACGTCCGCTGCTTTGTATGCGGCACATACGCTCCTCCTGTCGATCCTTTCCAACAGTAAAATCTGATCACCCATCCCGTGCGAAATCCCCCATTCTTCAAGCTTTCGGGAGTATTCATTCAAATTTCCTCCGATAAAAACCATAACTGCATTTTGAACTCTTGCATGCGCGAATGCCTGAAGGGCCATCAACTGATTTTTCGGTTTGAAATAGTTGGAAACGCAAAGCGCCATCGGCCTGGACCCGAGGCCAAATTGCTCACGAAAATCCGGCAAGTCTTCATCGAATTCTTCAAGGTCAACACCTGAAGAAATAACAGAGATGTTCCCAAATCCGTTCTTTTTAGCGAGCCAGTGATCATAGTAGGCAAGTTGATCTGCCTTATCGGCCAAAAAAACTACTCTGTCAAAGTGCCGCATAACGTCAACAGCGTTCCGATTGTACTGCCACCACCCCAGAAACGTCCTCAACCCTCGAGGAAAGCGGCAGTTGAGCGGATATCGGTGGGTTGTGAAACCGTGGCTGATCAAGACCTTCTTTCCCTTGATCCTTTCAAGCATGGGAATAGCGAGATCGGTGGACCAAATTCCCCAACAGTGAAACATTACGACATCACCGTCCCAGCCAGCCAAAAATTTTCGGTATTCTTCAATCTCTCCATCAAAACCCCAGCTTCGATTGGCAGAGCCTGAAACCTTGAATTGGTATACGCGGGGAACGCCGCTAATCTCTCTTTGCCCCCCCCGCTCCTGAGCAAATCCCGTGCAAATCGTCACGTCGTGACCAAGTTCCAGAAACCCGTTTGCGTGAGCGCCTGCCACCATTGACACGCCATTGCGTTCCGGGCTGTAAGTGAACGTCGCGATCAAGATGCGCATAAAAAGTTTAATAATAGCTGCTTCACCGAGCTGCCTCAAGTCAAAAAATGAGCTTTTCAAGAACTTGAAAGGCATTTGCGCTTGCCAGATTAAAATCGCTCTTGAAAGTTGATGCAGATGCAGCTATTGCCGGATTTCAATGTCTAAGTTATTCCAACCGTTTCGCCGAGCCGTCGCCGCTACAATTTTGCGTGGACCGGTCCTGAACTGGTGGTGCAACCGTAAGGTGCTGCGTCTTGAGCAAATCTGCCTCCACGAAGCTGTCAACGTCTCGTCCAGCCCAAAAATCCCGGCTGCAAAGACTCAGCCCGCTCGAATCCCGGCGCCTTTGCTGAAAAAGGTAGTGTTTATATCAGATATAATGTGGGAAGCGGACGGCCTGATCCCTGATCTGGAAAAAATCTGCCCCGTGGAAGTGCTAAATCTTCGCCCTGTTTTGCGCGGCGTCGGCGAATGGAACCAAAAAGAAGCTGTCTTGAAAGCGGTCCAGAATTTCGTTCGGGCTGGCCGGGATTTGGAGCCCGATCTCGTGTTTCTTTATTTAAGGGGAGGCCTCCTGTCGGACGAAACGATTTCCATGGTGAGAAAGGCTTGGCCGTGTCCGCTGGTCGGAATGAACTTGGATGATCGGGTCACGTTCTGGAACTATAACCTTTTTTCATCTGGAGATGAGAATTACAAGGCGTATGCGGCGCGTTTCGACCTCAACCTAACAAATAGCCTGATCGCGAGCGAGTGGTACCGCCAGTACAACCTCCCTTTTCATTATGTTGCGCAAGGGGTCTATCACCCCGTTGGGATGGTTGAACCTCACCTAAGCTCGTTTCGTTACCCACTTTCATTTCTTGGGTCCATGAAGTTGGACAGAGCCGCTATCATCAATCAACTGCAAACCTATGAGCTCCAAGTTGAAACTTTCGGGGGTGGCTGGCCCAACGCCAAATGGGTCGATAATCCGAACGACATTTATCGCAGCTCGCAAATTAATCTAGGGATCGGTTCAGCGACGATCAATCTGGCCACAATTAAAGGACGCGACTTCGAGTGCCCCGGCGTGGGGGGGTGCTATCTGACGAGTTACAATTGGGAACTGGCTTCCTGGTGGGAAATTGGAAAAGAGATCCTTTGCTACCGAAATATCGAGGAAGCGGTCGAGATTATCAGCTATTACCGGAGGCGCCCTGAAGAATGCCTGCGGATCGGCCAGGCAGCTTTCCGCCGGGCGGCCCGGGAACACACTTGGGAGAGACGTTTTCGCAAGCTGTTCACCGAACAGCTCGGTTTCAAGCTACCCCAGGGCACGCATTCAACTCACTGCTAAAGATGGCATTATCCCGCTCCGCCAAATTCGCCCGCTCGCTGGTTTCAGGCTACGGGCTGATGGGAGTAAACACCGTTTACTCGCTGCTCTCGGTGCCCATTGTCTTGCATTATTTATCCAAATCGGAATTTGGACTCTGGGCTTTGGTGACGCAGATGGCCGGGTACATCGCACTCGTGGACTTGGGGATGACGGGCGCTGTGGTCCGGACGCTGATCGATCATAAAGATGACCGCGATGGCTCCGCTTACGGGAGCGTCATTCAAACCGGATTTTACGTAAACGTCATCCAGGCTGTTCTCATCACCCTGGCTGGCATGGCATGCAGTCTTTTTGCCTTGCGCCTCTTTGCCGTTGAGCCAGTCCTTCAAGGCACCTTGACCCGGTTGTTGCTCGCCCAGTGCGTAGTGGTCGGCCTTGGATTCATGCTCCGCCCTGTGTCAGTGGTCCTTGAAGCCAATCAACGCTACGACATTTGGAATATCACTCAGATATTCCAGCAAGTCCTCAATTTGTTGGTGCTTTGGGGCGCACTCCACCTGGGAGCAGGAATATTCAGTCTTGTTTGGGCAGGTCTTGCTGCGCAGTTGTTTTACATCGTTTTTGCAGGAATCGGCTGCGTGCGCCTTCATTTGTTGCCAGAACGTGGCAAATGGGGCCGGCCCACCTGGCTTCTCTTTCGCGAGCTCTTTTCATTCGGACTCGATGTTTTCGTCTTTGCGTTGGGAAGCCAGCTTGTCAATGCAAGCCAGGTGATTCTGCTAACCCATGTCCTCGGGCTGGAAGCGGCCGCGGTCTGGTCCGTGTGCCTCCGCACTTTCAACCTGATTACTCAGTTTATTTATCGGGTGTTTGATTTCTCTTCAGGCGCTCTGGCTGAAATGATGGTCCGCAATGAAAAAGCCAGGCTGCTAAGCCGGTTCCGTTCCATCACCATCTTGTCCGGCTCGCTGGTTGCCGTTTGCGCCGTTCTTTTCGAACTCTGCAACCAGTCTTTTGTCCAACTCTGGACAGGCGGCAAGATCGCCTGGTCTCAGGCAAACGACGCTCTTCTGGCAATCTGGCTTGTCCTGCTTGTATTCATGCACATTCACACGGGGCTCGTGGGGCTCACCAAAAAATTTGAGGCTCTCCGCTACCTCTATTTTTTGGAAGGAGTGTTCTTTGCCGGCGTTTCGCTGCTGGTCATTCCTCGCTGGGGGACCACCGGCATGATTGCGACCTCGATCGCGGCGACCTGTCTATTCAGCCTGCAAAACGGACTGAGGCGGACCTGCCGCTACTTCGATTTGCCCATGCGTGAGGTGCTCGGCGGATGGTCGCTTCCGAGTCTCCGGGTGTTGTTCGCCCTTATTCCCATCGCGCTGCTGGCACACTGGTTATTCGCCGAAATGCCGGTGATTCCGCGGCTAAGTGCTTCAGCTCTTTCAGTTGGCTTGCCGGGCGCATTTCTCTTTCTTCGGTTCGGCATCGATCAGGATCTCAAGGGCGATTTGCTAAATCGCTTTCCAACCAAATTAAGGCCGATTGTAAATACGTTCATTTGCTCCTTTTTGAAGCCAATTCGACTGATGTAACATTTTGGCTTTAGTTAGACTTGGTAGTGACCGCGGCTCTGACAGAGATGCGTTTGAAATTTCATCCTGATCTGTCTCTTGTTGCCTGTATTTGGCCAGTCCTGCCGAAATCACCTTTAGCATGCCTATCCTAAATATAGCCTCTGGGAGCGCACAGTCGTATCCTCCAAAGATGAATACGTAGAAAAATGGTTCAACAATTATAGGAATCCCAAAAAACATGGCAACCGCGGAAAATGGCGTTCCTAATGCCTTCTTGATTAAATGTTTTGCTTCGCGAGCTGATATCAAAAGAAGTAGCAAGAAAAAAGCTAGCCCCACGACTCCAACATATTTAATTGCAGAAAAAGGTCCGCTGTGCACCTGTCCGGCAATTAACATGTTTTCTTGGCCAGCGCGGGCGTCGCGGATCATCTTGGCATCAATCATTTCTCGAAATTGAACTTTTGTGAAGCCGAACCCATCGCCTAGCCACCGATTTTGAAGGTAGTGTCGATCTGACCAGAGAACCTTCCACATTTCCACACGCCATTCTGTCGATCCCCTTGCGTCTTCCTTAGCGGTTGCCGACCAGTTTCCCGGCAGAAAGGACAACGCCCGCTGTGCAGCCATTGGAAGCTTAATTGAGGTCCCTGCAAACAAAACGAGAATCGCTATCATAGGGGCAACGATGATTCCAACCTTCAAGACGTCCATTGTTTTTCCCCGGAGGATCGAAGCGACCGCAAACATGAGCGCCGATAGAAAAATGGCCGAACGAAATCCGGAAAGGAGAATTAAGGATATCGCCGTTATAAAAGTGATGAATCGGAAAAAATAAAGTGGATTTATGAGGGTTAATGGTCGGAAAAACGAACAAAGGGCTAAAGACATGATTCTCCCGGTAGGTCCAAGAAATACAAGGCGCCCTCCCTCCTCGGTGTTTGCTGAAACCAATGCGTCTGGCGTATTGTCGTTTCCGAGCGCAATCCCGGAATAGATACGGCTTACGACCGAAACGGAAGCCGGAAACACGGTGCAAACAGTTCCAATCACCGCTTCAATACTTTGAGTTAACGAAAAAAATATCGGAAGTCGTTGTGCAGAATAAGTTCCTAAGTCCGCCCGAGCAAGAACCCAGTAACCAAAGTATGCAATTAATGCTGATGCGTAAGGATAGCCTCCCACCCGTTCACTTCCGAAAGCGTCAACGCCAACTGGATTTCGGAGGAATGTAACTGCCACGTAAGCGAGATTGGCAAAGAGGACACAATCGATCAGTTTAAACTCAGGTTTTCTCCTCACCATTTTCAATGACTTGAAAACAAGGAACAGTGCAAATATGAACAAAATCACCAGTTCGCGAACCGCAAATGGAACTGGGAGTACGACGAGCTTTCCAGGAACGGGCCAAAAGATTGGGATCAGAAGCCAGAGGCGCGTTCGAAACGTTAGCACAATCAAAAGAGCGAAAAAGGCACAGAGGACAGCCGCTGGGATTTGGAATAGGCCAGCGCCGGCTTTTCCGCCAAGCACGAGTGCAACAACAACCGCGATAAGGGTGATAACTATTGACAGAATATATTCAGGGAGGCGCTCAAGTTTCATGCAAGTGGGCTAATAGGACGCGTTGGAGGCAGTTTTGCAACGGCTTTTTTATGGCGCATCGTGAATTAGAGTGTTTTTTCTATCAGGGGGGAGGAAATTTCGGAGGCATGCCCGATGGGCGCACGGAGATGGTGCAAGTTCCCTGGGCGCAGCCGCGTTCGCGT
>JBAXSN010000170.1:0-6502 GCA_037130675.1 Verrucomicrobiota bacterium
CATCAGTCCCATCAGTCCCATCAGTCCCATCAGTCCCATCAGTCCCATCAGTCCCCTTCCCCTTCCCATTCCCCTCCCCTACTTCCCGTTCTGGATGTTCAGGTAGGTGTAGTGCTTTAGACCGCGCTCGTAGCTGGTGAGCAGCTTCATCCCCTCGTTGGGCTTCAGGCGGTCGCTCTTGATCGCTGCATCCACCTGGGACTTGAAACGCCGGATCAGGTCGGTCTGGTTCCACTGAGTCATCGCGAGGACCTCGGCGATGGTGCTCCCCTCGATGGTTTCCTCAATGTAAAAGCCGTCGTCCTCGTCTTCGTCCAGAAACACGTGGGCTTCGTTGACCCGGCCAAAGAGGTTGTGGAGATCGCCCATGATGTCCTGGTAAGCGCCCAGAAGGAAGAACCCCATGTAATACGGCTGTCCGGGCACAAGGCGGTGGACCGGCAGGGTCTCTTTGACGTCCTGAAGGTCGATGAACTTGCTGACCTTGCCGTCGGAGTCGCAGGTGATATCGACCAGCGTCGCCTGGCGCTCCGGCGGGGTGTCGAGCCGGTGGATCGGCATGACCGGGAAAAGCTGCCCGAGCGCCCAATGGTCGAGCAGGCTTTGGAACACCGAAAAATTGCAAACATACTGGTCGCCCAAAGCCACTTGGAGTTCCTTCACTTCGTCCGGCACATACTCCTGATCGCGGCAAAGCTGCACGATCCGGTCGGCGATCCGCCAGTAAGCCTGTTCGATCTTCGCTTTGCTATCGAGATCCATCAAGCCGAAGTCGAACATCGAGAGCGTTTGCTCTTTGATCTCTTGGGCGTCATGGAGCAGTTCCGTCCGGTTGGACTCCGACAAGCTCCGTTCGATATCGTAAATGTCGCGGACCAATTTGTGGTCCTTCTTGCTCGGCTCCGGGGTCAGGTTCGAGGAGTATTTTTCGATCGAGCCAAACGCCTCGACCACCAGCACCGAATGGTGCGCCACGATCGCGCGCCCGCTCTCGCTGACAATGATGGGATGCGGCACGTTCTCCAAATCGCACACTTCCATGATGTTATAGACCACATCGCGGGCATACTCCTGAAGCGTGTAGTTGGTGGAACTGTCGAAGGCGGTTTTCGAGCCGTCGTAATCCACAGCCAGGCCGCCGCCGACGTCGAGATAGCCGATTTCGTGGCCGCGCTTGGCGAGCTTGGAATAATAGCGGGCGGCTTCGCGCACGGCGCGTTTGATGGTGCCGATGTCCGGCACCTGCGAACCGACATGGAAATGAACCAGCTTCAGGCAGTGGGCCAGGCCCGCCTCATGCAGCATCTCGCTGGCTTGGACGAGATCGGCCGTCGAAAGCCCGAACTTGGCGTTCTCGCCGCCGCTGGTGGCCCATTTCCCGGCGCCTTTGGACTGGAGCCGCACCCGGAGCCCGACCATCGGTTCCACCCCGATCTCTTTGGAAACGGTGATGATCTGGGTGAGCTCTTCGAGCTTCTCCACCACCATGATCACCCGTTTGCCGAGCTTGTTGCCGAGCAGCGCGTTTTGAACAAACTGGCTGTCTTTGTAGCCGTTACAGATGATGACGCTCTCCGGGTCGTTGCTGATCGCCAGAGCCGCGAGCAATTCGGGCTTGCTGCCCGCCTCGATCCCAAAATGGAACGACGCCCCGGCATCCACGATTTCCTCCACCACTTCGCGGAGCTGGTTCACCTTGATCGGGAACACGCCACGATAGTTGTTTTGATAGCCGAACTCGGTGATGGCCGACTGGAACGCCGTGTTGATCGTCTCCACCCGATGCCGGAGCAGATCCTGAAACCGGAGCACGAGCGGGAAGGTCAGCCCGCGGTCTTGGGCGTCTTCGATGACCTCCATCATGTCGATGGCCGCCGTAGGACTCTGCGTGGGCAGAATCTCCACGTGGCCGCGTTGATTGATTGAGAAATAGCCCGTGCCCCAACGGTCAATGTTGTAGAGCGCGATAGCCGAGTCGATGTTCCAGTCTTGCGTCATGAGCGTTCGGCATAGTATGGGCCGCGTGCGAGTTTGCAACGGGATTTGCAATGAGATTACGACCGAAGTATGAAGGGGCTACGAAATGAATCCTTCCCCCACAGTCATCGAGCTTCATCATGGCGATTGCGTCACCGGAATGCGGGCGCTCGCCGCCGAATCGGTGGATGTCGTCGTCACCTCGCCCCCTTACAATCTCGGCATCAAGTATTCGAAATTCGACGACACCGCCAGCCGTGAGGATTACTTGAACTGGTCCGTCCGCTGGGCGACGGAAGTTCGGCGGGTTTTGAAGCCCGACGGCGCGCTCTTCCTGAACGTCGGCTCCGCGCCGGCGAATCCGCTCATGCCGCACCAGTTGGCGATCCGGCTGAGCGAACTTTTCGTGCTCCAGAACACCCTGCACTGGATCAAGTCGATCACCGTCGAGACGCGGGCGGGCGAACTGGTTTCCGCCGGGCATTTCAAGCCGATCAACTCGCCGCGCTATGTCACCGACTGCCACGAATACGTGTTTCACCTCACCAAGAGCGGCAACGTTCCGGTGGACCGACTCGCGGTCGGGGTGCCGTATGTTCACAAGAGCAACATCGCACGGTGGGGCCACACCGAAGGCCGCGACAAACGGTGCCGGGGCAACAACTGGTTTGTTCCGTACGAGACGATCAAGAGCCGGGATGCCGAACGCCCGCACCCGGCCACCTTCCCGGTGGCGCTCGCGTCCATGTGCCTGCGCGCGCACGGGGCGGGACAGGAGAGCGTCGTGCTCGACCCGTTTGTGGGAATCGGCCACGCCGCGACGGCCGCGCGCGAATGCGGAGTGGGCCGGTTTATCGGGTTCGACATCGACGGCGGATACTTGGGCGAGGCGAAAGCGCGGCTGGAAGATTTGGGCGACGAGGTGTTAATGGCTTCGGTCCCAAATGAGGCGGCGGAATTGCCAGCGGCACCGATACTCGTTAAATCGGCAGACGTGGAACCGAAGAAACGGCGTGGGCGGCCTCCGAAAGTTCGACCGCAGATGGTGCCTGCAAACTGGGGTGATGCGAAAGTCGAGGAGGGCCTCGGCGACCCGGTCGCGACACCTGCTCCGATCATGCCGGAAGCAGCAGAAGCTGTTAAGGCGCCGGAGGCCCCCAAATTAGTCATCGTGGAGCAGGCAAAACGGCGAGGGCGTCCCTTGAAGCCCAGCAATGAAGCAGGCATGCCGGAACTGGAGTTGTTTTAGCTGCCCGGAATCTGGAGTTTGAACCGCCAATGGACGCGAATAAATCTACTCCGAAAATTCGGATCGAAGCGGCAGGGATGCCGCTTCTACTGTAGAAGCGGCTTCCAGCCGCTTTCCGTAGGAGCACGCCCTGCGTTCGAAAACGGGCTGTTCCCACGAGTGTTGGCGAATGCAATGTGAATCCCTGTTCGTTAAGCGGAAGATTCGGGTCTGCGGGCCAACCCGGATTCTTGGCAGAATCAACGAACGCCACGCCGATTTCGAGTCCTGGTTGGGCATTGGCCAAGCGGATGATTTCTTCTTCCGCAGTGGCGGCAATTTCCAGCCACGCCTGCTTTAGCTCTTGCGGGTTGATTTCCTGCAGCAAGCAGGGCGAGTTCCCGATGATTGCAGGCTAAAAATAGCCAGTCGTGTTCTTTTTTAGACGGAACCTCGGCGAGTTCGGCCTCCGGAGTCCTTGATTCCCCTGCATCACAGCACTGGCACGGATTTTGCTACTCGTCGCCGGGTGTGATGGGGAAACCAAATGACATGTAGGGTTGGATCCAAGAGCCGTCCAGGGGTCCGGAGGATACGCCAGGTGGGATGGCGTTTGGATCGTGGAATGAGGGCTGCTTGATCGGAAGGGTTGCCTGGAGGTTTTGGGGAAAGTCTCCAGGGGGTACCGATCAGGCGGCCCGTCCGTCTTTGGGGGGGTGATCGGCCGTCTGAATCCGGCCGATCACCCGATGTCCCGGTCCCATTTGGAAACGGTCACTTCTCCGCCTGAAACGACCTGCACCTGGCCTTCGGCGCCACGCAATCTGAGACTACCGTCCGGCTCCAGTCCTTCGACGACGCCTTGGATCGGTTCCGCCGCTCCAGCCACTTCGATCCATTGGCCGAGCAGCAGACTGCGCGATTCGGCCTCGGCAATCACCGGCGAGAAATCGCCGACCAGCGCCGGATAGAGCGCATCCAAGTTGCGCAGGAGCGCCGCCGCCACAAGCTGCCGGTCGAAATCCGGAGCGTCGGCGCCCGCCGCTCCTCGAAGGGAAATGGCTTTGTCCGCCAACTCTTCAGGGAAATCTTCGCGAGCATGGTTGACGTTCACGCCGATCCCGACCACCGCAAAGCTGTTCTCGCCGACTGCGGTTTCGATGAGGATGCCGGAGGCCTTGCGTCCGAGCAGGTAAACGTCATTGGGCCATTTGATGGAAGCGCAGCAACTTGGGAGCGCTTCCTCCAGTCCTCGAGCGATGCCCACGGCCGCCCAGGTGGCCAGCCGGGGCCAGTCGGTCAGCGGCAGTTCCGGGCGCAGCAGCAACGAGAACCAGAGCCCCTTTCGCGCGGCGGATTCCCAGCGCCGCGCGAACCGGCCCCTGCCCGCCGTCTGCCGCTCGGCGAACACCGCCAGCCCCGATTCCGCCCCGGCCCGCGCCAGCCGCGCAGTCTCGTCGTTGGTCGAGCCGATTTCGTCGAAGACGAGGATTTCGCGCGCGATATGGCGTGCGGTCGAGAGTTTTTGCTCACGCGAAGACGCGAAGGCGCGAAGTTCTGAGCTAGAGTCAACTTCTCCGTCCTCTTTTCGCGGCTTCGCGGGTTCGCGTGAGTTCTTCATGGCTCTTATTGTCTCACTCGAAGACGCGAAGTTCTGGACAGGAACGTGGGCGTCCCGCCCGCCGCCCGGAGCGGCCAAGATGGCCACTCTCCTGTAGCCGCCCCGCTCTGTCGTGGCGCCGAGGTGGCTCTCTCGCACAGGGGTGATCCAACGCGCCCTCCCAAAGCTGTGGAGAACCACAGCACTACAAGACGCTGGGGCGCCAAATGGAACCCCATCATGCGCGCCAGCGTCTTGTAGTGCGTGCGCTTCTGCGCCGCTTTGGGAGAGGACGCAGATTCAGATCTCGTTACGAAGTTGCACTCCGTAATGACCCCATCTTCGAAGCTTGGCTTCGCCACCCCTCGTCTCGCTGATGCGCTCCAAAATAGCTTACCCTCACCCGCATTGCGGTGATTCAACGTGCTGCCGAACGCCCGCGAAGCACAGCTTCGAAGATGGGTGCGTTCCCAAGTGAAACTTGGGAACGAGGAGATTTTAGAGGTAAAATCAACTTCACCTCTCCTTCGCGGCTTCGCGGCTTCGCGTGAGACCCTTCCGTCATTCGCGTTCCTTCGCGTCCATTCGCGGTTACGCCCTCTCCCCGCCCCCCCCTCTCCGCGTCTCCCCGTCTTCCCCAATTCGGCTTCGCGTGAGTTCTTCATGGCTGCCTATGGCCGCTCGCGCTGGAGGTCGAGCGAAAAATCCAGCGCCTTGGCGGAGTGGGTCAGCGCTCCGACGGAAATGAGATTCACGCCGGTGTCGGCGATGGCCCGCACGGTTTCGAGATTCACGCCGCCACTGGCTTCGAACTCCACCCGGCCCGCGCCAAGCGCCACCGCTTCGCGCATTTGATTCAGCGTCATGTTATCGAGCAAGATGACATCGACGCCCTCCAGCGTGAGGAATCCGCGCACTTGGTCGAGGGTGTCGGCTTCGAGTTCCACTCGGATGCCCGGACGCTCCGCGCGGACCCGTGCAATGGCGGATCGCAAGAAATCGAGATCATCGCGAGCGGCCAAGTGGTTGTCCTTGACCAGCACCATGTCATACAAGCCGAAGCGGTGATTCGTCCCACCGCCGGCTACCACGGCTGCTTTTTCCAAGGCGCGCAATCCCGGAGTGGTCTTGCGGGTATCGAGGATCTTCGCGCCGGTCCCGTCGACCGCATCGGCGAAGTGCCGCGTGAGCGATGCCACGCCGCTGAGGCGCTGGATGAAGTTCAGGGCCACGCGTTCCGCCGTCAGGATGGAGCGGACATCGCCATCGATAGTGAGCACCGTGTCGCCAGGAGCCACCAGGCTGCCGGAGGCGCGCAGCACTTCGAGCTGCAGCGTGGGCTCGACCCGCCGGAAAACTTCAGCGGCCACTTCGACCCCGGCGGCGACTCCCGCTTCCTTGGCGACGATCCGGGCGTGGCCCTTCTGGCCGGCGGTTACGAAATATTCACACGTTACATCGCCCGGCCCAACGTCTTCGGCCAGTGCGGCGACGATGGACTGCTCGGCAAGATCGGATTGAGAAAAGAATTCGGATGACACGCCATGTTCCCTAAAGGCTGAATCGCGATTGGGCAATGCTGAAGATGGGCAGGGCAAACGCATCAAATTTTGTCGACTCCTTTTTCAGCGCTGAAGGCGCGGCCCCATACCAGCCTTGGGCAACGCCCAAGGTTAATCCACATTGAGGAGCTAGGG
>JBAXSN010000171.1:0-6386 GCA_037130675.1 Verrucomicrobiota bacterium
GCGCGTCGAGCGCAAACAAGAGGCAAGAGGCTCAGGTCCACATCGCCGCCCCGAATGAGCGGGGCGGCTACACACCAAATTGTGTGTTGTTTTCAGAGAGGGCTTCGGGAGTTCGGGTTTAATGGTTGCTTTGAAGCGCCCCAAAGGCGGTGGAGGGCCACCACCGCTTCGGTCGCAACACCGACTATTTTCATGCCGCGTGGAGCCCACTTTGCGGGGCATCGATATCTGTCCAAAAAGACCAAACGCTGCGATGCACTCACGCGATTCGGTAATTCAGACTTGTGGGTAATGGAAAGGGAGGACCACAGCATCTACAAGACGCTACCGCGAATCAGATGCCAGACGGTGCCACCGCCGCCCGCGACATCTCCCCCCTCGTCCGGACCTTCAAAGACGAAATCGCCAAAGGCGCAGTGCCCCAGGGAAAACTAGCTCAGACCGACGACGAATTCCTCATGCCCCGCTGGGCCAAATTAAAAGTCGTCAAGAAAACCGTTCAGGAAACCGCCACCGGAAAACTCCTGACCGTCGTCTTGCGGGAGGGGCGATCATGAAACATCTCAATTTCATCAGTTCCCCAGCGCCGATGCTTATTCCCCGCCGCCTTCCGCTTGCCCGCCGGCATAGCCATCGCCTCGGCCACCTCAGCCGGAACCTGGTGCAGTGTGCGTTTCACGTCTCCACTCTACTTCCTTCTTCCGCCGCGCTGTTCCACGAGGCTCTGGACGTCGGCGGCTTTGCGCTGCAAGAGCATCCATTGGCGGAAGGCGGAGTAGCGTTTGCCACGGCGGAGTCCGGCCATTTGCGTCTCCTCGTCCTTTTTGAATTTCGCTTCGTCGATCGGCTCCACGTTGTCGAGATGGACGAGCAAGCCGCCGGTTTCAACCTGAACCAAATCGCTCACGGCGCCGGGGGTGAGCTCGACGGCCTTTTGCAGGATCTCCTGCGCGTTGGGCTTGTCCGACGGCTCGGAAACGGAGAAGGCGGGGAATTTTTCCGCCTTTACTCCGGCCGCCGCGACGGCTTCCGGGAAAGCTTTTCCGGCCTTAAGCGCATCGGCAATGCTGGCCTTGACCTTCGTGGACTGGGCTACGAGCTCGTCGTGGCCGCGCTCGCTCTTGATTTGCTCAACCACCTTGGGCCGGGCTTCGTCGAGGGTGAGCGGTCGGCTCGGGGTCACCTTGTCGAGGTGCAGGATGTAAAAGCTGTTTTCAACCTGGATGGGATCGCTGTTCGGGTCTTTTTCGGTCCGCTTGAAGGCCTCCGCGACCACTTGCGGGGCTGAAATGAGCTCCGGGGCGGGGGCCGTTTGGGTGAACGCCGGCGTGGTTTTCACCTCCAGGTTCTGCTGCTTGGCGACTTCCGCAAAGCTCGCTTTCTTGTCCAGCATGGCCTGGGTGAAATCGTTCGCGGCGTCGGCCAGCTTCTGTTGCGCATCGACCTTGGCCTTGTCCTTGAGATCCTTTTGAGCATCGCTCAAGCCGAGTTTGACAAAGCTGACCGTGCGGAGTTCCTCCGAGTTGAGGGCCGACTTGTGGCCCTCGTAATACTTTTTGATTTCCTCGTCAGTCGGCTGAATGGCTTTGGCAAAGTCCTCGGCTTTGAATTCCACCAAGGAGACATTCATCTTCTGATGATTCTGGACGTAAGCGGACCGGAACTCGGCCGGGGTCACTTCGATGGTGGACCCGACCAGATCCCGGAGCTTCTGGAGGCGCAGGTCGTCGCGGACGAGTTCTTCGAGTTGGGTGTCGGTGAACCCATAGGGCGAAAGCTGCGTTTCCAGGAACATTTGATACTTGATCGGGTCAAACGCGTTGTTGGTCTGGAAAGCCGGGAGCGTTTGGATCGCCGCCGTCACTTCCGTGTCGGTGGGCGCGATCCCAAGCTCTTGAGCCTCATGATGAAGCACGTAGCTGTTCCAAACGAAGCTATCGAGCATTTGGTTCTGGTCGTAACCGCCGCCACCAAGTCCATAAACCAAGTCGGTCAAGCCCATGCGCATGGCCACCCCGTAGCGGCGGGCGGTCCGCTCCACATCGGCTTGGGTCAGCGGGCGCCCATAAACTCGGTAAGCTTGATCGGAGCCGAGCCGGTCAAACCGCGTCCCGTTATAGAGCCAGACGAAGGCGATAATGACCATCACCGTGACAAGGAGCATCAGGGATTGTTGATATTTGCGAAGCAGGTTGACCATGGCGGGTTAAAAATGTTGCGGGTTGCGGTTGATTTTCAAGAAGCGTTGACTATAAAGTAGGCGCCGAACACATGAAGCTAAGCCCCAGCGTTACCTCCCATCAACTCGTTTTTGCGTTCGGCATCAGCTTGTTGCTCGTTGCCGTTGCGGCGGCTCAGGACAAGATCACCACAAAAGACGGTCGGACGCAGGACGTCAAGATCGTTGGTGCAACTCCCTTAAGTGTTCAGGTTCAAGTCGGCGCCGGCATTATCGGAATTCCCCAGGCAAGCATCGCCCCGAACGGAATCGTCATGGCGGCTCCGCCAGAGGTTGCCGCAGCAAACGCCGCTTACAGCGCCAAGGATTTCCCCAAGGCGCTCGCTACCGTCAAACCCGTGCTGGAAAAATTCAAAGGGCTGCGCGTTGACTGGGCTAAACAGGCGTCCAGCCTCCTCGGTGACATTTACACCGAGATGAACCGGCTCCCGGAAGCCGAGGCGGCCTACAACGATTTTCGGAAAATGTATGGCGGCCAGGGCTCCATCCAGACCGACGTAGGGCTCGCTCGCGTGGCGATTTCCAAGAAAGATTTCGCGACGGCCAAGGCGAAACTGGAGCCGATCAAGGAGCGCGCGCTCAAGGAGAAATATCCTGCTCCAGAGTTTGCGTCGGCTTACAGCCAAACTTTTTATCTGCTGGGCCAGATCAACGAAGCCGAAAAAGAATATGTGCCTGCGTTAGAAAACTATTTGCGTACGGTGACTCTTTTCTTCAATGATCCGGCTGCGACAAGCGCAGCCAAAGAAAGAGCAGACGCACTTAGAAAAGACCACGGCATTACCGTTCCATAAACATCAAGTCATGAAAACCCCCGTTCGTAAATTCCTTCCGTTCGCCATCACTCTCAGCGCTCTGTTGCTGGCCGCCGCCACCGGATTCGCCCAGGACGATGCCGGTGCGCCACCCCCTCACCAAGAGACAATCCTCCAGACGATTACCGGCGGGGGACCGCTGATCATCATGATCTGGCTGGCGATCCTGGGCACGTCGGTGACCATGGTGACCTTCGTCATTCAGAACATCCTGACGCTGCGCAACGAGAAGCTCGCTCCCACGCCGCTCCTTAATTCCCTGCGCGAAACCATCGCCGCCGGCAACTACCAGGAGGCTTGGGAAATCTGCAACGCGAATAAAAACTACCTCGCCAGCGTGCTCAAAGGCGGCCTTTCGCGCCTGGGCCGCGGCAAAGAAGCCGTCGAAGACGCCATCGCCGAATCCGGCTTGCGTGAGGCAACCACCATCCGCACTCGTAACAGCTATCTCTCGGTAATCGGGGTTGTATCGCCCATGATTGGGCTGCTCGGCACCGTTATCGGGATGATGGGGGCATTCGCCGTCTTGGGTCAGAGCGGCATCGCCGATCCCCGTGCGCTCGCCTCGAAGATCGGTGAAGTGCTCCTGGCGACCGCCAGCGGTCTGTTCATCGCCATTCCAGCCTTCGTGTCCTACTACATTTTCCGTAACCGCGCCCAAATCGTCATCGTCCATGGTGATGACGCGGTGAACTCGCTCATTCGCGACATCCCCTTCGATGAACTCTCCGGGGTGCAGATCGGCGAGAACTTCAATGCCGGTGGCGCAGGAGCCGTCCTGGGTGCCAGCGCATCCCGGAAAGTTTCCGTCGCTCTCACCACCAACTGCCCCGTTTGCAACGGCGCGGTGAGCCCTGGCCAGAATCCTTGCCAGCACTGCGGCGCAACCTTGCAGTGGGCGCAGTAATCTCCTGACGCTCCATGCATCACGCCACCAAAGGCAAGGCCGCGCGGGCCGCCACGCGCAATGCGCCAGAAGAAGATCCGGAGTTTCAGATCGCTCCGATGATCGACATTCTGTTGGTGTTGCTCGTCTTCTTCATGTCGATCAGCTCCACGGAAGTCCTTCAGAGCAATCGGAACATCAGCCTGGCTGTCGCCAAAGACGCCAAGGCCCCGAAACCGACCAAGGGCGGCCAGATCATCGTCAA
Source organism: Verrucomicrobiota bacterium (assembly GCA_037130675.1). Lineage (GTDB taxonomy): Bacteria > Verrucomicrobiota > Verrucomicrobiia > Chthoniobacterales > Chthoniobacteraceae > JBAXSN01. The sequence continues at coordinate 4,206 of JBAXSN010000171.1, forward strand.
CGTCTCGTGGGGAGTCATCAATAACATGGGTTCCATCGAGGTCGATAACGTCCCGTTTGCCGCCGCGGCCCAGATGGTTCCGATGCTGCGTGAAAAAGTCTCGAAAATGCCGCAAACCCGCGTCTTGATCCGCGCCGACCGGGCCGTGCGCTACGATTTTTTACGGCAGATCCTTAAAGCCGTGGGCGATTCCGGGATCGCAAACGTCACTTTCTCGGTCGTCGATAAAGACGTCCCCGGAAAGAACGGCCAATAACGCGAGGCTCCTGAACACCGCAAATCTTTACCTTTACTAATCCATGGCATCCGTAGGTTCCGAAGATGGTGATATTGGGTTTCAGATCGCGCCCATGGTGGACGTGGTCTTTGTGCTCATGTTGTTTTTCATGGCCAGCGCCGGCTCCCAGGTGGTTGAACGCGAGCTGGGCATGAACCTGCCCGGTGGCGGGGCCGGCAAGCCTGGCAAGCAGGCAAAGGCGCCGGCCATTATCGACATCACTGCCGATGGCCAGGTGACCTTGAATAACACCCCTTACGGGACGCCCACCGACCGCAGTCTTACCTCGTTGCGGGAGTTCTTTAAGAAAACCATCGAGCAGTTCGGAGACGAGGACCCGGTGATTATCCGGCCGAATTCGGACACCCGCCATGCGCGCATCATGGATGTGCTCAATGCCGTGGGAGCCTCCGGCGTGAAGAACCTGACGTTCAGTTAGGCTTTCCGAACGCTTGCGCTGTTAGAAAAATCATTTCTGACAGATGCTCTATTGCGCGCACACGGTTTTCACGTTCACAAACTCGCGGATGCCAAAGGCGCTCAATTCCCGGCCGTAGCCTGAGTTCTTGATACCGCCAAACGGTAGGCGCGGATCGGACGCCACGATGCCGTTGATGGCCACAAAACCGGCGTCGAGCTCAGTGGCGAGTCTCGCCTGCTCAACAGGATCGGCGGTCCACGCCGCCGCCCCGAGGCCGAATTCCGTAGCGTTGGCCAGCGCGATCGCTTCATCGAGACCGCGCGCCCGGAAGAGCAGCGCCACCGGCCCGAACACCTCCTCGCGGTAAGCGCGGGCGTGCGGCGGAATACCCGCCAGGACCGTTGGCTCGTAAAAACTGCCCCGGAGTCGACGCCCTCCGGTGAGCAAGCGCGCCCCGAGTTGCACGCTCTCTTCCACCTGGGCCTGCACTTCGTCGGCGATTGCGGGGGTCGCCAATGGTCCGATTCGCGTGGCGGGATCAAACGGATCGCCGACTGCCAACCGGCTCATCGCGTCCACCATGCGACGCTCCACCTCTTCGTAAATGGAATCCGAAATAATGAAGCGTTTGGCGGCGATGCACGATTGGCCGCTGTTGACCGTGCGGGATTTCACCGCGGCGGCGATGGCTTGGTCGAGGTCGGCGCTTGGGAGGATCAAGAACGGATCGCTCCCGCCGAGTTCAAGGACGGTTTTCTTGAGCGCGGCGCCGGCCTCCGCGGCCACCTGCCTGCCCGCCTCTACGCTTCCCGTCAGTGTCACTGCGCGGACGCGAGCATCGTGAATCACTGGCTTCACCTGCCCTGCCCGGATGAGGAGAGTTTGAAAAACGCCCCTGGGGAAGCCGGCGTCGGTGAACAGCTTTTCGATAGCCAGGGCGCAGCCGGGGACATTCGAGGCGTGCTTGAGCAGCCCCACATTTCCCGCCATCAGCGCCGGTGCCGCAAAGCGCAGCACCTGCCAAAACGGAAAATTCCACGGCATGATGGCAAGAATCGGCCCGAGCGGTTCAAACCGAACGGCGTTGCGCGCGGCTGGGCCCTCCAGCAGTTCTTCCGCGAGAAAGCGTTCGCCATTTCGGGCAAAAAAGCGGCAGGCGAGCGCGCATTTCCGGACTTCCTCGACCGCCGCGCCGAGCGGCTTGCCCATCTCGGTCGTGATCAGGTGGCCGAGCGAGTCCGCCCGAGTTTCCAACAGGTTCGCCAGCCGCTCGATGAGAATCGCCCGGTCGGAGAAGGAGGTAGTGCGCCAGGCCGGGAATGCGGCGGCAGCCGTGGCGAGCGCGTGTTCGATGCGGCCCTCGTCGAAGAACTCTGCGGGTTGTGGAGTAGGGACGTCCATGGGGGGGAATCTACGCGGAGCGCGGTGGAGAGTCGAGTCGGCTGGGATGGGACGCATGGGACTTATGGGAAGTATGGGAAGT
>JBAXSN010000172.1:0-6146 GCA_037130675.1 Verrucomicrobiota bacterium
GATCCTTACCGCGATGGGCATGTGCAGCGGAATCAGTGTGCATACCACGGCGGCCGCGCTTGGGATTTCCGCGGCGCTTTACGCATCCGGGGTTGCTTTTACGGTTCTGAAATTCGCCGGGGCAGCGTATTTGCTGTTTCTGGCCTACAAATCGGTCAAGGAACATTCGGCTGCGCTGCCGCGGAATGTCACGGGGAATCAAAGCGGGTGGGTGCTTTTCCGCAGGGGCTTTCTCATGAATGTGGTGAACCCAAAGGTGGCGCTCTTTTTCCTGGCGTTCCTGCCGCAGTTTGTGTCGGGGAATACGGAGGGGGTGGCGTCCCAGATGTTTTTTCTCGGGCTCGCGTTCATGGCGCAAGCGGTGATTGTTTTTGGAGCGATCGGCTATCTCTCCGGCAGCCTCGGGGAGATGGTTTTGAAAAAGCCCGCCATCGCCAAATACTTCGCGTGGCTCTCCGCCGGAGTTTTTGCATCGTTGGGGGTGCGACTGGCATTGGCGCAGCGGTGAAGGGGCGCGGCAAATCAGGCCTAGACACGGGACGCGCTTACTTTTGCTCCTTGCTGATAAAATAGCTCGCCACGCCTTCGGCCACGGCGTCGGCGTATTCGCGGTAGATGCTCTTTCTTGGGACCCCATCGACGAGTTTGGTTCCCTCGTAGTCGCCCATCTGGACCCGGTCGAAGACGGCCTTTGAGTTCATGACGTAGGGCTCACAATAAACCACCGGGCAAAGATAAAGCCGGTTGGCCAGGAGGTTCCGGGCCCACACATACGGGTTATCGGTCACCCGGCGGGCTTTGCCGCTGAAATACTCGTAGGCCGGCAACCCGGTGGCGCTCGCCAGGGACGCTGCCACCCGCCCGGACAACGGAAACTCTTCCCGGGCGGAACGACTCAGCAGTTTTTGGAGCATGTTGTGCCGGATATCCTCGAAGCCGAGTTCCCCGGGACCGCAATTTCCGTTGACGAGCAGATGCAAATGGTTCTTGTCCGTGAGCGAAGGCTGGGCCGGATTTCCCCAGTCTTCCGCGTTCAGATGCAGACAGATGGCCAGGTCGGGCTTGATCCGTTGATTCACGAGTTCCGCCCGTGACCGGATCTCGCTGACCCTGTAAAAGAGGAGTTCGCTCTGCCAGCGAACCGAGTTGAACTTCAGGGGATCGTTCGGGCCGTCGTAGTTATTCCGGATTTTGGTAACCCCTTCGCGCTTCAGCTCGGTGCGTGCCACGCCCTGCAAACCTCGCGGGCGGGCACTGGTCACGGGTTCGGTGGAGTTTCGCACCATGGAGACGTTGGCCCCCAGGGCGCTGAGCCGGGCCGAGAGCAATCGGGCCACCGCCAGCGTCATCTCGCCTTCCATCACGGGCTTGGCATTGCCGATCTGAAACCAGCGCTCCTCCATTTTAGCCCACTCTCCGCCGAGGTGTCCGGGGTCGAGGGCAATGGTGTAGCCTTGCAGCGGTTTTCCAGGCACAACCGCCCGGCGACCCGCCGGCGTCCAGTAACGCGGCACGGGCTTGGCGGAAGCGGCGTTTTTGGCAAACTCCAGCCGGAACAAGACATCGCTTTTGCCAGAGGAATGGATGATCGCGGCGTCCGAACGGACATCGATCGTCCCTTTCCAAGCGCCGTCCGGTGCATAAACGGTGTTGAGCAGCCGCAAGAAATCATCGTGCGTGATCGTGTTCTGGTAGGGCGCCAAATCAGACCAGTCGGGTTTGGCGGCGAGCACGCTCAGTTGCGCGTTGGCGGGCCGCCCCGCGCAAACGAGCATAAGTCCGACAAAAATTGCGGTTTTACAAAGCCAATTTAGAGTTATCGCTGGGGGAGCGGCTGCGAAGGAGTATCTACGATTTTGGCTACAAAATAAAAAACTCTTCATTTATTAGGGAAAATCATTTGTGAAATGGATGGGTTTTCCAGTAAAGGAAGCTTCAACATGTTAAGAATCCTGTTTCTGGGTGATGTCGTAGGCGAACCCGGACGCCGTGCAGTGATCGAACTCGTGCCCATTCTCAAAGCTGAGTATGGGCTCGATTTCGTCATCGTCAACGGTGAGAACGCAGCAGGAGGGCGTGGGATCACGCCTAAAATAACGATTGATCTGCTGCGCGCAGGGGTTTCGGTCGTCACCAGTGGCGATCATATCTGGGACCAGAAGGACGTTTTTGGCTACATCGACACCGAACCGCGGCTGCTGCGCCCGATCAATTACCCGGACCAGACTCCCGGCCAGGGCACCATCGTGCTCGAAACCGCAAAGGGCAAAGTGGGGGTGATCAATGTTCAAGGGCGCACGTTTACCCAGCCGATTTTGGAAAATCCGTTCCGGGCGCTGGATGCCGCCATCACCAAGATGCGCGAGGAGACTTCCGTGATCTTTGTCGATGTGCATGCGGAGACCACCAGCGAGAAGATCGCCATTGGCCGCTTCCTCGATGGCCGGGCCTCGGCGGTCGTCGGCACCCATACGCACGTCCAAACCTCCGACGAACAGATCTTTCCGGGGGGGACCGCATTCCTGTGCGATGCGGGGATGTGCGGCCCCACGGAATCGATCCTCGGTCGGGAAATCAACCCGATCATCACGCGTTTCATCACCAATCTTCCCACCATGTTCCCGGTCGCCAAAGGACCCGTTTCACTCAGCGGCGCCATCATCGACATCGATGAAACGACCGGGCGCGCCTTGAAAATCGAGCGGTTTGTCCGCCGTCAGGAACCAACACCCGCACCCGCTCCGGCCCAGAATGGGAGCCCGGAGAATTCTCAGCCTCAACTTTGATGACCACCCAAGCCTCCGACCACCCTCACCGCCGCTACAACGCCTTAAACGGCGACTGGATTCTCGTTTCTCCGCACCGCACCAAGCGCCCTTGGCTCGGCAAACAGGAAGTCGCCGCGCGTGAAATCCGTCCGGCCCACGATCCCAAGTGCCTGCTCTGCGCCGGGAACAAGCGGATGAACGGAGAGCAGAATCCCGACTACACGCAGACCTTCGTTTTCGACAACGACTTCGCGGCAATTCTTCCAGAGCGCGGCCCGGAATCTGGAGAGGCGGGTCTGATGCGCAGCGAACCGGCTGCGGGGACCTGCCGGGTGATTTGCTTTTCGCCCCGGCACGACTGGACGCTGCCCGAGATGCCGCTGGAAGCGATTCGCGGCGTGGTGGATGTCTGGGCAAGCCAGACCGAGGAGTTGGGCAAACGCTACCGCTGGGTGCAGGTCTTCGAGAACAAAGGCGACGTGATGGGGTGCTCAAACCCGCATCCGCACGGCCAGATCTGGGCGGGCGATTTTATCCCGAACGAACCCGCCAAGGAAGATCGCCAACAGCTAGCGCATTATCAGGCAAACGGCTCGCCGCTCCTGGTCGATTACCTCAAACTGGAACTCGAAAAAGCCGAGCGCATCGTCTTGGAGAACGAGCACTGGGTGGTTCTCGTCCCGTACTGGGCAACGTGGCCCTATGAAACCTTGCTGCTGCCACGTCGGCACGTCCTGCAGCTGCCTGACTTAACCGATGCCGAGCGCACGAGTTTGGCCGAAATCCTTAAGCGGTTCCTGACCCGCTACGACAATCTCTTCGAGGCGTCATTCCCCTACTCCATGGGTTGGCACGGCGCGCCGGTCGCCGAGGGCGACCAGCAGCACTGGCAGTTGCACGCCCACTTTTACCCGCCGCTCTTGCGTTCCGCCACCGTGAAGAAATTCATGGTCGGCTATGAAATGCTCGCCGAAGCTCAGCGGGATCTTACGCCGGAGCAGGCCGCCAACACGCTCCGCAACCAGTCGGAAATCCATTTCAAACAAAAGCTCTGAAAGAATTCCCTCCATCAACTTAAAACCATACTTTAAACAATCCAACATGAACAAAAAGCGCATCGGAGTTCTTACGACCGGCGGAGATTGCCCCGGACTGAACGCAGTAATTCGCGGAGTTGTCCGCGCAGCGGAAACCCTCGACTGGGAAATCGTCGGATTCAGAGAAGGGTTTGAAGGTCTTCTTCCCGACGGGGGCGACTACCTCATGCTCAATTCCCAGAACACGGAAGGGATCGCCATTCTCGGCGGCACCATGTTGGGCACGACCAACAAAGGGCATTTCATTTCCAAAGTCGGCGCTGGAGACAAGACCCAGATCAAACCCGAAGTGCTTGCGAAAGCCCGCAAAATCGTCGATTCGCTCGGGATCGAAGGGTTGGTCGTGATTGGCGGCGACGGCTCGATGACCACCGCCCAGCAACTCTTCGAGGCAGGGTTCCCTGTCGTTGGCGTTCCGAAGTCTATCGACAACGACCTGGAAGCCACCGCGAGAACCTTTGGATTCGACTCAGCCGTTGCGCGAGTGGCCGACGCCCTCGACTGTCTGCATACCACTGCCAAGAGCCATCGCCGGGTGATGGTCATTGAAGCGATGGGCCGGCACGCCGGGTGGATCGCCCTGCACGGCGGATTCGCCGGAAACGCCGACATCATCCTTATTCCAGAAATTCCGTTCCACTACGAGAAGGTCGCCGAATGCTTGCGTCGCCGCGAAGCCCAGGGAAATTACAGTTCATTGGTGGTGGTCGCCGAAGGCGCTCGCGCCGCCGATGGGGAAAAACTCATGCGTCCCACTGAAACGGGCGAATTCAAAATGGGCGGCATCGCCGAAGTCGTCGCGAGCGAGATCGCGGCGCGCACGGGCAAGGAAACGCGCACCTGCGTGCTCGGGCACCTCCAGCGCGGCGGCACCCCTTCGACCCTCGACCGAATCCTTGGCGCTCGCTTCGGCGTCAGAGCCGTGGATCTGATCGCGCGCCAGAAATTCGGACACATGGTCAGCTACCAGAACTACTTCGTCCGAGACGTGCCGATTCTTGAGGCCGTCCACCGGCTGCGGCTGGTGACGCCAGACAACGAAATGGTCCAGAGCGCACGGGCCATCGGCATTTCGTTCGGCGATTAGACGACGCTACAGAATAAGACAAGAGATGACGCACGGGTTGTGCGCTTCATAGACGGTTATTGGGCCCGGCACTTTGATTCAAGGTGCCGGGCTCCTGCGCGCTCCGCCCGGACGGCCCACAGGGCCGTGGCTACAGGGCAAAACCGCGGGAGAGCGGAGCGCCAACAGGCTAGCGTTTGCCCCTCACGTATTCCAGGAGCCTGGCGTCGTCCCCGTTCGAAGCCCATACAAAGCGGAGGAAGTCGGCGGGATGAATGTCGTGCTGTTTGAAAAAGCGCCGATCTCCCCCACAACAATACATCATATCGAGCGGCATTTCGCCACGGAGCCGCGACTTTGCTTTAAGAATCAGCCGGGGCAGCCATGGGATTCCATCGAGTTCCGCGTCCTTGGCAGGAAACTGACCCATGGTCAACCGCGGCCCTGAAGGCGCGCGATGCAGGAAGTGAAGATAGTAGTCACGCCTGACGGATACGATCAAAAGCGCAGTCTCCCAATCCAGCGCTTCGGCGTCTTCGGCGTAGTCATAGAGCTCCATCGGGTGGGCTCCGATCTCCGCCAGGAATTCTGTTTCTTCAGGGGTGAAAAAGGTGTCCGGCATGCGGTTGCCGGCACGGTATTGCAGCAACGCTTTTTGATAGAGTTCCTTCAAACGGCTGGTCCAATCGTAGGTTTTCATAGCTGGATATGTGGCGGTGGAGTTTCCTGACAAGAGAGTATCGGAATGGCATGGATTGTCGAGGTGAGGAATGCGCAGGGACAGGGCAAACGCATCAAAAATCGATTTGGGACAGCATTCCGAAGCGCCAACGGCGCGACCCATACCAGCCTGGGGCAGCGCCCCAGGTTTGAACGTAAAGAGGACCCAGGGCTGAAGGCCCGTGCCATTTCCACGCATGATTACCAGATTGGCGCGGGCCTTCAGCCCTAGTGCCTTGTAACGAGAGAAATGGCGCATAGAGCGCAGGATTTTTGGTTCAGGGCAAGGCGGAAGCCCAAGGCGCTATCCGTAGATAACGACTTGGGCTGACAACACAGCCCTGGGCCAAAAAGACAAGCTGGATGCGTCATTTTACGTGTTACACGGCACTAGCTCCTCAATGTGGATTAACCTTGGGCGTTGCCCAAGGCTGGTATGGGGTCGCGCCTTCAGCGCTGAAAAAGGAGTCGACAAAATTTGATGCGTTTGCCCTG
>JBAXSN010000173.1:0-6085 GCA_037130675.1 Verrucomicrobiota bacterium
GGACCGGTAAGGCGGGTGAGGTTGCCGCAGTAGTCGGAGACCTTCATAGTAGCGTTTTGGGGAAAGTCCATGATTGACCGCGAGTTCGATCTTGGGTTCGAGCCAAAACTTTGCCTCTCCATCTGCGGATCGCACATGGACATGGCAACGGACCTCCTCACGGGAAAAGAAGAAAAAACGGTTCGAACTGGAAGACAGTAGGGCTCATCAGCTTATGGCGAACAAATTATTGGACAACTGCCGTAGCCGTGATGATTTCGCCCTCGCCGTCTAACTCAGATGCGCCAAGCACGCCGCGATGAAGCCTTTGAAAAGCGGGTGCGGGTGGTTCGGTTTGCTCTGGAACTCGGGATGGAACTGGCAGGCCAGGAACCAAGGGTGATCCTTGAGCTCGATCATCTCAACCAGCGAACCGTCGGGGGAGGTGCCGCAAATGACAAAACCTTTTTCGGTCATTTGTTCGCGGTAAGCCGGGTTGAATTCATACCGGTGGCGGTGGCGCTCTGCGATTTCGGTTTTGCCATAGACCTGGCGGGCGCGCGTGCCTTCGGCGATGGTGGTGGGCCAGGTGCCGAGGCGCATGGAGCCGCCTTTGTTGGTCACATCTTTCTGCTCGTCGAGCAGCGTGATGACGGGGTGGGGGGTGTTCTCGTCGAACTCCGTGCTGTCGGCGCCCTTGAGGCCGCAGACGTTCCGGGCAAACTCGATGGTGGCCACCTGCATGCCAAGGCAGAGCCCGAGGTAGGGGACTCCTTGCTCACGGGCAAACTGGGCGGCGCGAATCTTTCCTTCCACGCCGCGCTCGCCAAATCCGCCGGGAATCAAAACGCCGGCCACGTCGTTCAAGTCCTCGTCGCTAACCGACTCGGCATCCAGTCGCACCAGGTCGATGCCGCAATCGTTCGCGGCGGCGGCGTGGGTGAGCGATTCGTAGATGCTCTTGTAGGCGTCCTGAAGCTCGATGTATTTGCCCACCACGGCGATTTTCACGCGCTTTTTCGGGCTGATGACGCGCTGGACAAACTTTTTCCAGTTCACCATGTCGGCCACAGGCGTGGCGCGCTGTTGGAGGCCGAGAAGCTGGACAACGGTTTCGTCCAGGCGCTCTTTCTGGAGCATCAACGGCATTTCGTAGATCGTGTGGTCCACGTCGCGGGCTTCGACCACGGCATCGACCGGGACGTTGCAGAACATCGAGAGCTTTTGGCGGACGTCGTCGCCGAGCGGGTGTTCGCAGCGGCAGACGAGCACTTGCGGATGCAGACCGATCTCGCGCAGTTTGGCGATGCTCTGCTGCGAGGGCTTGGTCTTCAGTTCGCCGGCGGCCTTGATGTAAGGCACGAGCGTGACGTGCATGATGATGGCGTTCTGCGGACCGACTTCGAGCGTGAACTGCCGGATCGCTTCCAGGAACGGGAGGCCTTCAATGTCGCCGGTGGTGCCGCCGATTTCCGTAATCAGGACGTCGCAACGTTGTTCCTGCTCAAGCTGGCGCAGGCGGGCCTTGATCTCGTCGGTGACGTGCGGAATCACTTGAACGGTCTTGCCGAGGTAATCGCCCCGGCGCTCTTTATCGAGCACGCTCTGATAGACCTGGCCGCTGGTCAGATTGTTGTAGCGGGAGAGGACGCAGTTGGTGAAGCGCTCGTAGTGGCCCAGGTCGAGGTCGGTTTCCGCGCCGTCGTCGAGCACATAGACTTCGCCGTGCTGGAAGGGGCTCATCGTGCCCGGATCGACATTCAGGTAGGGATCGAATTTCTGGAGAACGACCTTAAGCCCGCGATGTTCAAGCAAGGTGCCAAGCGAGGCGGCCGCGAGCCCTTTGCCAAGTGAACTGACCACGCCACCGGTTACGAAGATGTATTTCATAAAGTTTTTTGCTGATTGCTAAATTCCGACTCGATTCAAAGTTTCCGCTTTCCGAGCATCCGCTCCACGGCCACGGCGTCGGCGGGGGTGTCCACACCCACGGAGGCGCTCTTGGTGATCAGCACCCGGATCTTCGCGCCGTTCTCCAAGGCACGCAACTGTTCGAGTTGCTCCACCTTTTCCAACCGCGACGGCTTCCATTTCACGAATTGAAGCAGGAAATCGAGTGAATAGCCGTAGAGGCCCTGATGCCGGAGATACGGGATGGCCGCCGAGGTGTCCCGAGTATAGGGAATCGGGCTGCGGGAAAAGAAAAGGGCGTTGCCGTCCCGGTCGAGGACGACTTTCACGGCGTTGGGATTCTGGACATCTTCCTTCGAAGCAAACTCGCACGCGGCGGTAATCATCCCCAGTTTGGGATGAGCGAGGAGCGTTTTGGTCAACCGGTTCAGCAAGGCGGAATCGACCAGCGGCTCGTCGCCTTGAACATTGATGACGTGCGAAATGCCTTTGAGCTTCTTGGCGACTTCGGCGATCCGATCCGTGCCACTGCGGTGTTTGGACGAAGTGATGGCTACTTCCGCCCCAAATTCAAAGGCCGCCTCCGCGATTCTCATGTCGTCGGTGGCGATGATCACCTGGCCGATCGATTTCGCCTTCAGCGTCCGCTCCCAGACGTGCCGGATGAGCGGTTTGCCGGCAATCAGGTGGAGCGGCTTGCCGGGGAACCGAGTCGAGCCCCAACGGGCAGGAATGATGGCGGCGACGCTCTTGGAATTGGGCATTCTAATTGTGTAGAATGATCTCTACCGCAGCGACAACATCTTTCGCTACAAAATCAGGGGAAACCCCCATTGAGTCGGCAGTTTTCGCCTCAGAGGCCCCGTAACCCGTCTGAACGAGGATCGTCCGGGTGCCCGCCCGTTTCCCGCAGCCGATATCCGCCGCCTTATCTCCAACGAACCAGGAACGGGCCAGGTCGAGGTTCAAATCGCGGGCCGCCTCCAGCACCATGCCGGGTTCGGGCTTCCGGCGAGGCGAAGGGGTAGGGGGGGCGTCAGGGCAGAAGTAGGACGCGGCTATGGGGGAAGACGGGGAGAGTTCTGAGTCTTCCATCCGTCCCATCTGTCCTATAAGTCCCATCCGTCCCATTTTCCCCTCTTCTTCCAACTGCCTCATCAACTCCGCCTGCACGGCGTGGTATTGCGCTTCGGTGAGCAGTCCTCTGCCGATCCCGCTCTGGTTGGTGATGATCACCACCAGGTACCCGCTCTCCTTGAGCCTTCGGATGGCGTTCGCCGTTCCGGGAAACACCCGCACCAGCGCGGGGGCGGCACAATAATGCACCTCTTCCATCAAGGTGCCGTCGCGGTCTAGGAACACCGCCGGGCGTGGCGTGGAATCAGGCAGCTCCACGGGGTTCAAAACTGTTCAGAAGCTCAGCTGGCGAGACGGTGGCGGTGCCCAGCTTGCCGACGACGATGCCGCTGGCGTGGTTGGCGATTTCAGCGGCCTCGGTCGCGCTGGCCCCGGCACAGAGCGCCAGGGTGAAGAGGGCGATGGCGGTGTCGCCCGCGCCGGAAACGTCGAAGACCTCCTGAGCCCGGGTCGGGATGTGGAAGGGCTCGGCATCGCGCTGAAAGAGCATGATGCCTTGTTCGCCCAGGGTGATAAAGACGCTCTGGGTGTCCCAGCGCTCGAGCAGAGTGCGGCCCACTTCGGCCAGGGCCGTGTCGGCGGTCGCGGGTTCCACCGGATCGCTCAGCGGAATCCCCGCCGTGGCGAATGCTTCGCTGCGGTTCGGCTTGATGGCGGTAACGCCATTCCATTTTAGCCGGTTGCCCGGATTCGGATCAATGGTCACCACTTTCCCGGCTTTGCGGGCCCGTGTGATGATGGCATCGACAAACTCCTGGGAGAGCAGGCCTTTGGCGTAGTCCTCAATGATCACGCCATCGATGGCGGTCATAAGCGAATCGAGCCGGGCGAGGGCTTGAGCAATCTGAACGGGCGAGAGCGCGATTTTTCGTTCGCGATCCACCCGCACGACCTGCTGGTGCCGGGCGATGATCCGCGTCTTCACAATCGTCTGGTAAGCGGGATCTTCCACGAGGCTATCGAGCCGAATGCGCTCGGAGGAAAGCAACTGTTTGAGTTGCGCCGCATGGGGGTCGGTTCCGATCAAGCCGAGCAGGGAAACGTCTTCGGAAAACTCCCGAAGATTGCGGGCCACGTTGGCGGCTCCGCCCGGATAGCTCGTTTCGCGATCGACTTCCACCACGGGCACGGGGGCTTCCGGGGAAATGCGGGCGACTTTGCCCCAGACAAATTCGTCGAGCATGATGTCCCCGACGACGAGGAGGCGAAGGCTCGGGAAGCGGCAGGCGATCTGTTCGAAACGGGAGCGGAGCATGGTAGAGGAAGCTGACTGATGAAGGGCAGTTTTGGAAGGATGAATTATTGCGCCAGCCGCTCCTTCACCGCTGCGAAAAGCAAGGGTACCATCAACTCGTGATGGCCGACGATGTAGTACCCTTTGCCGCCCAGATGGGTGGGCCGGCGGACGACGTTCTCCGTAGGGCGATACTGCCGGATCATGTCGAAGGTGGCGGTGGTGAATTGGTTGACGTTGTGCCCGAGGTTCCGCGCCACCGTCAGGGCTTTGAGAAAGACTTCCGGCATCACGACGGCGCTGCCGATGTTGAGCACCACGCCGCCTTCCAGCGTGGCGACCACGGAAGCAAACCGCTGGAAATCGCGGAAACTCGCTTCGCCCAACGTTGCGCCGCTGGCGGTCGGGTGCTGGTGGATGATATCCGTGCCCACGGCGATGTGAACGGTGACCGGAATTTCGCATTCGAGTCCCGTGCGCAGCAAGCTGAGGTGTTTGTTTGGAAACCCCGCCATGGTTTCAGCCAACGCTTTTCCGGCTCCCCAGCCGCATTCCACCCCGGACTTGAACGCCGCGTTCATCAAGCGGCCGGTTTCATCGGCCATGCCGAAAGTGCCATCGTCCAGCCCGCGCTGCACATCCTCGCTGGTCTCGCCCTGGAACGCGGTTTCGAAATCGTGAATGGCCGCCGCTCCGTTGAACGCAACGCCCTGAATCAGCCCCGAGCGCATCGCATCGACCAGGACCGGGTTCAACCCGCACTTGATCGGATGCGCCCCCATCATGAGCAGCACGGTCCGGTTATTGCGCACCGCCTCGGCCATGGCGTCGACGATTTCCTTGAAGTCGTGCGCGGCGAGGAAATTAGGCAGCGCATTGAGAAAGCCCGCAAACGATTCCCCGGCCCGATGAGGGGAGGCGAAATCCTCCACAGCGACTTTGCTGGGACGCTCCGAGATGGAGTAGGTCTTGATTTTGCTCCAATCGAGTGCGGGAAATTTCATATCGGAAGGTTTGGGCTGCTGGAGCCCGATTGCCGCTGAAAACTAGGGCCAATGTCAAGATTTGCTAATGGAAATGTTGCATTCCGGGATGCAGGAGCTAATTGCAAGCCCCGGCTGCCTTATCCTCCAGCTTTGATACGGCCTCGAAGAAACCAGTCATCGTGCGCTCAGCCGGTCGCCAATGTGGACCTAAACTTACCCTCCTCGTAAAACCTGGCGGAGCGCACTGCGGGTGGCGCGATCCCGGCAGTAGATCCGGTAAGCGTCTTTCAAAATCTGCACAACGGTTGGCTTGCGGCGTTTGGATACCGCAGTCTTGGGTTCGGTAAGCACAGCGGATTTCTTAAGCATTTGCTGTTCCATTTTGTGAAGTTCGGCCACTTTTGGAGAAGTGGCAAGGGGCGGAATGTGAAATCTTATCGGGCTGCGATGTATATTTGTGACAAACCGGTGAGCGGATTATCACAAATGATTGGATGGGTGGTTTATTCGGGAAAGTGGCTTTCTTTATGGATCATAGATCGCAGGGAGTGCCAGGGGTGCAGGACCGGAAAGTTACAGGGTGTGAAATTCCCTGATACACAGGCGGCGTACCGAGTGTTTATTGTGTATAGGATCGCATACAACGCAAAGCGTTTTGTCCCATACCTGGGGCGGAGGCTATGCGAAGCCCCAGGAATCCAAAAACAACGCTATCAGGGCTGAAAGCCCGCCCCATCTTCCCGGAATGGTTCGGGCCTTCAGCCCTTGACTTCTATATGCGTTAATTCCTGGGGCGATGCCCCAGCAATTGTGTTCACGAGGCAAGGGAAAAGTCAGG
>JBAXSN010000174.1:0-6029 GCA_037130675.1 Verrucomicrobiota bacterium
GCGAGATCACCGGCCTCAAAGCCCAATTAGGCGCCGTCACCGGGGATCGCGATGCAGCGGTGCAGCTTGGTGACGAACTCTCCGCCAAGCTTGACGCCACACAGAAGGCAGTAGAAGCGCTCACCGGAGAGCGCGATCAGGCCCGCAAGAACGGCGAGAAGCTTTCATCGAAACTGGCGGACACCGAAGCCAATGCCGCTTCGCTTTCAGAGAAGATCGTCGCGTTGGAAGGCGAGATCACCGGCCTCAAAGCCCAATTAGGCGCCGTCACCGGGGATCGCGATGCCGCGGTGCAGCTTGGTGACGAACTCTCCGCAAAGCTTGACGCCGCAAAGAAAACGATCGAGGCGCTGACTAAAGAGCGCGACGAGATTCGCATCGAACGGGAATCGGTTTCAGCAAAACTTGCGGAAGCCGACACAAAGGCCATTGCGCTTTCCGAACGGATTGGCTCGCTGGAAAAAGAGGTCTCCTCCCTGACAAGCGACCGCGACACCGCGATGCAGCTCGGGGACGAACTCTCCGCGCAACTTGCCACCGCCGGGAAAGACCTGGCCGCCCTGACGCAGGAACTCGATGCCGCGCGCAAGGATGGCGAAGCCCTCTCCGCGAAGTTGAGCGAGAAGGAAGCAAAAGCCGCCGCTCTGGCTGAAAAAATCGGGGCGCTGGAAAAAGAGATCGCCGCGATGACGCAGCAGTTGGCGTCCGTCACCGGAGATCGGGATGCGGCAATCCAACTCGGCGACGAACTCTCGGCGAAACTCGACGAGGGCCGGAAGACCCTCGAAGCAATTACCTCCGAACGCGACGAGGCACAAAAGAGCGGAAAGATTTTGGAGGGCGAATTGGCACAGGCTCGCGCAGCCAGCGATGCACTTTCCCAGGAGCGCGACGCGGCCCGCCTCAATGGCGAGAGTTTGGCCGCTCAACTCTCTCGATCCGAAGCCCGGATAGCATCCCTCAGCCAGGAACGCGACGCGGCGCTCCAGCTCGGGGGGCACTTAAATACCCGGCTCGAAGAAGCGCAAACTCGGATCAAAGCCCTCAGCGAGGAAGTGCAGGCCTCGGAGCAGATCAATCAGGAAACAGCCACGAAGCTTGCCGAAACACGGGCTGAGATCCAAACGCTTACCCAACAGCGCGAGGCCATCGACGCGCAAGCGGCTGAACTGGCCGGCAAACTTGACCAGGAAATCCAGCGCGGCGATTCGCTGGCGGCCGCCTGTTCGCAGACTCAAGCCGAGTGCGAACAGCTTTCGACGCAGATCGCCGACCTGGCGAGCGAACGCGATGCCGCCGTCCAAGTCTGCGAGGACATGTCCAAGGAGCTGACCGAGGCGCAACGTCAACTCGACGCCGCGCAGAATCAGAATCGCGAACTGACCGGCAAACTCGACGAGCACCGCCGGCAACTGCTGGCGCTCGCCAAATCGCGCGGAGGCGTTCCGCAAGAAATGGTGGACCAGGCCACTCAAGAGCGAGATCAAGCCCGGACCGCCCTTGCGGAAAGTGAAGCCAGTCTGGCCGATGCCAGATCGCAAGTCGGCAGCGTGACCGAGCAATTGAATGCGCTCCAAGCAGCCAACCGCGAAGCCGAAAACAAACTGGCGCAGGCCGAACGCTTGATCGCTCAGTTGAACGCATCCGCATCTGCACCCGAACCGACTCCTGCGGTTGCCCCTGCACCCGCGCCTGCTCCAGCTTACAAGGAAGAGTCTCTCAAGCTCAAAGAGGTGCCGGAGATTCGGTTGCCTCACGCCCCGCCGACCCCGCCATCGATGCACGAGGAGCGTCCCCCGTTCGCACCGTACCAGCGTCCGGAGCCGATTGCCCCGCTTGCCGATCTCATTGAACAGCAGCCCATTCTCAAAGTGCCGAAACCGGTGCTCCACAAGGCGCGCCCGGAGAACTCGACCACTATCAAATTCGAGATCGACAGCACCCTGCTCAAGAAGATCATCGAAACGGCGCCTGAGGCCCTCAATGGAATGCGGCGTTGCCTCCATTCCTTCATCAAGAACCAGGGCGAATCAAGCCTGCTGGAAGAACTGCTGTCCAGTCTCCACACCCTCACGGAACAAACAGCCCACGCCAATTTGACGGCCGTTCATACGATGGCCTACGCATTGGAATCGTTGATTGCCGATCTGATGAAGATCCCCGGCCAGATCAATCCGTCCACACTGCGCACCGTCAGCCAGTCGCTCGATTTCCTGGCCACACTGATCGAGGAAAAAAATCTCTCGCGCACCAAGGACCCGTATCTTGCGAACCTGTTTGCGGTCGATGACGACGCCGATGCCCGCAAGGTGATCCGCGCCGCCATTGAACTCGTCAGCCTCAAGATCACCTGCGCCGAAGATCCAAAGACCACCCTGGCCGTGCTCAACGAGCAACGGTTCGACTTGATTTTCATCGACGTCGGCCTGCCGGAAATGAACGGCTTCGAGCTTTGCACCAAGATTCGCAAACTGCCCGAGCACAAGAAGACCCCGATCGTCTTCCTCACCGGCGCGGTCACCGTGCAGAACCGGGTTCAATCCAGCTTGAGCGGCGGCAACGATTTCATCGCCAAGCCGTTCAACTTGCTCGAACTCGGAGTGAAAGCGTTGACGTGGATCTTCAAGGCGCAGTTGGGAATGTTGTAATAAGGGGCACCCCCTTCTTCCACATCTTCCGACGCGCTGAAGGCGCAAGGCACCAGCCCTGGGTCCCTCGTCCATTTGCTTGCTTGCGCCTCGATAAATTTTTCAGTGTGGCAGGCCAACAAATACCCGATTTTTTTGCGGATGCTCTCCATTCATTTGCGGCCAAATATATCTGGTGGAAAACGCCGGATGAAGGTAACCGTTCGGTCAATCCATCTACCGCGGATTTCATAAGAACCGTATGATGGCCGCGTGATCAGCATTGGGCCAACAACGCATATTTATTTGGTGATGGGGGCGACCGACATGCGCAAGGGGTATGGCGGGCTGCATGGATTGGTGGCTGGGGATCTGAACGAGAACCCCCTTTCGGGGCATCTCTTCGTGTTTACCCACAAAACATCGGCGGGACACCCACGCTCCTTTCATAAACCCGCTTTCCGCCCTCTTGCCAACCGGCAAAAAACCACGCATCATGCCCTTTTTCTATGCGACAAATCGGCATCGGCATCGCGGGCTTCGGCACCATCGGCATCGGCGTTTACAAGCACCTTATCGGCAATCACAGGCTGCTTTGTGAACGGCTCGGCCTTGACCTTAAGGTTTGCAAAATCGCGGATCTAGACATCGACAAGCCCCGGTCGCTCACCCCTCCCCGCTCCATCATGACCAATAATTGGGAGGATCTCATTGAGGACCCGTCGGTGCAGGTGGTGGTGGAACTCATGGGCGGAATCAAGACCCCGCTGAAGTTCGTCATGGCGGCCATCGAGAAGGGCAAAATCGTGGTGACGGCGAACAAGGCCCTGCTGGCCGAGCACGGCAAAGAGATTTTCCAGGCGGCAACCGAAAAGCGCGTCCCGATCTTTTTCGAAGCGGCGGCGGCCGGGGGCGTGCCGATCATCAAGTCGCTCAAGGAGGCGTTCGTGGTCAATCACATCCGCTCGATGCACGGGATCATCAATGGAACGAGCAACTACATCCTGACGCGGATGACCCAGGCCGGGCTCGGATTCAACGAGGCGCTCAAGGAAGCGCAGGCAGCCGGGTATGCGGAGGCCGATCCGACGCTCGACGTGAACGGCTGGGATGCAGCCCACAAAGCGATCATTCTCGCTTCGCTCGCTTATGGATTCTGGGTGAACACCACCGACATTCATGTCGAAGGAATCGAGAGCATCACCGCGGCGGACATCGAGTTCGCCAAGAAGATGGGCTATAAAATCAAGCTGCTCGCCGTCATCAAGTCCGACGAAAGCTGCACAGAAAGCTGCCCCATCGAGGTGCGGGTCCATCCGACGCTCGTGCCGGAATCGCATGTGCTGGCTTCGGTCAACGGCGTGTTCAACGCCATCGCGGTCCACGGCGACGTGGTCGGCGAAACGCTTTTCTACGGGCGCGGCGCGGGCCAGGACGCCACGGCCAGCGCGGTGATCAGCGACCTGGCGGAAGCCGCGGTCGCTCTGGAAACTCCGCGCTCCAACTTCGGCTTTACTCCGCACGGACTCTACGGCGCCTGCAAGCCGATCGAGCAGGTCGTCTCGCAGTATTACCTGCGGTTGGCCGTTATCGACCGACCCGGCGTGCTGGCCCTGATCGCCGGCATCCTTTCCGAAAACCAGATCGGCATCGCTTCGGTCATTCAGCCCGAAGCGCAGGAAGAGGAAACCGTGCCGCTGGTTCTCATGCTCCATAACGCCTCGCAAGGGCAGATGAACACCGCGATTGAGAAAATTGCGGCATTGGATAGCGTTAAACGCCCGCCGCAAGTGCTCCGGGTTGAAACTTTCGCTTAATTTCTGCCAGATTCAGACCTTTACTCGCACATTCGATGCCAACTTCCAAAATCCTCAACGACCGTGGCCTGATCGCCCGGTACCGCCAATTCCTTCCGGTCACGGACGCCACGCCCGTGATTTCATTGAACGAAGGCAACACGCCGCTGATCCATTCTCCCAAGCTCAGCACGCTGGTGGGGCGCGGCTGCAATGTTTTCATCAAATACGAGGGGCTCAACCCGACGGGCTCGTTCAAGGATCGCGGGATGACCGTGGCCATTTCGAAGGCGGTTGAAGCCGGGGCGAAGGCGGTCATTTGCGCTTCCACCGGGAACACTTCCGCCGCGGCAGCCGCTTACGCCGCCCGGGCCAATATCGATTGCGTCGTGCTGCTTCCCGCCGGCAAGATCGCCCTGGGCAAACTCGCCCAAGCGTTCATGTATGGCGCCAAAGTGGTGGCCATCGACGGCAACTTCGACGAGGCGCTGCGACTGGTGCGCGAGATCGGGGAAACCGAACCCATTTCGATCGTCAACTCGATCAACCCACACCGGATCGAAGGCCAGAAGACGGCTTCCTTTGAGATCATCGAGGAACTTGGGGACGCGCCCCAGCTTCATATTCTGCCGGTGGGCAACGCGGGAAATATCAGCGCTTACTGGAAAGGGTACTGCGAGTTTGAGGCCCTCGGCAAGGCTACCCGTCTTCCGAAGATGATCGGATTCCAGGCGGCCGGATCGGCGCCGATATTCTACAACAAGGTCATCGAGAACCCCGAGACGATCGCCACGGCGATCCGCATTGGCAATCCGGCAAGCTGGGATCTCGCCTCGGCGGCCATCCGCGATTCCGGCGGGGCCATCGACATTGTCAAAGACGACCGCATCCTGGCCGCCCAAGCGTGGCTGGCCAGCCGGGAAGGGATCTTTGTTGAACCCGCCAGCGCCGCGTCCATCGCCGGCCTCATGAAATGCGTTCAGGGTCAGGAACCAGCGTTCAACATGGAACGCATTCCGGAAGGCTCAAACATCGTCTGCACCGTCACCGGCCACGGCCTCAAAGACCCGGATGTGGTCAAGGAACAGTGCACCGGCGTGATCCCGGCAAAAGCCGAGAAACAGGCGATCATGGACTTGATCGGGAAGCGGTAGATCGAGAAAGGAGCATGGGCGTCCCGCCAATAGTGTTCGGCATGCAAATTGCACTTTTGCAAAAGTGGACTTTTTGCGCCAACGGCGCGCCCCATACCAGCCTGGGGCAACGCCCCAGGTTTTCGATTTAGTTCCGCCCCCGGCGGCGTGCCTTGCCGGATCATTCGTCGGGGAAACTATACGCCTGAGCACCGCGCGAATTTCTGGCTCCGTAGTAGAAGCGGCTTCCAGCCGCTTTCCCTTGGGGCGAAGCGGCAGGGATGCCGCTTCTACTAACCCGGCGAGACCCTCGCCGCAAACCAAGTTTCAAGTCAGATATCTCCAGGGCTGAAGGCCCGAACCATCGCATCGCGTGCAGAATAGCGCGGGCCTACAGCCCTGTTTCGCTTTGCTGATTTTCCTGGGGCGATGCCCCAGCAATTGTGTTCACGAGGCAAGGGAAAAGTCAGGAT
>JBAXSN010000175.1:0-5997 GCA_037130675.1 Verrucomicrobiota bacterium
GCCGAGGTAATCGAGATCGGCCACCACCTTATCGGAGTCGAAGCTGACGCCCCAGGCTTTCAGGAGCTTCTCGAGGTTCGAACCGCCCTGAGGCGGCATCATTCCCATGCGCGGATTTGCCTGGCGATCGAGCACGGCGCTCGGGTCGAGGAACGCGATGAGTTTGCCACCCCTGAGGATGAACTGATCGATCGCGTATTGAGTCGCCTCGGTGATGCCCCGGGGATGGATGAGCAAGAGAACCTTCACGTCATCGGGAATTTTCTCCGCCGTCATCTCCACGTCCTTCACGGTGAAGTCGCGCTTGAGCTCGCTGTAAAGAGCCCACGGCTCCTCACCCCCGCGCTGGCCCATCTGCATCATCATCGGGTTCATCGGCTGCCCGGCGACCGGGAGCGGACTCATGATGCCGACCACGGCTTTTTGGGTGTTGACCACCCGCGAAATGGCCCGCGAGAGATCATACTCAAGCAGCCGTTCGCGATCCGGCCCGAGGAACGGGAGCGCCTCTTTCTGGTCGAGCATGCTCACGCTCACGCCCATATAGAGCTTCTCGCCGTTGGAGAGGAGTTGCCCCTCCACGCCGTCGAGCTTGGCCGAGTCTTCGGCATCGCTGTCAGGCTCGGGATTGAGCTTCTGGATCTCGATCTGGCCCTTGGACGCCTGCCGGTATTCGGACAGCAGATCTTCGATCCGCTGTGCGTAAAGCCGGAGTTGCGGCGGGATGTTTTCGTCCCGGGTGCAGTAGAAACGGATTTGCACCGGCGTATCGAGCTTGGAGAGGATCGCCTTGGTCCCTTCGGAGAGCGTGTAAGCTTTCTCCGCGGTCAGGTCGATCCGCTTGGGAACACGGCCGTTGAGGAAGTTGACCGCGACCAGAATCAGGAGCACGGCCACGACGCCCACCGTCGAGTAGAGAATGGTTTCTAAGTTTTTCTTCATGTCGGAATGGAAGGGTTAACCGGCGCGATGCGCGCGGAGGATCGCACTGGTGGTGAAGAGGGAGAACCCGATGATCGACAGGAAAAAGAGCAGATCCCGCGTGTCGAGCACCCCTTTTTGGAGCGAGATGAAATGAGTCATCACGCTGAAGGAAGCGATGGTTTCCACCAGCCACGGACTGGCCCAGTGGACGAGCAGATCGGTCACCGGCGGCCAGCCAGCGAGAATCAGGAAGAGGCAGGCCATCACCGAAACGATGAAGCTGACCACCTGATTGCGGGTCATGGCGGAGGTCATCGCAGTGATCGCCAGGTATGCCCCGGCCATCAAGAGGCTGCCGATGTAAGCCGCGAGGATGATCCCGTTATCGGGGTGACCGAGGTAGTTGACCGTGACCACCATCGGGAACGTGAGCACCAGGGCGATGGCGAGCACCGCCCATGACGCGAGGAATTTCCCCACGATTGCCTGCCACGGGGTGATCGGCATGGTCAGCAGCAGCTCGATCGTGCCGAGGCGCCGTTCCTCAGACCACATCCGCATCCCGACCGCCGGGACGAGGAAGAGATAGAGCCACGGGTGCCACATGAAGAAGCGTTCGAGATTGGCCTCTCCCACGTCGAACCAGCCAGATGCCATGAACGTGAAGAATCCCGCCAGCATCAGGAAAATCACGATGAATACATAGGCGACGGGCGAGGCGAAAAAGCCCGCCACTTCGCGTTTGGCGATAGTCAGAATATTTCGAAGAGCGTTGTTGTTCATCTTAGGCCTCCTTCGATTTTACGTTTTTGTCTCCGAGCGTGATGCTCCGGAACACCTCGTCCAGCCGGCCTTCCTCGGTGTGGAGGTCCTCCACTTTCCAGGACTCGCGTCTGGAGAGCTCGCTGATCGCGCGGGCGAGCTGGCCATCGGCCGCCCCGCCTTTGCACGGGTAAACGCGCACCGTGAGCGGCTTCTCGGCCAGCACGGTCGTTTTTTCCACGCCGGGAATGGCGTTGAGCTTCGAGGTGATCGGGTAGGCGTCCCCGGCGTCCACGAGGCGGACCGTCACCGCGCCCGCGTATTCGGAGCGGCGCTTGAGATCGAGCGGGGTGCCGTTGGCCACCACCTGGCCGCGGTCGATGATGATCGCCCGCGAACAGACCGCTTCGACTTCCTCCAGGATGTGCGTGGAGAAGATGATCGCCTTCTTCTCGCCCATCGTGCGGATGAGCGTGCGGACTTCGTGTTTTTGGTTGGGATCAAGGCCGTCGGTCGGCTCGTCGAGGATCAGCACCTCGGGATCGTGGATGATCGATTGCGCAAAGCAGGTCCGGTGCTTGAACCCCTTCGAGAGAGTCTCGATGGATTGATGGATCACCGGTTCGAGAAAACACATCTCGATCGCGCGGTTGACCGCCTTGCGCTTCGCGTCGCCCCTGAGTCCCCGCAGTTCCGCGGCGAAGCCCAGGAACCCGCTGACGCTCATGTCCCCGTAGGATGGCGCGTTCTCGGGCAGGTAGCCGATGAGCCGTTTGGCGGCGATCGGATCAGTCACCACGTTGAACCCGCCCACGGAAACGTCGCCGCCGGTCGGTGGAATAAATCCGGTTATCATGCGCATGGTGGTCGATTTCCCGGCCCCGTTGGGGCCCAGAAAACCGAGCACCTCGCCCTTTTCGACCGAGAAAGAAACGCCGTTGACGGCGACTTTCGGCCCGAAATGTTTTTTGAGGTTTCGAACTTTAATCATGCCTGTGGATGGAAAAACACCCAGGGCGGAAACCGGTTATAGGGGAATTCCTGCGGTGGGTGAACGGGTTTTTTCGACACAAACGGATGCGGGGCGTTCAACGTTTTTTTTGGAAATTTTTGGGGAGGAGGAGAGGGGAAGAATGGGACTTATGGGACAAATGGGACCTATGGGACGGATATATCGGTCCCATCGGTCCTATCAGTCCCATCTCCCCTTGAGAAAACCGCCCCTCCGTGCAACTTCGGAATTGAGAGTTCCGAAAACCCGGCGCAAACTTCGCCTGTTTGAAACTTTTAACCAACGACCTAGCCGTTTCCATGGACATCGTGACCCAACTCGCTGTTTTTCTCGCCAACAAACCCGGCACCCTGGCCGAAGTTTGTGATGAATTGGCCAAGGCCAACATCAATATCTACGCGTTGACCATCTCCGACAGCACGGATCACGCGGTCGTGCGGATGGTGGTCAGCGACACGCAGAAGGCGCTCCATCTGTTCGGAGAACGGGGCGTTCTGGTGGTGGAAAATGACGTGCTGATGATCGACAACAGCAACAAACCGGGCAGCCTTTCAAAGATTGCCGCGAGGCTCGCCGATGCGAAGGTGAACATCGAATACGCCTATCTGGCGACCAGTCCGGGGTCGAAGAAGGGCTTGCTGATCATCCGCGTTGCGAATTGCAAGAAAGCCCTCCAGGTGTTGACGGCCAGCGTGTAGGGTAGGGTGTTTCCATGACGCCACTCAAAGTTTGGCTCGGTGAACCTTATCCCCTTGGGGCGACCTGGTGCGGCAACGGGGTCAATTTCGCGTTGTACTCCGAACACGCCACAGGGGTGGACCTCTGTTTGTTCGAAAGCAACGATGCCCCCCACGAGCATATCCGCGTGCGGATGACCGAGCAGACCGACCAGGTTTGGCATGTCTTTTTGCCCGATATCCGCCCCGGCCAGCTCTACGGCTACCGCGTTTATGGGATGTACGATCCGGAGCGCGGGTTGCGCTTCAACTCCTCCAAGCTGCTGGTCGATCCCTACGCAAAAGCCATCGCCGGCCAGGTCAACTGGGGCGACGAAATGCTCGGCTACAGCCTGCGCGCGCCGCAGTTGGACCTCTCGCGGGACTACCGGGACGACGCCTGGGGCGTGCCGAAGTCGGTGGTGGTGGATTCGACGTTCGATTGGGCCGGGGACAAGCCGCCGCGCACGCCGCTGCACGAGTCGGTCATTTACGAGGTTCACGTCAAAGGGTTCTCCAAAGCCTGCGGATCGTTGCCGGAGAAAATTCGCGGCTCGTATGCGGCCCTTGGAAGCCCGTTTGCCATCGATTACCTGAAGAAACTGGGCGTCTCCGCGGTGGAGTTGCTGCCCGTCCACCAGCATGTCGAGGACAAGGTGCTGGTGGATCGCGGGCTGGTGAATTACTGGGGTTACAACACGATCGGCTATTTCGCGCCGGAATCGAAATACTCGGCAAGCGGAATCCAGGGCGAGCAGGTCACGGAATTCAAGACGATGGTCAAGGCGCTGCACGCCGCCGGCATCGAGGTGATCCTGGACGTGGTCTATAACCACACCGCCGAGGGAAACCATTTGGGGCCCACCCTCTGCTTCCGGGGGATCGACAACACGGCTTATTACCGGCTGGTTCCCGACCGGTTGCGCTATTACACCGACTACACCGGGTGCGGCAACACGCTCAACGTCATGCACCCGCGCGTGCTCCAGCTCATCATGGATTCGCTGCGCTACTGGGTCACGGAGATGCATGTGGACGGGTTCCGCTTCGATCTCGCATCCACCCTGGCGCGGGAGTCGCACGCCGTGAGCAAGATCTCGGCGTTCTTCGACATCATCCATCAGGACCCGATCCTCTCCCAGGTGAAGCTCATCGCCGAACCGTGGGACGTGGGCGAAGGCGGCTACCAGGTCGGCAATTTCCCGGTGCTCTGGGCGGAATGGAACGGCAAATACCGGGACGCGGTGCGGCGCTACTGGAAAGGCGACGAAGGCCACGCCCGCGAAATCGCTTACCGGCTGGCCGGCAGCCCGGACCTGTATCAATCGACCGGCAAACGCCCCTACGCCAGCATCAATTTCATCACGTCCCACGACGGATTCACCCTAAGCGACCTGGTCAGTTACAACGACAAGCACAACCTCGCCAACGGGGAGGACAACCGGGACGGGGACAACCACAACAGCTCTTGGAATTGCGGGACGGAAGGGCCCACCGACGACCCGGAGATCAATGCGCTGCGCGCCCGTCAGCGCCGGAATTTCCTGGTCACGCTTTTCCTAAGCCAAGGGGTGCCCATGCTCACGGCCGGCGACGAATACGGACGCACCCAGCAGGGCAATAACAACGCGTATTGCCAGGACAACGAGCTTAGCTGGCTGAACTGGAAGCGCGACGCCGCGGGCAAACGGCTCCTGGATTTCGCCTCCCGGCTGATCCATCTCCGGCGGGATCATCCCATTTTCCGCCGCCCGAAGTTTTTCCAGGGTCGGAAGATTCGCGGCTCGGAGATCAAGGACATCATGTGGTTTACCCCGCAGGGACGGGAAATGACCGACGAAGAGTGGCACTTCAGCTATGTGCGCTGTCTCGTCATGCTCTTGAGCGGCGACACGATGGACGTGCGCAACGCCCACGGCGAACCGATCCGCGACGATACGTTCATGCTGATGCTCAACGCCCACTACGAGCCGATGAAATTCGTCCTGCCCGGGCGCGAAGACGTGCAATGGGAACTGATCCTGGACACGCGGCTCGAAACCGGCTTTCTGGAGACGAACTGCATTCTCAACGCCGGCGAAGACATCGATCTCATGGACCGCTCGATTTGTTTGTTGCGCCTGCACACCGGCTCGCAGGCCCACGCCCGCAGCGAATCGTGGCGGCGGAAGCAAAAGAAGGAGGCGTAGGCGTTCCGAGCAATGGAACTCTCACCATTTTTAGACAGATACCGATGCCCCGCAATCGTGGGCTCCACGCGGCATGAAAATAGTCGGTGTTACGACCGAAGCGGTGGTGGAATTTGTGAATCCTTTCTACGCACCGAAGGCGGCAGAGGACTGCCGCACTCCAAGGCGCTGGTGCGCTACCGATAGCGATGCGCGAAGCGCCTTGGAGTGCGGTGGCCCTCCACCGCCTTTGGGGGCGCTTCAAAGCAACCATTGAATTTTCGAGTCAGTCCCGCCCCCGGCTGCGTGTTTTGCCGGATCATTCGTCGGGGAAACTATACACTTGAGCACCGCACGAATTTCCGGCTCCGTAGTAGAAGCGGCTTCCAGCCGCTTTCCTTTGGAACGAAGCGGC
>JBAXSN010000176.1:0-5901 GCA_037130675.1 Verrucomicrobiota bacterium
ACAGGGCTCCAGCCTCTTGGTCTCGCAACCCAGGGCGTTGCCCTGGGCTACGGTTGGCCGCGCCGTTGGCGCTCCGGATTCCTATGCTCACACCACCTTTAACCGCACCCCTCTCGACGTCTTCTTCACCGGGCGCGTTGACACGGGGGAGCGGTCTGTTAGTGTCGCCGTTTTCCCATGAAAAAAGTCATCGCAACCTCTGAAGCGCCGACCGCAGTCGGACCCTACTCCCAGGCTATCGCCGTGGGCAATTTTCTCTTTTGCGCCGGACAGATCCCGCTCGATCCAGCCACGGGCGAGTTGATCGAAGGCGACGTGAAGGCCCAGACCGAACGCGTTCTCCAAAACGTGACCGGCGTCCTTAAAGCCAATGGGATGACCTTCGAGAACGTGGTGAAATCGACCGTTTTCCTGACGGACCTTGCGAATTTCGCCATGATGAACGAAGTATATTCCCGCTATTTCACCGCGCCCTTCCCTGCCCGCTCCACCATCCAGGTGGCCGGACTGCCGAAAGGCTCCCAGGTGGAGATCGAAGTGATCGCGGTTGCCTCGTAATCCCATAGCGCCCATGAAGCCCGAAGAAGTCATCGCTCTTTTCAAAGAAACCAACGCCCTGCTGGACGGACATTTTTTGCTCCGGTCCGGATTGCACAGCCGACAGTTCTTTCAGTGCGCCATCCTGCTCCAGCACACGACCGTGGCCGCCCGCGTTTGCGCGGCCCTGGCGGAAAAACTCCGCTCGGTGCCGTGCGACAGCGTGATCTCTCCGGCCTTGGGCGGACTTATTGTCGGGCATGAGGTTGCGCGAACCCTCGGGAAACGCCATATTTTCGCGGAGAAAGAAGACGGTCGTTTGGTTTTGCGACGCGGATTCACCATGCGCCCCGGCGAAAGATTTCTGGTTCTGGAAGACGTTGTGACCCGCGGGGGGCGCGTCCAGGAGACGATTGATATCGTCAGGGAACGCGGCGGGGTTGTGGCCGCCGTGGGGACACTGGTGGATCGTAGCGGCGACCAGACGCCGGATTTCGGCTGCCCTTTTGTGAGCCTCATTAAATTGAACACTGAAACTTACGAACCTGACAACCTGCCGCCAGATCTCGCCGGAACCGAGGCGATCAAACCCGGCAGCAAGTAAGCCCGGCGCGCGGCTTTGAAGCGCCCCAAGAGAATTTATTTTTATGGTTAACTGGATTTTGAAGAAGATCATGGGGTCGAAGAACCAGCGGGAGGTTCGTCGCATGCGTCCGATCGTGGAGCGGATCAATCGGATTGAGCAGGAGCTTCAATCGTTGCCTGATGACGCCCTGAAGGCCAAGACCGCCGCCTGGAAGGAAGCCCTCGCCAAAATCGAGGATGCCAACGAACAGCAGGCTTACTTGGAAGAAATTCTCCCGGAAGCTTTCGCGGTGGTGAAGAACGGCGCCCGTCGTTTGGTGGGACGCACGGTGATGGTCTGTGACCAGCCGATCGTCTGGAACATGATCCACTTTGACGTGCAGCTCATTGGCGGCATCGTGCTCCACCACGGCAAGATCACCGAAATGGCCACGGGCGAAGGCAAGACGCTTGTCGCCACCCTGCCTCTCTATCTGAACGCCCTGACCGGGCGCGGCGCGCACCTGATCACGGTCAACGATTACCTCGCCCGCCGCGACTCCGATTGGATGGGCGAACTGTTCCGCTTCCTGGGGCTCACCTGCGGCTGCATCCAGCACGACGAACCGCCGGAGCAACGCCGCGAGCAGTATTACTGCGACATCACCTACGGAACGAACTCCGAGTTCGGGTTCGACTACCTGCGCGACAACGGCATGGCCACGACCAAGGAGCAGCAGGTCCAGCGCGGCTACGCTTACGCCATTGTCGATGAAGTCGATTCCATCCTCATCGACGAAGCCCGCACGCCGTTGATCATTTCCGGCCCGGCCACGGTTTCCACCCATCAGTTCGACAAGTACAAGCCGATGGTGGAGCAACTCGTTAGAAAGCAGCAGATTCTCTGCAACCGCATCGCCAGCGAAGCCGAGGAACTCTTCGAGCAAGGCAAGATTTCCGAAGGGGCCGACCTGATGGTCAAGGTCAAGCTCGGCCAGCCCCGGCACAAGTCGCTCATGCGCGCCATGGAAGACGCCGAACGCCGCCGGGCGATTGACAAAGCCGAGTTGTCCTTCTACTCCGACACCCGCAAGGAAGAGCTCTACGCGATGAAAGAAGAGCTCCTCTTCACGATCGAAGAGCGCTCCCACGAAGCCGATCTCAGCGAGCAAGGCCGCGAATTCATCAGCCCCGGCGATGTGAACGCCTTCGTGCTGCCGGACCTCATGACGGAGTTCGCGGACATCGACGTCAACCCGGACCTGAACGAAGAACAGAAGATCGCCGCCAAAGAAGCGCGCCAGAATTACTGTGATAAGCAGGCCGAGCGGATGCACAACATTTCACAGTTGCTCCGCGCTTACTGCCTCTTTGAAAAAGATGTGCAGTACGTCGTCGAAGAGAACAAGGTCGTCATTGTCGATGAATACACCGGCCGCAAAATGCCCGGTCGCCGCTGGAGCGACGGCCTGCACCAGGCCGTGGAAGCGAAGGAAGGCGTCCAGATCGATCGCGAGACGCAGACCCTCGCCACCATCACGATCCAAAACTATTTCCGCCTCTACTTCAAACTGGCCGGCATGACCGGCACTGCCGAGACCGAGGTGAACGAATTCCACGACATCTACAAACTCGATGTCGTCGTGATTCCCACCAATCAGCCGTGCATCCGCAAGGACCTCAACGACCTGATCTTCAAGACCCGCCGCGAGAAATACAACGCGGTGGTCAATGAAATCAGGGCTGCCCACGCCCGCCAGCAACCGGTGCTCGTCGGCACCGTCAGCGTGGAATCCTCCGAGCTCCTGAGCAAGATGCTCAAGCGCGAGAAGATCCCGCACAACGTCCTCAACGCGAAGTTCCACATGCAGGAGGCGGAAATCGTCGCGCGTGCCGGCCAGCCGGGCACCGTGACGATCTCCACCAACATGGCAGGCCGCGGCACCGACATTAAACTCGGGCCCGGCGTCAAGGAAGTCGGTGGCCTCTATGTCATCGGCACCGAGCGCCATGAATCGCGCCGCATCGACCGCCAATTGCGCGGTCGTTGCTCGCGCCAGGGCGATCCCGGTCTTTCCCGGTTCTACGTCTCGTTTGAAGACGATCTCATGCGCAACTTCGGCGCGGCCGATCGGATGACGAAGATCATGGAGCGCTTCGGGATGAAGGAAGGCGAGGAACTCGAACATCCGTGGCTGAACAAGTCGGTCGAAACCGCCCAGAAGCGCGTGGAACAACGCAACTACATGATGCGCCGCCGCACCCTGGAGTTCGACGACGTGATGAACAAGCAGCGCGAGGTCGTCTATGGCCTGCGCAACGAGTCGATCGACACGCCGGAGCCTCGCAAGATCATCTTTGAGATCATCGACGAAGCCGTTCCGAACAAGGTGAGAGAATTCATCGATCCGGAACAAAACGGCGGTGAACAAAACTTTGCCGGATTGCTCCACTGGGTCAATTCCACCTTCCCGCTCGGGCTCACCCCAGAGAAAGCTGAGTTTGACAAGATGACCGTGGACGAAGCCGCCGATTGGCTGGTGCAAAAGGTCAAAACGTCTTACGAAGCAAAGATCAAGCACGAGGACCCGGCCGGAGTGGTCGGGCTGGAGCGCTACATCATTCTTAACAGCATCGACCGCCTCTGGCAGGAGCATCTCTACGCCATCGATTCACTCCGCGAAGCCGTCTATCTGCGCGCCTACGGCCAGAAAGATCCACTGGTTGAGTATAAGAACGAGGCTTACGAAATCTTCGTTGAGTTGATGGGACGCATCAGAAATGAGGTGCTCCATAACCTTTTCCGAAGCACCTCCAACCTCCAGGCGTTCGAGCATTTCCTGGCCAGTCTGCCGCACAATCTGCTGCACGAGCAGGGGCCGTCGGACAATGCCCCAGTCGGGATGGCAGCCGCGCAGAGCGCCAGCGATGAAGCGCCGGCCGGGTTCACCGTTCGCCGCGAGGAGCACAAGGTAGGCCGCAACGATCCATGCCCATGCGGCAGCGGTCGCAAATATAAGAGCTGCTGCGGTCGCAACGCGTAGGATGGACTAGAAAAGACATCGAGTTTGGTAAAGCGTTTGAGCGTCCATCAGCCGCTTCCTGTTTCATCCTAGAAAAAGCAATTGGATTTCGCGGGCTCTTCTGCCGGATCTAGGGTAATCCACGTAACCGCGATCAAGGACAACAATGCTCCCTTTTGGCCATCTCCAGTTGCTGCGCAACTGTCATCTCCAGCCTCTGCGGCTTCGATAGAGCGGGGTGGCTACAGAACGCTCATCCGCTCTTCCAGCACTTCGCGGAGGTGCATGTGGAGGCGGGGATTGCGCAGGGCCAGGATTTCCAGGGCGGCGAGCGCGGCGTTGGCCGGTTCGAGAACGGTGGTCACGGGGACGTTCGACGGTGTCCGCAGGGAGGACCAGACGTCCTCCGGAAAGTCTTTGAAACTCGCGGGCACCGTGATGACCGGGACGGTCGTGGCGGCGGAAAGCGTGGGCCCTGCGCCATTGGAACGGCCAATGTAGGCGATCACCACCGTATCGGGCACGGTTTGGACCAAACGATTGAGTTCCTTAATGGAACGCACAGGTTCCTTATGAACCGAACAGGCGATCTGGGCCACGTCCGCTGCACCGCCGGAGAGTTTCGCGATCGCATTCTTCACCGGGCTGACATCGTCGGATTCCGAGCCGGACCAAATGACGATCCGCTGGCGAGGGATGCGGAAATGGCTCGTGATGTCGGCGACGCGATGGTAGTTGGCTGCGACGGCATCGAGCTCGCCGCCATCGCGATAAACCTGTTTGTCGATGTAAGCGCCATCTTCGAGGACGCGCCAGGAGTCGTTATCGATGACATCGGCGAGCAGCAATCGGCCGTCCTCGCTGAAGCCAAACTCGACCTTGCAGTCCACCAGCGTGCCCCCCTCGAGTTGCCAGGCTTTCTCCAAGACCAGGAAAGCGCGCCGGGCGATGGCGCTCATCTCTTTGAAGAAGGTCGCCTCGCCGGGATGCTCGAAGACCTCGGCCTCAGTCAGGGTCAGGAATGGCTGCTGGACGAAAATCGGCTTGGAAGGCTCGTAAAGTTTGATCGCCCCTTCCGCCGGGACGTAGTCCATGAACGGATCGTCGCAGGCCAGCGAACGATCTTTCCAACGGCGGCCATTGGTCTTGAGATAAAACTCAACGAGCAGCCGCGGAAAGAGGTGGCCTTTGGTCAGGTCGGGATTGCGTTTCAAATAGGAGCCGTGCGCTTCCCGCCGAATGACGACTTCGTAGGGGAGCATCTGGCATTTGGGCGCCACGAACGAAATGGCGCTTTGCTGCTCATCGAACGCCACGGGAATGTCGCACGCCGCGAGCAGGCGGAAGACGTTGCAGGTCGTCAGCGTAGCCATGGCCGCCTTGCCCGAGAGCAAATCGTGCTTGGCACCGTCGCCGGCAGTGATGTCGTCCTTGGAGACCACGATTACTTTTCCGGGATGCGCGGTGCTCCGGCCGATTACTTTGGTCTTTCCTTCGGCGAGGGTCTCGCCATCAAACAGGGATTGCATAACAGATGTTTTCGCGGTCAAGGTTTCGTTGAGTGCAGCCAGGTTGGTCTGCGTCGATGCGCCAAATATACGTGGACTTCGACGAAAAAGGCAATTCGTGCCTGCAAGGAACTAAAAAAGTAGCGATTCGGCAATAGTGTTCGGCATGAAAATTGCCCTTTCTGAAATGCGTCTTTCAGCGCCAACGGCGCGGCCCCATACCAGCCTTGTATGTTGCTTTTCATGCCCATTTCCAGAAAACCGTCCGT
>JBAXSN010000177.1:0-5883 GCA_037130675.1 Verrucomicrobiota bacterium
GCCGTTGGCGCTTCGGAATGTTGTTCCGTATAGCAATTTTGATGCGTTTGCCCTGTTGCGGCACGGCGCGATTATTTCAACCCGGGGCCGTCCAGTCTTTGGCGCTCCAAAGACTACGTATTTATGAGTAGTGCATCTGGGTTGCCTTCTGCATCCAAAGTAAAAATAATTCGCATCCCCTAATGGATATGAATTTGTGCAATGATATTTTCCCCAATCGAGCAACCAAGGTTGAAAAAAATGATGACTCATCCCCCGCTACAACTGCCGAAGTCCGTTCGGGTCGAACTCCTCGCCTGGCAGGAACGAGCCAGGCGAGATCAGGCAATCACCAATGAATTTCTGAGACTGCTTAACTTCAGCGGCAACATTCGTGAGTTGATTCGGAGTATCGTCGCTTTTCTTAAATTGCGTTCCGGGTGCGATGCTGTTGGAATCCGCCTTCGCGAGGGGGAGGACTATCCGTATTACGAAACCTGCGGATTTCCGCCAGGATTTATCCAACACGAAAGCAGCCTGTGCGCGCGGGGAGCTTCAAACGGCTGCATCTTACGAGACA
This sequence comes from Verrucomicrobiota bacterium, assembly GCA_037130675.1. Lineage (GTDB taxonomy): Bacteria > Verrucomicrobiota > Verrucomicrobiia > Chthoniobacterales > Chthoniobacteraceae > JBAXSN01. The sequence goes on from JBAXSN010000177.1 coordinate 560, forward strand.
GCAGAGGAGCCGCAATCATGGAGGGTGTTTGCGGGGCCGTTCTGCAACGGAAATGCCATTATCCGGATGGCAACACCACTCCATGGGGCAGTTTCTGGAACAACGAGCTTCCCGCCTTTGCGGCGCGGCTCCCAAAGGGCTCGGCCTCACTCTTTCGAGGCCGTTGTTTGAAAGCTGGCTACCGTTCGATGGCGTGGATCCCCATCGGCAGAAACGAATGCCCCCTGGGGCTGATTCAACTAGGTTCGGTGCAGCTCCATCATTTCGATATTGGCTGGATTTTTCTGTGGGAATATCTTGCCGACCAGCTTTGCATTTCGTTGAAAAAATTGCATGCCTCTCGAACGCTTAAAGAGATGCGCGACGAACTGGAGTGGCGGGTGAGAGAGCGAACCGCCAAACTGGAGGCCTCCAACTCAGCCCTCATTGAAAGAGAAGCCGCGCTCAGCCAGGCAAACGGAATCCTCGACGTATTGCTCGCCGATCGCCAACGGCTGGAACATGAACTGCTGAAAATCGCCGAAAGGGAACAACGGCGGATCGCACAAGAGTTGCACGATGGACTGTGCCAGCATCTGGCGGGCACCGCGTTGATGGGGAGTATGCTTCACCGCAGATTGTCGGCGAAAGGAGACAAGGATGCGGGGCAGGCCGAACTCATTTGCAAGCTCTTGAACACGGCAGTCCATGAGGCACGCAATCTCTCTCACGGGTTGCACCCGGTGGGACCGGGTGCCGAGGATCTTCGAAATGCGTTGGCGCGATTGGCCGGCACCGTAAGCAACCTTTTCCACATCCAATGCACCTTCCGGGGCTCCTCTGCCGCGCAATTGGAAGATGAAGTCAAGGCAACGCACCTGTTTCGAATCGCCCAGGAGGCTGTCAATAATGCCATCAAACATGGCGCGGCCAGTTGCGTGGCGCTGGTATTGAAAGGCAGTCGGGAGAAGATCACCCTTTCGATTCGCGACAACGGCTCGGGAATCCCACAGCCTCCGCCCAAATCTGGCGGAAAAGGACTGCAGATCATGAATCATCGCGCCGCCGCAATCGGCGCTAGCTTGCAGGTGCGCCGCGCCGGTAAACGGGGGACGATCGTGAGTTGCACGATGCCCCGGTGACCCAGCGCGACGCAAGCGTCAGGGATTACCGCAGCGACAGCAGCCGTCTATTCGTATAATCGGCCCGTCGGACGGTTATTTGGATTTCGACTTACTGCGTTTGGCGGGAGCGCTTTTAGCGCCCCGCGGACTCGCTTTGATTTCCGTAAGATGCGGGTCTTCGCGAGTCACGCCTCCTTCGGTATCGCGGCGGATCAGCCATCCGATATAGGCGGAAAATGACTGCCCAAAACCACGTTTTGCGGCGATCTTTAGTCCGGCTTCATAAACCGGATCGTCTAGAGTAATGCTTGTGCGTCTGATAGGAGTGCTCCTGATGGTGTGTGAACCTTGCTAAACGCTTTCACACGGGGTTGCTGTTCTGGTGTTTGTCTTCGCTAAATATCCTTGAATCAGCGGCTTAGGATTCTGTCCGTTGCCGCATCATCGGAAGCGGAGAATATTACGGGGTTTCACGTTTCGTCCAGTATAAAGGACATTTGTTTTTTCAAAGCAAGTCTCGACCTTTTTTCTTAAAGTAATATTACCTTATCATATATGACTGGCGCAGTTCGGCATACTTCGATTTCGCTTCCCGAAGATCTGATGAACACGGGTTTAAGGATTGCCAGGGAGCGCCGTCGAAATTTCTCAAATTATATTGCGGATTTGATCGCCTCAGATGCCGAAAGAATGGCGGCGCATCTCTCGAAATCCGGCGGGCAAGATCAAGTAACCCCCAGCGAGGCCGGGAAAAAGTAGCCTGATTTGCGCCCGATCCGATCGAGATCGATGTGTTGTCGTGGCTTTGCACGGCAGAAAATAACATCAGATCGCTGGAAGTCAAATGGGAGGGTCGCTTTGTAGCACTCCACGCTGTCGGGGAGGATAACGCTCCGGGAGCACCGGATGCGAAAAGTAGGTGTCTAAATCGCTCGCCACGGAGTTGAAACGTGAAATAGAATCTCAACATGACTCTGTGGATTTTCCAATGGAACCAATGAAACGGCTGCGCCGAATCTGGCGCGTGCTAAGCGTTGCCGGCTGCAAATACCTCGAAATCGATGGCGAATTGCGGGCCGCCTCTTTCGCATACTACGCCATTTTTGCCCTATTCCCGCTGGTGCTGCTGCTGATTTCGCTGGGTTCCCTCTTCTGGGAACAGAGGGAAGTCGCGAGCAAGGTGTTGGAATTTGTGGGCGCCTATTTCCCGGTGAATCCGAATGAGCACAATGTGGTCATTTCCACGATTTATGGCGTAGTCTCCTCGCGGAAGCAGGCAGGGGCGGTTGCTGTCCTGGCGTTGGCGTGGAGTTCACTCCGTTTTTTTCAAGCCTTGGTCCACGGGGTCAATCGCGCCTGGGGAACCAAGGAGTATTCGTGGTGGCGGCTCCCCCTGGCCAATCTGGTGATGGTATTGATTCTAGCCAGCACCTTGCTGCTCGGGGTGCTCGTACCGGTGATCATGAAAGCGATCGAGGGATACTGGGATGCCTATGTTTCCGGGGACGGATTCGGGCTGATCCATTCGTCTTTCCGAATTGCCCGCCTGACTATTCCCTCGGTGGTTCTTTTTTACGGGCTGACGATGTTTTACAAGTATGCGCCGAGACGCAAAACCGGGTTTAGCGAGGTCTGGCTTTCCGCGGCGATCGTTACGATTCTGCTTCAGGGACTTTCGAAGGGTTTTGTGATTTATGCGAACAACTTCGGGAAGTTCAACGCGCTTTATGGAGCGCTCGGGGGCGTGGTGGCGGTGCTCATGTGGATTTATCTTTCCGGCTCGGTGATCATTTTTGGCGGCTGCCTGGCCGCTGCCCAAGCCGAGGTCGCAGGGAAGCTGACCCCGGAGAAAGATCCCGAGTCAACGCGTTAAAGCGCTTCTCTCCGTTCCTCACCCACTTTTGATCACGCCCCCGATGGAGCGATCCCCATCACCGAGATTTTCAATCGTGCCGCCATTTCGGCCACCCGCTCGCCATCGAGCACCAGCGTGAGCCCCGTTTCCACGGCGAGCACCCGGATTTGCGCTTCCGCAGCGTTTTCCAGGGTGGCTGGCCCGATCACCGGCACGTCAAATCGAAGGTCTTGATTCGGCTTTGAGACTTTCACCACAACCGCATCTTTGCGCCCGAGTTGGCCGCCTCGCCGGATGGTGGCGTTCGTGCCGTCGAAGCCTTCAACGGCAAGCACCGTGCCGCCTTTGACCACCACCGTCTGGCCGATGTCCAGCCGGCTCACCTCTTTGGCAATGCCGAACCCGTAGCGGACATCCTCTTCCTCCCGGCGCGACAGGCGCGGGCCGGCAAATACGCCAACTCCCGCCAAATGCTGTTCCATGAACGTGGTCGCGGGCAGAAGCTCCACGCCGGAGCGGGCCAGTTCATCGCCGATCGCCCCAAAAATCGATTCCGCGTTTCGCTGGCGGAGCTTCGCAAGCATGATGAGCGCCTTCACATCGGGCCGCAGGTCGAAGAGATTCCCCGGCGCGATCTGTCCCGCCATGATCACCTGCCCCACGTTGCGGGACGAGAAAAAGCGAATCATCCGGCCGAGCTGCCCGACGCGCATCCATTCGATCTCATCGACCAATCCGGCGAGGGCGGGATCGGTTTCGTTATCGAACGCCGTCACCACGATCCGTTCAACGCCTGCCGCCCGGGCGCACTTGGCCAGCGTCAATGGGTAAGCGCCGTTGCCGGCGATGATTCCCAAGCTGGCGAGGTTCAGCGGCGTGGCAGCATTTCGAGTTGAGGAAGAGTTCATCGGATCAGAAACCCCCAGCATATCCATCAAACTCACCGATTCCAAACCGCAAATTTCGCCAGGTCACGTCCGTGTTCAGCAGGTCTTAAGCGAAGGCGCGAAGGCGCGAAGGGGGAAAAGAGGGGAAGCCATCTCATGTTTTCGAGAAAATCCGACGGGCGAACCGACGCGGCTTTTCTTCGAAAAAGCATTCGGCTCGTGCGACCGCCTTATGGCCCAGTTCCGCGCGCCGTTGCACAAGAAATCCTGCAAGCGGGCCGAGCTTCGCCAAGACTCTGGCCTTGCTCAGCCGCTGATTCAGAATCGCAAGGTCGTGCTCGTCTCCGAGTAATTCGGCAATACCATCGGCTTCACGGATCAACTTCTTCATCAAGCCCGGTCGGCAGCGGCGGAGCAAGCGCAACTGAGCCCAAAGCAGCTTGATGCATTTTCGCAACTCGTGGAGATCTTCAGGATTTCCAGCGCCCCCTCCGGCTGGAACGCCCGAGTCCACAAGCTGATTCAGCGACAGCTTGGCGGCCTGAACCGCCCGCCTGCCGCGCCGCCATGAACGCCGCAAGCGCTGTTCAAAGCTCTTGATCGAAACATTGGGAGTCCAGTCGGCCAGCGATACCAGAGCCGATTCCAAGCTTCGCAGCGCCACGGCCGACGCTGATTTCCCCAAGCCAGCCCGGCTGCCTAGAGCCGCTCGCGCCTGACGAAACAGCGCGCGTTCCGGGCGGAACCTGGTTTCCCCCAGTTCCGTTAACACTCTTAAAGAAACCTCCCTATCCCGAGTTGCGGCGAGACGACGGGCTGCGTCACGAAAAAGTTGAGATTGATTTCGGGCAAAATCGTCATGAGCCAAGTCGAGCAAGGCGCGCACTTGCTTGAGGCTGCGCCGGGTTTGGTGAATGTCGCCCGAGCGCAACCGCTCGACTGCGGTGGTCAGCTCCTCAAAAGCCACCCGTCGGGTTTCAGCCGCCAGTCCGGCCCTTAACTTCAGACAAAAACTCATTGAAGCTCTATTGCACGGTTAACGCCGTATCTTTGAAATCGCGGAGCGCTTGGTCGGCGCTGTTGAAAATCTTTTGAAGCTGATCTTTTGAATCCAGACGGAATTCAATGGTGTGCGCATGGGTGCTGCCCGGATACGTCTTCACCACCTTCTTCCACGACCGCCACTCGGGCGTGCGCCCTGGCGCCGGGGTCGGTGTGGGCGTTTGGGCCAGAAGGGCGCCGGTCAGGTATTGCCCCGCAGCCCATGCAAAAAGAATCAGGATAAATCGACGCATGGATGAATGGTTGATTCGCGAGCCGAAGCTGGCAGGGAGAATTGTGCCGCCTTCGCGGTCCTTTGTGAAATACAATCTCGCTGGCACTCGGGCGCAGGACGGGAAAGTTACAGAGTTTCGGCTGTTATCTCAGCGCCAACGGCGCGACCCCATACCAGCCTTGTATGTTGCTTTTCATGCCCAT
>JBAXSN010000178.1:0-5830 GCA_037130675.1 Verrucomicrobiota bacterium
AATTTTCCTGGGGCGTTGCCCCAGGCTGGTATGGAACGGACCTTTGGTCCTAAGCGTTTTGAGCAAACGCCGCGGCTTCTTTTCCAACCGCCTCGCCGATTGCCATGCAGGTCCCCATGGCGCGGGTGGAGGCGATGGCTTCGCTGGAGCCTGAGATGCAGCGCCCCCCGGCGAACAGATTTTCCACTGAGGCGGAGCGCAGGCAGCGTCGGGGGATTTCGTAATAATCGCCGTCTGGAATGTATCGGTAAACCGGGCTGTTGCTTTCGGGGCTCCAGAATTCAATAGGCCAGGCGTTGCGGACCACCCCGTCGGGAAATTTTCGCGCTTGGAGAACGGATTCTTCGTCCAGCCGCCACTGGCCCTTGATGCGGAGGCCTTCGCGATCCATCACGCAAGGCGAGCGGGTTACGATGACGCTGCGCTTGAGTTCCGGAACCTGTTCGGTGAGCAGCGCGTGCGTGCGGGTAATCAGATCGCCCAATTCGAATTCGCCGCGGTGTGCCAGTTCAGGGGTGATGCTGAATTTGCAAAAGCCATCGTGCTCGCCCGCTCCGGCGGCGAATCCAGCAAAGGGCGGAAGGCCTTTGGCCTGATCCCCGGCAAGACGGGAAAGCCGCCAGGCGATTTTAATCCCAAGCACCTCGCGTTCGCCTTCGATGCCGTCGATATGAATGGTGCAACCGCCAAGCTGGCGTTTGTGCTCCGGGGCGAGTTCGAAAGGCGCTTTGGCCAGGCGAATCGCCGTTCCGTCGCCGGTGCAGTCGATGACTGCTCGCGGAGTGACTTCCACGGGGCCGCCCGGACTCTCAAGGACCACCGTGCCGACCCGGGTGGATTGGCGGTCGATGCTCGTCAGTTCGCTGGATTCGAGAATGCTGAGGTTTTTTTCCCTTGCGGCAAGCCGGGTATAAACATCGCGCAAATGGGCAGGTTGAAAAGGGAACCCCCAGACGCGCCCGAGTTGCACCGGATAACATCCGGGGAAAAGCTGTGCCAGTCCTGCGACAATTTCCCGGACCAGCCCGCCATTAAGGGGTTCTTTTGGGGGCGTTGGTCCGCCCAGATACAGGCCGCATATATACCGGTGAAGGGCCAGGATGCCGGCACCTCCCAAAAAAGCGTTGCGCTCCACGAGCACCGTGGAAGCGCCAGCTCGGGCGGCGGCCACGGCGGCAGGCAAACCGGCTACTCCGCCCCCGACAACGAGGACATCACATTTTCGCTTCAGGCTGGTGTTGCGCTCTTCCATTTCGGTTGGTTCAAGGTAGAAAGCCGAGTTGGCGACGCAAGCAAAAGAAACTTTCCTCGGTGGTTATTTCTCGTTTTGGGGGTGTTTCCCATGGCCTATAGAATACGTTTTTTTCTTGAACGCCCTTTGCATTGCCCTCCTTCGGCCATTGACTCGTTTCCTGCAACTTGACCCCTTTGCCATGCTGACAAGCTATTCTTTTCATTGGGTATTTCGATTCCAATCGCTAAGTGAAATCATCAGCACCCCAATCTTTGTCGCCATTGAACCAGAAACATTAAGAGAGTTCCTCTCCGTGCAATGAAAGTGAACATCATTCAACCGATCGCGAAGTGCGCGAGAATAGCCAGAAAAAAAGCCGGGGCCCAAAACAACAATTGGGGGTAAACCCCTGAACTTTCTTCCAGGCGAGGAATTTAGTGGGACCTATATCAGTCCCATCCGTCCCATCTCCGGACTCTCCCCTTACCCAGCGGTTTCCGCGCGATCGTAGAGGACCACACTGCTCAGGACGTTCACGCCCGCTGCGACCAGCGCCGCGATGCCTTTGTCCATGTCGGCGAATCGGAAAATCATGACGGCTTTGGTCCCGGAGCGGACGGTGAAGGCGTACATATACTCGATGTTCACGCCCGCTTCCTCGACGATGTCGAGCAACGCGCGCAAACCACCGGGGCGGTCCTCCACCTCGATGGCCACCACTTCGGTGACTTTCACGACGCAGCCGCATTTCTCAAGAATTTCCTTCGCCTGCTCCCACGGCCTGACGATGAGGCGCAGGATACCGAAGCGCTCGGTATCGGCCAGGGTTAGCGTAAGGATATTGATGCCGGCATCCGCCAGAACCGCACACGGGGCGGTGAGGTGGCCGGGGCGGTTTTCAATGAAAATGGAGAGCTGATGGATTTTCATGATTTCGGGGCATCGAGTTTGCGCAGGTCCAAAACGCGTTTGGCTTTGCCTTCGCTGCGCTGAATGGTTTGCGGTTCGACCAGACTGATCCGGGCGCGGACGCCAGTGGTGCTCTCGACCGCGCCGGAGAGGCGGGCCTCGATGCGTTCCATCTCCCCTACCCGGTCGCTAAACACTTCGGCGGTCACTTCGATCCGGATCTCCATTTCGTCCATCTCGCGCTCGCGCCGGAGGATGATCTGGTAGTGGGGCAGCGTCTTTTCGACCTTCAGCAGCGCGGCTTCGATCTGGGAGGGGAACACGTTCACCCCGCGAATGATCAGCATGTCGTCGCTACGGCGCGAGATGCGCGCGATGCGGCGGATGGTGCGCCCGCAGCCGCAACGGTCGGGCATCACGCGGGTGATGTCGTGGGTGCGGTAGCGGAGGACCGGCATGGCCTGTTTGCTCAAGGTGGAAAGCACCAACTCGCCTTCTTCGCCGTCGGGAACCGGAGCGCCGGTTTTCGGGTCGAGAATCTCAAACAGGAAATGGTCTTCGAAGATGTGCGGCCCGCACTGGCACTGGCATTCGCATCCGACGCCGGGACCGATGATTTCGGAGAGCCCGTAGATGTCGATCGCCCGGATGTTTGCTTCGCGCTGGATGTAGCAGCGCATCTCCTCGCTCCAAGGCTCGGCGCCAAAGATGCCGACTCGCAGCGGGAGCTCTTTGAGATCGATCCCCATGGAAGCGCCATGCTCGATGAGGTGAATGAAATAGCTCGGGGTGCAGGAAATAGCAGTGACGCCGAAGTCGCGCATGACCATGATCTGCCGCTCGCTATTGCCGCCGGAAATGGGAATCACCGTGGCTCCGAGCGCTTCCGCGCCCGCGTGCAAGCCCAGTCCGCCGGTAAACAGGCCGTAGCCGTAGGCGTTCTGGAGAATGTCCCCGCGATGCAGCCCCGCGGCGGACAAGGAACGGACAATGACGTTTTTCCAGGTCTCCATGTCCTCGGCGGTGTAGCCGACGACAATCGGTTTCCCGGTGGTGCCGCTCGAAGCGTGCAGACGCACCACGTCGCTCATGGGACTGGCGAAGAGCCCGTAAGGATAGGTGTCGCGCAGATCGTTCTTTTCAGTGAACGGCAGGAGGCGGACATCGTCGAGCGTTCGAATGTCTTCGGGCTTTACGCTGGAGGCATCCATCCGCTGGCGCATCAATTCCACCTTGCCATAAGCGCGCGCCGCGATGGCTTGCAGCCGCTGAAGTTGAAGGGCGCGAAGCTGCTCTTCGGGAAGAAAATCGAGCGCGGTATCGGGATGAAAAGTCCCGTTATGATCGTTCCACTGGAAGGACATTGAGAGGAGGGAGTTGTGGGTTGGAGCTAACTCGCCGCGCCGGAACGGCCGAGTTGGAAAGCATCAAGGTTGGAGGCGTGGAGTTTTTCCGGAAAGCCTTTGGCCAACGCGGCATGCCAGGTCGCTTCCGGGATTTCCAAATAGCGGCTGAGCACGCCAAGCAGCGCGACGTTCATGGCGCGTTTATTGGCAAGGGCGGCCACGTCGTCGGGCACCAGGAGCTTCCCCGTCCCGCGCAGTTCCGCGCGATGCACGTCCACCCAGTCGGGCGCAAGAGCCACGAGGAAATCGACTTCTCCGGGCGGGATCATCGGGCTGAGCACGCGCGTGCCGAAGCGGATGTCGCTGGCCACTGAACCGCCGCGTTGCGACATGCCGTGGACCTCCGCCTTTTTCACGTCGTAGCCGGCCATGAAAACCGCCTCCGCCAGAACGTACGAAGCGCTGAGGACGCCCATGCCGCCCAAGCCTGCGAGTTTGATATTGATCGTGTCCATCGTTAATCAGCGGTTGGCGCCGGGGTGCAGTTCACGCTCGGGAGGGTGATTTCGATCATTTTCTCGTAAGCCCGGATCTTTGCGGAAGCCAGAATGCACGGCTGGCGGGTGACGAAGACCGCGAGCGCGCCCGAATCGAGCGCCTTCTTCAGTTCGCATTTGAATTGGTCGAGTTCTTTGAAAGGATTGAACACCTGCACGTTTGGAATGCCAGCGGCGCGGGCGATTTCCTCGGGGATCACCTTGGCGGCGCGGGAATGGTCCAGCGCCCGTCCGGTGCCCGCATGTTCCTGGAGACCGGTCATCGCGGTGGTGCCGTTGTCCAGAATCAGAACCACATGCCCGGTGGGTGGCGGGTTGTAAGCCATCTCGATCAGCCCGGTAACGCCGCTGTGGAGGAACGTGCTGTCGCCGATCACACTGACGACCCGACGGGCCTCGCTCTCCGGAAGCGTATGGCGCATTCCGAGCCCCACGCCAACGCTTGCGCCCATGCAAATCTGCGTGTCCATGGCCTGCAACGGCGGCAGGGCGGCCAGCGTGTAACAACCGATGTCCCCCGCCACGATGCAGTCGAGTTCTTTCAGGACCGTGAAGACTGTCCGATGCGGACACCCCTCGCAGAGTTGAGGCGGCTTGCCCCGAGGCGCAACGGCGGTCGGCTCGGGTTCATGTGCCAGCAGTCGGCGCACCCGGTTCACGTCGAGTTCGCCGAACCGGTAATCCTCAGGACGTGCCTCGATGGCGATGCCCGCGGCCGCAAGCGCGTCGTTCAAATACGGATCGCCTTCTTCAATCGCCACACATCGTCTGCGGGCTGAGGTGAACTGGCGGATTGCATCCATCGGCAACGGATGAGTCATGCCGAGCTTGAGCATCGAGGCGCTCGGAGCGGCTTCCAACGCATGCACGGTTGCCACGCCGGAGACCACGATGCCCAGATCGTTGGAACCCGGGATCACGCGGTTCGGGCCTTTGGCTGAATTCCATTGCTCGATCTCCGCGAGCTTCTTTCGCAACCGCCGGTGCGCCGGGCGGGCGTGCGAGGGAATCATCACCCGTTCCGGAATGTTGCGGGTAAAACCGGGCTGAGGCGGCGGTGAAAATTTCCCGTGCGGCTTCACGACGGTATGCGAGTGGCAGACGCGCGTGGTCACGCGGAGGATCACCGGGATTTGCCAGCGCTCGGAAAGCTCGAAAGCCAGCCCGGTGAAGTCGTAGGCTTCCTGGGAATCGGCCGGTTCGAGCATCGGCACGCCAGCGGCCACGGCATAGCGGCGGGTGTCCTGCTCGTTTTGGCTGGAGGCCATGCCAGGATCGTCCGCGCAGACGAGGACGTATCCTCCGGAAACCCCGGAGTAAGCTGCGGTAAAGAGGACGTCGGCCGCGACGTTCAAGCCTACATGCTTCATCGTCACCAAGGTGCGGCCCCTTGCGAAAGCCACCCCGAGGGCGACTTCGGCGGCGACTTTCTCGTTCGGAGCCCATTGCGACTTGCCCCCGAGTTCGGAAAAGGTTTCGAGGATTTCCGTTGAGGGGGTCCCGGGATAACCGGTTCCCAAAACGACCCCGCAATGCAATGCCGCAAGGGCAATGGCCTCGTCACCGCTCAACAGAGCAACGCCTTGGCCGTTCAATTCGATCACTTTTTTTTGAGCCACGTTAGGAGGAGATGGCGGCCCGAAAGCCGCGAGATGAGCCGCCAAGTTAAGAAGCCGGGGCATTCCAATGCAAGAGCTTTATCATAAGGAAATCGAATTCGAGTTTCGAATCAGGGCAAACGCATCAAATTTTGTCGACTCCTTTTTCAGCGCTGAAGGCGCGAC
>JBAXSN010000179.1:0-5776 GCA_037130675.1 Verrucomicrobiota bacterium
TCGATTTGGGACATCATTCCGAAGCGCCAACGGCGCGGCCCATACCAGCCTTGGGCAGCGCCCCAGGTTTGAACGTAAAGAGGACCCAGGGCTGAAGGCCCGTGCCATTTCCACGCATAATTGCCAGATTGGCGCGGGCCTTCAGCCCTAGCTCCTCAATGTGGATTAACCTTGGGCGTTGCCCAAGGCTGGTATGGGGTCGCGCCTTCAGCGCTGAAAAAGGAGTCGACAAAATTTCGATGCGTTTGCCCTGCTGGAAGATTCGGCTGGGATTGACGGCACGCCCTCAGTCTGAGAACATCCAATTTCTTATGGCTCGATTCATTGCTTTTTTGCTGCTGGTGCTTTTGCTCGTTGCCGGTTGGAATCACTGGTTCAATGGGCATGATTCGAGCAATGCCGGGAAGTCTGGAGCTGCTTCCGCGCAATCAGAGCCCAAGGCTCAAGAGAACAGTGCGCCGGTCCCCACGCCGGTCATGATTGCGCCCCCGGAGTCCCCAAACAAAACGCCGCTGTCCCAAAGGTAAGGTGCATTTCATTCGGAAAATTGGAGCGCTTTGGAATGCGCTTTCCTGCTTTTCCAGGTCTGGAAAGCATTGGGTTTAAAAAATCCACTGGAAAATTGGCCCGCTCCGGCGCATCGTCGTGGCATGAAACTCGCCCCGATTTTCGCTTTGTTGCTTCTGCCCCTGGCTGCATTTGGCAAGGATACCGCCTATCAGGCTTTGCGTGCGATCGGCACGGTGCGAAATCCCGCCCTTTTAAACCGTGTTCTTGAAGTCAAAGGCCGCAGCGGCGATCCCCAGCCGGAATTGTGGACAATCCTTCTCGACGATCAACTGGCGCGCGGCGGAGTGCGCGAGATCGAAGTTTCCAATGGTCGAATCGTTTCGGAGCGGACGCCGGTCAAGACCTACAGCGGGTCGGCTGCGGGGATCGCCATGAACTTCCAGAAGCTAAATCTTGATTCTGAGGGAGCCTTCGCCATTGCCGAAACCGAAGCCAAGAATGCAAGCCTCGGTTTCGATTCAGTGGACTACAATCTGCATTGTGAGGATGCGGCCAGCGCTCCGACCTGGGTGATTCAGCTTCTCGATTCCCAACAGCGAAGCGTCGGGAGCGTCACGATCGCAGCCGACACCGGGACGGTGCTCGCCAAAGACTTGGGAGACGCCCGCCAGGACGGAGATCGGGCTTCGGAAACCGGCGAGAAAGCGGGCGGCTTCTCAAAGTTTCAGCACGATGTGAAACGGAGCTTCCTTCACGTCGGCGGCGATCTGGAGAAGTTCTTTACGGGGCGGCGGACGATCGACAGATAGGTAAAAATGCAGCAACGCCCTTTACAAAGTTAAAATCGTCCTCCATATTCCCGGCCCTCATGTCGATTCTGATTACTATTCTGCTCGCGATTCACGTGATCGTTTCATTGCTGATCATCTTCGTGACGCTCATGCAGCGCCCCAAGAATGAAGGGCTCGGTGCCGCCTTTGGCGGTGGGATGACTGAGAACCTTTTCGGCGCCCAGACCACCAACGTCCTGGCCACGTTCACTCGCTGGCTCGGGGGCATCTTCTTTGCACTGACCCTGGTGCTTTCCATGCTTTATGCCCGCCAATCGACGGCCAAGAGCGGAATCCAGCAGAAACTTCTGAGCGCCCCGATCCCGGTCGCCTCGCCTGCTGCCAAGGCCTCACCGGCTGCTGAAAAGGCAGGAGCGGCTTCGAAGGCTGAAGCAACCGCTCGGGTTTCGGTGGCTCAGGCGACTCCTGCTGCTTCCGCAGCTCCCTCGGTGGCACCCGCGACTCCGGCTCCCTCGGTGGCACCCGCGACTCCGGCTCCCTCGGTGGCACCCGCAGCCCCTGCGGCGACTCCGGCTTCCTAGCCGACTCAGACTTCCTGATTCTCTAAGGAGCTGAGAATGCGCCCGCACAATGTGACACAGGCTTCCAGCCAATACTGTTCGGATTGCAAGATACACTCTCGCCAAAGTGATCTTTCAGCGCCAAAGGCGCGACCCCATACCAGCCTGGGGCAACGCCCCAGGTTTTCGATTCAACAGAATCCAGGGCTGAAGGCCCGTCCTATCTCTTACAATGGTGCGGGCCTTCAGCCCTGAACCTTATTTCGCCAATTTCCTGGGGCGATGCCCCAGGCTGGTATGGGACGGACCTTTGGTCCTCAGTAGAATCAATCCGAACAGGATTGGGCTTCCAGCCTGTTTTGGTTGCGCGCGCTCGGATCCGGAACAGGCTGGAAGCCTGTGTCACAGTTGGGGAGGAACTCAGGATGTCTGAGGCTGGCGTTCGCACGCGTTCTGTGCGAATGCGTTTTGTGAAACTTGCTTTTGTCCTCCTGCTGCCGCTGCTGGCTCTCCTGCCTCTTGGCTGCGGTCGGCAGATGCAGCGTGCCGATTTAGTTTTCCTCAACGGCGCGGAACCCGAAACGCTTGATCCGGCCCTGATCACCGGCCAGCCCGAAGGCCGGGTGGCCAATGCGCTCTTTGAAGGCCTGACTTCCTTCAATGCCGCTGCGGAACCGGTGCCTGGGGTGGCCGAACGCTGGGAACTGAGCGCGGATGGCTGCGTTTACACCTTTCACCTCCGAAAGAACGCCCGCTGGAGCAATGGCGAACCGGTAACGGCGGCTGACTTCGTCGCCTCGTGGCGGCGCACCCTCGCGCCGGAGACCGCATCGGAATACGCGTACCAACTCTATTACATTCACAACGGCAAGGCGTTCAACGAAGGCCAGCTCTCCGACTTCTCGCAAGTCGGCGTGCGCGCCCCGGACGCTTACACGCTGGAGGTGACGCTCGATAACCCCACGCCGTTTTTCCTCGATCTGTGCGCCTTCGCCACGCTGTTGCCGGTCCATTTGCCCACGGTCAAGGCGTTCCCCGACGACTGGACCAAGCCCGGAAAGCTCGTCTGCAATGGCGCTTATACGCTGGCCGAATGGCGAATCAACGACCGCATTCGGCTGGTTAAGAATCCGTTTTATTGGAATCGCGATGCGGTGGGGATGAGCAGCGTCGATGTGATGCCGATCGCCAAAGCCAACACCGCATTCAACTTCTACGCGGCGGGCCAGGCCGACCTGATGATGGACAAGGGCCTGGTGCCCACGCAACTTTTAGGGGAACTGAAAAAGCGCCCGGATTTCCACTCCGCCCCGTTCCTCGGCTCGTATTTCCTGCGGTTTAACTGCACCCGTCCGCCGTTTAACGATGCGCGGGTCCGGAAAGCCTTCGCCTTGGTCATCGATAAACAACTCATTGTCGATAAGATCACCCGGGCGGGTGAAGTCGTTGCGAACAGTCTTGTGCCGCCCGGCACCGCCGGATATCAGCCGCCTGCGGGGCTTTTGCGGAACGCGAACAAAGCGAGAGCCTTGCTGGCCGACGCGGGATTCCCCGGCGGTCGCGGGTTTCCAAGGATCAGTTATCTCTACAGCGAGGGGGAGATGAACGAAGGGATCGCTGTGGAGATTCAAGGGATGTTCCAGCGGGAATTGGGCGTCAAAATCGACCTCCAGCGTCAGGAATGGAAAGTTTATCTCCGCTCCATGAGCAGTCTCGACTACGACATCTGCCGGGCAAGCTGGGTGGGCGACTACAAAGACCCGAATACCTTCCTCGATATGTTCCTCAGCGGCGGCGGCAACAACCGCACCGGTTGGGGCAATCCGGAGTACGACCGGCTGATTGGCGAGGCCGCCAGGGAGTTGGACAAAGACCGGCGCTTTGCCATCTTCAAGCGCGCCGAGGAACTCCTCATTTCAGAGGACGCGCCCATTTGCCCCCTCTACTTTTATGTGGGGATCCAGTTCTACAACGCCGAGCGCCTCGGAGGAATCCAGGCGAACCTTCTCGATGAACACCCCTTGAAGGCGATGTTTTGGATCTCCGGCTCCTGTCGATCCCAGAGCCTCTAATCCTTGGGAGTGGTGATTACGATCTCGACCCGGCGGTTTGGCGCCTGTTGTTCGATGGTGCCGCTGGCCGCCTCGATGAGCCGGGTGCTTCCATAACCTTTGGTTTGGATTTGTGTGGGATTCACGCCCATCTTTGCCACCAGCCATTCTTTCACGGCTTCCGCGCGGGCGGTGCTGAGCTTCAGGTTGTAGTCCGGCGTGCCGAAAGAATCGGTATGGCCTTCGATGCTGAACTTCGCGTGCGGATTGCGTTTGATGAGTTCTCCCAATTTGTTCAGAAGGTCGATCGATTTGGGTTCGAGTTTTGCGCTATTGTAGTCGAAGAGCGCTCCGCCAGGCATGCTGACCGGGGCCACATTGCCCGTAAGAGGCGCGCTGTCGGACAACAGAGCGTCTATGTCACTGAAACCGGCCCCTTTCCCATCTTTGTCGCCATTGGCAACGCCCTCCGGCAGGTGGATCTGGGCCCCTGCAACGATCTTCGGGGCGGTGCTCGTGATCAGTTGGGCGCGCAGGGAATCGAGTTCGCGTTGGGTGGCTGCATTATCTTTGGGTGTCAGCTTCTCCGAGGCGGACGGGCCAACGCGGGGCTTGTCGTTAACGATTGATTTGGTGAGATCCGCGGTCGCATTGGGGGTGGCGCGGACCTCTTTGGGAATCTTGTCAGCCGTGGGGCGCTCGGAAGGGATGTTGACTTTTACCAAGTCCGGGGCTTTTGCTTCAGCCTTGGCATCTGGTTTGGACTCGAATAGCTTTGGATCGATCTTTACCTGTTTAACAGAGAAGGCGCGCGGAACGAGACGCGCGGTTTCTTTGCCCGGGTCAAAACGTTCGAGCTGCTTTGCCCTGAAGATTTCGTACAGCAGGCCGTGAAAGATGAGCGAAACGATCAATGCACCAAAAAACCATTTGCGCATTCCGCGATCTTCCGCTGCGTTGGATGAGAGAGATGTCATACGAACTTATGCCAAAATACACAAATCACTCGTGGACTCAATCTTTGCTCTAAGTTTCGCATGAACCGAATTTTCACCTATGTGCGCGAGCATTGGCACCATCTTGTGCAGTTGCATGACACCCCGCATTCAATCGCCGGAGGCGTTGCGATAGGCATCCTGCTCGGGTTTACTCCGCTTTTCTCGATCAAGACCCTCCTGGCGATCCTCATTGCCTGGGCTTTCCGGTGCAGCAGGGTGGCGGCGGCCATAGCGGTGACCTTGCACGATGTGGCGATCCCCTTGCTGCCGCTCCTGTTTCGGGTGGAATATGGGATCGGCTATTGGCTGCTCTCTCATCCCCACCAGTGGCCCTTGAAGTTTAAGGCGGATCACCTTCGCTTGGATCAATGGCTGCACTGGGCCACCTTCGTAAAAGTCGGTTGGCCGATGCTGCTCGGGTCGCTCGTGATTGGAATCCCGGTAGCGATTGCCGCGTTTGGACTGACTCTGCGCATTGTGACGCGCCATCAGGAACATCGCAGGCGGGCGGCGGCAGCGGCACAAGCTCAGGTCGAGCCGGGTTCGGGCGAATATTGACCGCGAATGAGAATTTCTCCCAAAGCGGCGCAGAAGCGCACGCACTACAAGACGCTGGCGCGCGGCACTCAATGCCCTAAGATTCGCGGAAGCGTCTTGTAAGTGCTGTGGTCCTCCCTCACCATTACCCACAAATCTACGGGGTTATGAAAGCGGTTGATGCTCTGGATAATCTTTGAACGAAGCGAGCGGCGAGGCATTGGCATTTTTGACAGGATTAACATGATTTTCAAGATTCTCAGGATTTTGCCGGAGCCTGCGACGTCGGTTAGTATCCGCGAATCTTAATCCTGTAAATCCTGTCAATC
>JBAXSN010000018.1:0-30894 GCA_037130675.1 Verrucomicrobiota bacterium
CCCGGCGGCGACAGAGCGCCGCAGCCACAGCAAACCGCAACTTCGGAGTTCGGGTCCAATCCAAACCGGCGAATCGGGTGAGCAGTTCGTCCCATCGTCCTTCGTCAGCCCCGATCTCAAAAACTCACTTGTCCGAAGCTTTTTCGATTTGGGCGAGGAGTTCTTCCTTATTGGGGCCTGTGCCGTGGGTGACGAAAAAGGCGGTAACCGCATTGGCGATGACGAGGCGTTCTTTGAGCGGGAGATCCCCGAGGGATGCGCAGATGTAGCCGCCGTTGAAGCTGTCTCCCGCGCCTGCCAGGCGGACGACATTTGTTTGGCGGTCTTGGATGGCGAATGCTTCACCTTCAGCTGCGCTGGATGCGGCTGCAAAATCCGGTGTGTGGACAACCAGTTCGTCGAATCCGATCTTTTCACGGGCGACAGTCAGCGCGGAGGCGATCGCCGCCGGCTTCAGTTCCGGGGCTTCGACTCCAACCCTCGAAAACAATTCCGATACTTCATGTTCGTTCAGGCTGAACGTCATGGGGATCTTGCTGTTGAAGCATCGGATCAGCTCCAAGCTTTTGATAAACGACTCGCTGGATTTTTTCTTGATGTCGGCGAAGTCGAAGAACATGCGGCGTGGCGGCGTGAGGTTCTCATATTGTCCCATGAAGCCCTGGAAGAGACCGTCGAAGTTTGCCGTGAGCGACCAATAGCCCAATCCCAAGATATCGAC
Source organism: Verrucomicrobiota bacterium (assembly GCA_037130675.1). Lineage (GTDB taxonomy): Bacteria > Verrucomicrobiota > Verrucomicrobiia > Chthoniobacterales > Chthoniobacteraceae > JBAXSN01. The sequence goes on from JBAXSN010000018.1 coordinate 722, forward strand.
CCCGGAGAACATTTCTTTAAGCTTCTCTTCTCCGAAGTGCTTTTTGAAGTCTTCCCAAGTCAGGCTGGAGACGGCCTCCAGATTGCTCATCAATATCTTTCCATCGCCGAATTCCAAGGCGATCGTCAACGCGGGGTCGCCGAGAGAAGCCAGATCGCAAATGTCTTTGAACTCCTCGTAAGCCGGGTCGATGGTCGGGCTGCCGTAAAGGCCTGGCAGGAGGGGATTAAGGCCCAAGCATGCAGCCACTCGCCCGGTGTTGATGCCGAACCCGCCTTCGCAACGGCGCTTCGGGACGAGTTCAACGCCGACACCGCCGTCTGCCCGCGAGACGATCAGTTCGCCGAATTGCCTGAGTTTTTTCATCGGGGTGAACTCAGCCTGACTTTTCCTGACTTCTACAATCTCGTAGGTTTCGTCCACGAAGCCGTCGCAGCCGAGAAGGATTTTGCCGCGGATGTTGTTAAGGAAGTCGGCGTATTTTTTCATGCTGGTGCTCATTGATAGGATTGGGCAGGTGGGTGGTTATTGGATGAAAGTGGTATCGACGGCGTGATCGATGTGCGCTCCGCTCGCAGCTTGGAGGCGGATTCCGGTAGCCGTGCGCTGGATGGCGCTGACGGAATCGAAGGTATCGGGGAGAGGGGCGACGCCCATGATATATGGGATGCGGGTGCTTTTCCCACGTTTGAAGGTTATCGCGGTGGGGATCCCTTTCTCTCGCCACGGATTGTCCGCCAGCGATGCGGCGAGACCAAGGTGAAAATAGGCGGTGACATCCTCGATGCCGAGCACGCCGCGATGACGTCCGCTCCAGGGGGCGTAATGGCGTCCGCCGTTGGAGTGCCACAGCACGGTGGATGCGAGGTGCGCGGGGTTTTTCAAGGAGAACCAGACGAATTTTTTCTTCGGAAAAACAACGGCTGCCCAAGCGAAATCATCCGCATCTTTGTGGTGGAGCATGACGAGGTCCTCGAAGCCTTCGCGGGCCGGGAAACGGGTGAGATCGGTCTTCCCGCCGTCCGCCATTGGCACGGAGTCGAGCCGGCGGAACCATGCGCCTTGCTTGAGCGAGCAGTAGCCGCCGTTGGCTGGGTTTTCAAAGGGGGCCGGGAGAACCTGAGCGAGCCGGAGTTTGCTCGTGGAAATGTGGCCCGGGCCGTTGCGGGTGAAGTCGAGCATGGCGTGGTGTCCGAGGCACATCCCGCCTTGGAAACCTTCCAGAATATGGGTCTGGTAAAGGTTGGTCTCGCCGGCGCGGCCTTCGAGGACCTTGGTGATTTTTCCGGGCCGGACGCATGTCTGCAGCGTGGCGATCAGGCGTCCGGGCTCGGCGGGATCCACTTCCCATGTAGCATTTGCCGACTCGCCATGGGGCGGATGCGCCTCGCCCCGCCACGCGGGCCCGTCGCCGAATGGCGCGCAGAAGAAATCTCCCCGCAAGACGCGCAGCAGGGGGATCAACTTCTTCGCATCCGTTTCGCCGCACCACGGAGCGGTAGAAAAGGGTTCCACGGTCTGCCGCCCGATGCGGAATTTGACTTGGCTGAGATGGCCGCCAACGGGAGTGAGGTCGAAAGAGACTTTCATGGGGAGGGTTCGAATCGTTCTGACAATAGATTCTCCTGAGCAAGGCGGGTGCGGTCAAGATAAGAAGTTGCCGATCTCGAATGAGGCCGGACTGTGAGTCAACCTTGCTTTCATGACAAAGCCCATTGCCTTGATCTTCGACGGCGAAGTGCAAATCCTCCGTCCGGGTCGCCCTGGAATCAGCCGGATTTTTGCATTTCCGCTAACTCACGTCCTTGACCTGGTACTCCGGAAACCGGCTCTGCAGGTCGTTGAGCACTTTGGCCGCCTGAGGTTCCATGGCTGCTTTTTTGTAGGCGTGATACGCTTTTTCGAGCGCCTGCGGAGTGACCTCCGGGTCATCGTAGATCAGGGCGACGCTTAAGAAGAGTTTCGCCGCGTTTTCAAATTCGCTGCGCGCACAGGCGATTTCCCCGGCGAGAACTCGGGCTTTCGCGTTGATGCGGCCTTCGGGCTGGAGTTGCAGCACCTGGTCGGCGGACTGCTGAGCGCCCGCAGGATCGTTGGCGCCGAGTTGCGCGTAGCCAAGTTCCAAATACCCGAAAGCTTGCGGAACCGGCTCGCTCACCTGCTTTAGATAGGTGCGCAGCGCGCTTTCGGCGTCGTTCCACTTCCCGATTTTGATCCGGGCCCTGCCGAGGCTCAGCCAATCGTCAGCCTTTGCTTCGTCGCTCTGGGCAACCAACGCCCTGCCGGTGAGCGTTCCCAGATATTGCTCTGCGCGGCTGGGGTCGTTCGCCTTGAGATATTCCATCCCCAGCCATCGCAGGACTTCCGCCGGAACTTTGGTTTTGGAGGCTGTGCCTGATTTCCCAACCTTGTCCACCTCGGCGGCAGTGGCATCGCGGTCCTGGCTGTAATAATTCGCCAGGATGATCCGCACCGTTGCTTTTTCCGCGAACTCGCGATCCAGCTTCCGGGCCGCTTCGAGTGGTTCGATGGCCGCTTTGTAGTTCTTGTTCTCAAACGCGGCCCAGCCGATCCAATAGTTGGCCTGGCCAGCGGCTTTGGTCTGCGGATATTCTTTAAGCAAACGGGCGAACGTATCGGCCATCGCCTGGTTCTCCTGCTGCTGCCCAAGGATGAGCGCCTTCTGTTGATACGCCAGTTCCCGCTCCTTGATGCTGCGATCGGGGTAGCGGCTGAGCAACTCGTTGAAATCCTGGAGAGCCGCCTTGAAGTTCTTGGCCTGCTGGCGGCTGAGTGCGCGCTGGGCGAGGGCAGTGGGAGCCAGCTTGTGGGCCGGATAGCGCAACAGGAATTTCGAGAAGGCCTCGACGGCGTGCTCGGTATCGTTGGTTTGCGAATAGCACCAGCCGAGTTTGAAAAGCGCCTCCGATTTGAACGCCGGGGCGAGGTTCGAGGACTCAATGGCGGCATACAAAGGCGCGGCGGGCGCGTATTGCTTGGCCTTGTATAAGGACTCCGCCTTCAGCAGCATCAGTTGATCGCGCTTCTCGGTCGCCTCGGGGTTTTGGGCCAGATAGGCATCGACTTCCTTGATCAGGTCGGGAGCGTTGGCGCTGTAGAGCGCGATGAGGCGTTCGTATTGCGCTTCCTTGGCGTAAACGGTGTCGGGATACTCGCGAATCGCCTGCTCGTACAGGGCACGGGCGGCGGCATGCTTCCCGAGTTGCCGATTGGAGTTGGCAACAATAAGGAGCACCTCCGGCACCGCGGCAGCCGAGAACTCTTTGCCCGCTCCTTGATAAGTGGCGAGCACCTGCGCAAATTTCCCGCTGCTGTAGAGCACCCGCAGCAGTCCGATTTCCGCAGGCTCTTTCCAATCGCCCAGCTCCGGCATTTTCAACGCCTTGGTGAGCATGGCAACTGCCTTGTCGTTCTGCGAGAGATCGAGCCAGAGCAACCCGATCCGAACGCTTGCCTCGGCCTTGACCGCTTCTTTGTCGGTTTCCGTCAGCAGCGTTTGCAGATGCTGGATCGCTTCGGTTCGCCTCCCGGCGTCGGCGCAGACTTGGGCCAGGGAAAGCCGGCTGGCTTCGCGGAACGGGTTGTTTTCCTTGGTCTCGAGAATGTCCTCGTAAGCCGCGATCGCTTCGCCTGCCGATTTCATTTTTTCCAGGCTGCGCGCGGCATAAAATTTTGCGGAAAGCGCGATGGCCGGATCTTTCACCCGCACGGAAGCTTTCCGGTAGAAAGTGACGGCGTCGGAGTAATTCTTTTCCTGGAAACACAGGTCGGCCAGCCGGTAAGCGCCAGGCCCCACGAAGTTCCCTTCCCGGAAAGTGAAAATGAGCGCCTCATAATTCTGGCGGGCGGCATTGGCGTTGCCCATCAATCGGTAGGACTCCGCCAGCCGGAAGAAAGCGGCTTCACGATCCGCGCCCTTCGGGTAGAGCGAGAGATAGCGTTCGTATTCGGGCGCTGCCCGGTCGTAAGCTTTCTTGTTGTAGAAATCGTTGGCGTAGGTGATCTGCGCCAGCTCGGGCGCTTGCACGGCTCCGGGCGAAAGGGTGATGACCTTGGTATTGGGATCGAGGTCCGCCGGGGCGGTTTCGGGCGGGGTGCTGGCCGTGGCCTCAGGACTGGGCTGCTCAGTCGGCATCGCCCTCGCCACCGGCGCATCGGGAACCGGCGTGGGCTTTGGCGTAGGAGCCGGGGTGGGAGTGGGCTTTGGAGTCCCCGCCATAACAACAATGGGCGTCGGAGCGGGTTCTTCCGTAGAAGCGGCTTCCAGCCGCTTTTCCGAGGCTGCCGACGGCACGATCGTGAAGCCGGCGGGCTTGGAAACGGGCGCCGGGGCTGGAGCCGAAAACGGCACCAGCTCGGCCCGGCGAATGGGAACAGGCGTGCTGGCAGGGATAAGTCCCTGCCCGTCCGTGTTCGTCGCTGATGCCGGAGCAGGCGTCATGCCCGCCTCAGGCGGGGCGCTCTCCACCGGGAACGCCCGGCGCACTTCGGGTTCCTCAACCGGCGTCCCATCCGTTGCATTGGCCCCATCGGCTGGCAGCGCCCTGCGGACTTCCGGTTCGCCTGCCGGAGCAGCTATCCCATCTCCAATATCAGCGGGCGTCGGCTGGGCGGTCGCGTCGGGCTGGACCTCCGTGGCGGTGGCCTTGGTGCGTTTGGCTTTGCGTTCCTTCAGATACCGCTGGAGCCATTCCTGGCCAAATGCGGGTTCCGCTACAAACATCGCCACGACCGCCAGCGCCACGACGCGACAAAGCCGTGCCGTGCGAGCGGACCTCCGCTTGGATTTCGCCGAGGACCAAGGGTCCGTCACATACCAGCCTGGGGCAGCGCCCCAGGAAAATCCGCACAACGAATCAGGGCTGAAGGCCCGCCCTATTCCGGGCGCGAGGCGATGGTTCGGGCCTTCAGCCCTTGAGGTTTCTAAATCGTAAACCTGGGGCGTTGCCCCAGGGTGGTATGGAGCCGCGCCGTTGGCGCTCAAAGCCCACTTTTGCGAACAAGCAACATTTGATCTCGTTACGAAGTTGCACTTCGTAACGCACCCATCTTCGAAGCTTGGCTTCGCCATCCCTCGCATCGCCGGAGCGCTCCCGAAAAGCTTGCCTTCGCCGATTCTAAGGCATTGCGGTGGTTTAATGGGCTGTCGGATGCCGCGAAGCTCAGCTTCGAAGATGGGTGCGTTCCCAAGTGAAACTTGGGAACGAGGAGCTAAACGAGGGACATCCCGATTATCCGGCTGGTCAGGTTGGATCGGGGACATAATCAGTTCTTAGATTTCAGGGATACCAAAAAGCTTCACCGGTTCTTCTCCGCGTCTCCCCATCTCCGCGTCTCCGCGTCTTCCCCCTCACGGCTGCGATGGCGCGGTGGCAAAGGCGACATTCCAGATGTTCGCCTGACGGCAGATATCGAGCACGGCTATCAGGTTCTTATAAGGGACCTGCTCGTCGCCCCGCAAGATGATGGCATAATCGGGGAAAAGCTCGGCCAATTTCGCGAGCTTCTGGCGGAGTTGCTCAGGCGAGAGCGTTTTGTGCTCCATGACGACTGTCCCATCTTTGCGGACGTTAAGGACGGTTTGGTTCACCATCGGCTGCTGTTCCTTGGAGTTGGCCGCGGTCGGAACCTTGACGTCCAACTCGTTCTCGGTCAGCGCGAAGTTCCACGTCACGATGAAGAATACCAGCAATACCAGCAGGATATCCACCATCGGGGCGATCTGGAACCCGAGCAGATGCGGTTGAGCGCGTTTTCGAAAGTCCATATGACGTGCCTAGAATTCGTCGTCCACCGACACGGCGGGCCTGCGGGGCGGCGCCGGTTCGCGGGCGGGCTCCCGGTAGGATTCGCGCCGCTCTTCGCGTTTGGGCTCCGAGCGATCGAACTGCAGTGCCATTAGGCCGAGCACGAGCGCCGAGGCCCGTTCCAAATCGGAAATGAGGCTCTGCACCTTGTTGCGGAAAATGCCGTAAAATGCCATGGAGACGACGCCGATGATCAGGCCCGCCGCGGTGGCGACCAGCGCTTCGGAAACGCCCGCCGCCAAGAGCATCGGCCGGCTCGCCTGGGAGGTGGCGCTGGCGAGAACTCCAAAGGAACGGATGATGCCGAAAACGGTGCCGAGCAGCCCCACCATCGGGGAAAGCACGGCGATGTCGGCCAGGTAAGTGATCCGGTGCTGAAGGGATGCCGCCTGGGTTGCCCCTTCGGTTTGCGCGATTTCCCGGACGACCTCGAACGAGGTGCTCGGATGTTTCGCGGCGAAATCGAGGGTTCGGTGCACCACCCGCGCGATCGATTCACTGTGCCGGTTGGAGATCGCCAGCAGCCCGGGGTAGTCGCGCCGCTTCAGGAGTTCCTCGGCCGTGTGCATGAAGTTGGCGGAAACCACCGCCCCCCGCCGCAGCGTGATGGCGTAGGCGACGATCAGCATAACGGTGAGCACGGACATAAAGGCCAGCGGAACCATGGCCCAGCCGCCGGATTCGATGAGGGTCAACACGGTGACCGCTGAATTTTTTTGCGCCGCGGCTGCCGCAACTTTGGCAGCGGAATCATCCTGGGCGAGAAGGGAAACCGGCATGGCCAGGATGCCAGCCAGCGCCAGAAGCGATAAAAGAGAGCGTTTCATGAGAAATGGTTGTGTATATTACGTTGCGCCCAGAAGGTTTCAACAACTCCTCTGTAAAACTCACACGTATGACGCTCGAATTGTCCAAAGACAAGCCTGACCTGCGCAAGAAGTTGCACGATCTCCCTCACAAGCCGGGCGTGTACCTCATGCGGGACCGGCTCAAGCGAGTGATTTACGTGGGAAAAGCGCGCGATTTGCGTAAGCGGGTGAGCCAATATTTCATGGCCTCCAAGCGCCGGACGGCCGATCTTAAAACCCAGGCGCTCCTCGACAGCGTCTGGGATTTGGAATGGCACACCGTCCGCAGCGAGCCCGAAGCGCTCCTCCTCGAAGGCCGGCTGATCAAAGAGTTCCGCCCGAAATACAACGTCTCGTTCCGGGACGACAAACGGTTCCTCCTGGTAAAGGTCGATATGGCCGAAGAATGGCCCCGATTCCGGCTCGCCCGGTTCAAGCGGGAGGATAATGCGCGCTACTTCGGGCCGTTTGCCCAGGCGGGCGCGCTTCGCCAGACGCTCCATTTCATGAGGAAGCGCTTTGGCATCCTCACCTTTGGCCGGGGCGCTCCCACCGAACGCGAACTCAAGTCCTCGACCTTCCAAGTGCTCACGAAGCTGAGCGGGTTCACCACCGAACAATACCGGGCGTGCGTTGACGACGCTTGCGAATTTCTCGGGGGGCAGTCGAAGGAACTTCTCAAGGAACTGGAGGCCGAAATGCAGAAAGCCGCCGCCAAGCTCGATTTCGAACGCGCCGCGGAGTTGCGCAACATGCTCAACGATCTCCGGACCACCACCGCGCCGATGCGCCGCTTCACGCGGCACAGCCTGCCCAACTCGATCGATCCCGCAGCCGACCTGCTGGCCCTCAAAGACGCGCTCCAACTCGTCGCCGATCCCCGGGTGATGGAGTGCTTCGACATTTCAAACATCTCCAACACGCACATCGTCGCTTCCATGGTCTGCTTCCGCGACGGCGTTCCAGACCGGGCCAACTACCGCCGGTACCGGATCAAGACCGTGCCGGGCCAGAACGATTTCGCCAGCATGGCCGAAGTGATTCGCCGCCGTTATTCCCGCATTCTGCTCGAAGCCCGCGACGAGGCAGGCAAGCCCCCTGCCGGCAAAGAAGCGCTCGACGAATCGATTGATTTCTCGCCCGAATTCTCCCAGGAATCGCCCACCGACGCCGTGGAGCGGCTGACCACCAAAGGCGCTCCCGTGCGGCTGCCCGACCTCATCATCGTCGATGGCGGCAAAGGCCAGCTTTCTTCCGCTTGCAAGGAATTGCAGCGACTGGGGCTCCACGAACGGCCCATCATCGGGCTCGCCAAAGAGTTTGAAGAGATTTACCGCCCCAGCCGTCCGCTCCCGCTGCGGTTGCCGGAGGATTCCAATGCCCTGCGGCTGCTCCAGCGCATCCGCGACGAAGCCCACCGCTTCGCCAACGGCTACCATCAGCTTTTGATGAAGCGCCGCATCGCCGAAAGCATCCTCGACGATTGCCCCGGCGTCAGTGCCAACCGTAAGCAGGCGCGCCTCCAGCGCTTCGGCTCCGTGACCCGCCTCCGCCGCGCCACCGCCGAAGAAATCGCCGCCACCCCCGGAGTCGGTGCCCGCCTGGCAGAGCAGGTCGCCGAGTACCTGCGCCAGCGGTCGTAGGCGCAGCAGCCGGGTTTCGTATGCGACAAATAGGTTGCAATTGGTGGAGTTTCGGCGATGCTGCGGCGCATCTGTAACCCAGATGGAAAAATACTCGATTCGGCCATTTTTGACGGCCAAACATCATCCTAAAACCTATTCTTTCTAGATGAGCACCAAGCAAAGACTCGGCGGATTCGTGAAAAGGGCGAGTGTTTCACCCTACGCTTTTTTGGAAATTATCAGAAAACAGAGGGACAACGTCGAGGCGACTAAGATTGTTGCTCCGAAGCTTGGTTCGCGTGGTTTCGGGAAAATTGAGGTTTCATTCAAAATCCCAGTCAATAGCCCCGAGTTATGTCAAACGACGAAGTAGTCCCGTCAACTCCCGAGCGGTCTCTAACATCAGCTTCTGTGGAGTCGGCAAGCTCGACACCTCCTTGGGTTGGCGAATTTTTGGAAGTCCAAAGCCGGGAAATTGAGTTGCGGTCGGAACAGACCAAGCTCGACCGAGTCAAAGAAGACCACTCGTTTGAGTATGCGAAGGCATCTCTTGATGCACAGAAGAATCATTTGGCTGAAGAACGATATCATCGGACTCAACGATTTATGTTTGCCGCTAAGATTGCGGCCTTTGTTATTTCGGCGGTTTTGATCTTCTTGGCGACCGTAATTCTTAGCGGAAACGGTCAAATTGCTCTCGAATTGGTCAAAGTCTTGGTTTATGGGGGGGCTGGCGCAGCAGGTGGCTACGGAGTGGCGAAATCCAAGAAGTCGGAAAAGGAAGCGTCTTCGGGCGAATAGCCCTTGGATATACAAATGAGAATAACAAATTTTCTCGTAATGGACTCAGACGGCAACGAGATCCAAGCTGATGCTTTTGGCAACAATGTCGCTTTTCTTTGCCCGAGATGTGGGCATCCCGTTCTGGCCACCGCTTTAGCAGACCAAAGGGGCAGCGACGAAAGCCATCCCACAGAATGCAAGCAGTGCATGAGCAAATATTTTCTCGATGTCCGACCTCAGACCGAGAAGCTTTACATCCATAATCAAGCTGAATTTGCCTAACCGGATGCTTCGGCTGAGGCGGATCGCGGATCCGAAAACGCCGGAGGAGCGCTTGCTTGCGGTAGGCTGACGCTTGGGCAATCATCGAAAATGCTTTCGGCGATGCGCCGCTTCATCAAGAACTGGTGGTAGTCGTTGGCGAAGTGATGGGCATTGTCTCGCCCGAAGCAGGCGCGTGACTGGCCGAAGAGCTCGTCGAGCATCTGCGTCGGCGATCATGAACCCGGCGGGAAGCGCGAGCGAGTGATCCTCGATTAGTAGCATTTGGCAGCCAAGCGAAAGACTTCCCCCCGAATTTCAGTAGTTCCCGAATCAAAAACTTCGGGCTATGCTACGGGCCTTGTAATTTTCTATGGCCAAAAAACAGAGCGGAATTTGTTACCTTACCGGCGCGGGGCCCGGCGATCTCGGGCTCGTCACGTTGCGGGCGCGGGAAGTGATCGAGCAGGCGGATGTCATCGTTTACGACTACCTCTGCAATCAGGAGATGCTCGCCTGGGCGCGCAAGGACGCCGAGACGATCTACGCCGGCAAGAAGGAAGGCACCCACACGATCGACCAGCCGGCCATCAATGCGCTCCTTATCAAGCAGACGAAGTCCGGCAAACGCGTGGTGCGCCTGAAAGGGGGCGATCCATTCCTGTTCGGACGCGGCGGAGAAGAAGCGGAGGCGCTCGCCGATGCGGGGCTCCGGTTCGAGGTCATCCCGGGGGTCTCTTCGACCATCGCCGTGCCGGCCTACGCGGGGATTCCGATCACCCATCGCGAACACAGCTCGCAACTGACCATTTTCACCGGGCACGAGAGTCCCGACAAACCCGAAAGCGCGATCGACTACGCCAAACTGGTGAGCCAGCCCGGCACAAAAGTGATGGTGATGGGGGTCAAACGCCTGGAACAAATTGCCGGGGCCATGCTGAAAGCGGGGGGCGATCCGGCCATGCCCGTCGCCCTGATCCGCTGGGGGACCACCGGCCAGCAACGCACCGTGACGGGGCCGCTCTCTGAGATCGCCGGGATCGTCCGCGATTCCGGGTTCACCGCTCCGGCACTGGCGATCTTCGGGGAAGTGGTGAACTTGCGCAAGAAGCTGAACTGGTTTGAAAGCAAACCGCTGTTTGGAAAGCGGATCGTCGTCACGCGGAGCCGCGAACAGGCCGGGGCTCTTTCAAGCCAACTGCGGGCGTCGGGCGCCGACGTTTACGAAATGCCGACCATCAAGATTCTCCCGCCGGGCGATTTGATGGAATTTGGCGAGCTGGTTCGTGACGCGCACACCTACGATTGGGTCGTTTTTACCAGTCCCAATGGGGTTTCGGCGTTTTTCGAGATGTTCTTCAAGATTTACCAGGACACCCGGGAGATCGGCGGGGTCCGGATCGCGGCGATCGGGCCCGCAACTGCCGCGCGGGTGCGCGATTTTCATCTTTTTGTCGATTTGCAGCCGGAGCAATCGATCGCGGAGGGGGTCATCAAGGCGTTTTCGAAGGAATGCAGCGTGGAAAACTTGAAAATGCTGATCGTTCATGCGGAAAAGGCGCGGGACGTGCTACCCACGGAACTGATGAAAATGGGCGCCATCGTCGATACCGCAATCGCTTACCGGACCGTTCCGGAGACCAGCGCCATGGGCATCGAGCGCTTTCGGGAAGAGGGCGCAGACCTGATTACGTTCACGAGTTCTTCCACGGTGGAGAACTTCGTGGCGCTCAACCTGCCGGTCCCGGATACCCTGCGGACGGCGAGCATCGGACCGGCGACTTCAAAAACCATGAAAGAGCTCGGATTGCGCGTGGATATCGAAGCGCGCCAGCACGATTTGGACGGGCTGGGTTCGGCAATTCGCAATTATTATGCGCAAACCTCGGAATAATGCCAAAATGGTTTGCCCGGTTTTAGGACTCGTATATGATCCCCCATGTCCCTCATGAGCGAACTCTCCCTTGATCCAACCGCAACACGGGTTCAGTCCGATAATCCGACGTCAAAACGCAAAGCCGTCGGAATCGACTTGGGCACCACCTTTTCCGTTGTGGCGCACGTCGCCGAATCCGGCAAAACCGAGATCATCCCCAATGCCGAAAGCGAGCGAATCACCCCCTCGGTGATCCTCTTTGACGGGACTACGGCGATCGTGGGCAGCGCGGCAAAGCAGAACGCCGTGGCGGAACCGGAGAAGATCGTCGATTTCGTCAAGCGGGAGATGGGCAAAAGCAAGGCCGAGTTCCACCGTGATTTCGGTGGGAAGCTCTGGGCGGCCGAAGAACTCTCAGCTCTAGTGCTGCGAAAACTCAAGCAGGACAGCGAAAAGTATCTGGGCTGCCCCATCACCGATGCCGTGATCACTGTTCCGGCGTATTTCAGCGACATCGAGCGCACCGCGACCATGCACGCCGGACAACTCGCCGGCTTCAATGTGCTCCAGATTCTCAACGAACCGACTGCGGCGGCCCTGGCCTACGGCATTGACCGTCACCATGGCAACGAAGCGGTGTTTGTGTTCGACCTCGGCGGCGGCACCTTCGACGTCACGATCATGCGGATCGCCGAGAACCACATCCAGATGCTCGGCAGCGATGGCGACCACAAGCTCGGCGGCAAGGACTGGGACGACGTGATCGTCAACTGGGTCAGCGAAGAATTTGACCGGCAGTTTGGCGAAAACCCCTTGCTCGACCTCCACAGCTACCAGGATCTCTATAACCGGGCGCTCACCGCCAAGATTCAGCTTTCAAGCCGCAACTCCTGCACGCTGGTTCACAGCTACGCAGGCCACAGCTTGAAGATGGAACTCACCCGCGAAGAGTTCGAGCGGCGCTCGCGTCACCTGGTGGAAAAGATTAAGGCGATCTGCGAGATCGTCATGGCAGAGGCGAAATTGAGCTGGACCCAGGTGGATCGGATTCTTTTGACCGGCGGCATGACCCGGATGCCGGCCATCCGCGATATGATCCGCGACATGAGCCACCGGCCAATCGCCGAGAATGTTAGCCCGGACGAAGCGGTCGCCATCGGCGCGGCGTTGCAAGCGACGCTGGTTCTGCTCGGCAAAGAAGACGACCTCGGCGAGCGAATTCTCTCCGAAGAGACTCGCGAAAAGCTAACCGGCAGCGATGGATCGTTGGTGCGCGTGACCAACATCACCACCCACACCCTGGGCGTTGTTCTCTGGGACGACGAGGAAATGGAGGAATACGTTTTCCCCATGATCAAGAAATCCACTCAGATCCCGACGGAAACTCAAAATTCGTTCGGGACGGCCAAGGCGAACATGAAAAACGTGATCGTGCGGGTCGTCGAAGGCGAGAGCACCGTCCCGGCGGAATGCACCCCGCTGGGAATCTGCGATGTCGAACTACCTCCTTTTCTCCCGAAAGGCTCCCCGGTTCAATTGACTTACCATTACGACGCGAATCAGGTGCTCGAAGTGACCGTGGACGCTTACGGCAATCAGAATCAAGTCAAGATCGCCCGCAACATCGGCCTCAGTGACTCGGAGATGGAAGCCGCGACGGCCGATCTCATGCGAGTCAATGTGGAGTAGGCGATCACGATGGGACTGCCCAACCCAATCCCCGACAACCCGCTAAAATGGGAGGGGTGGAAGAATTACGCTTCGACCGACCCCTACGAGCGGCTCTGTCTGGATTTCGAGTCGAACCCAACCACGGAACAAATCGAGGAAAGCTGCCGGTTGCTCTTGATCTGGTGGCAGAAAAAGCTGCCGCTCAAAAATCAGCCGAGCAACCCGCTGGCCCAACTCCTGCGCAACGGCCTGGATGACGCTCCCGCCAAGCTGGCTGAAGCGCGTTCCGTTCTGCTCGATCCCAAGACCCGAGCCGACATCGATCGCGAACTCCTTAGAAAACTCAAGGCGGCGGCGTCTGCGGAATTTAACAAATTTCTCTCGTTCACGCTGACCAGCGGCGAGCTGGCCACCGATGACGAGGAAAGCCTCTATCAACTCGGCGGCGGCCTCGGGCTGAGCCGCGAGGAGATGCGCGTTCTCATCGACGACGAACTCGACCACTGGGGAATGAAACGCGTCGGCGCACGCCACGCATCGGCCCCGGATCCAGAGCCAGGTAATCCCGCTTCCATTGCTTCTCCCGAACCCCGCACTGCCCCCCCCACGCTCTCCGCTCGTGAAGAGTTCCTGCGCATGCTGCGGCTGTCGGGCATCGACGAATTGACGGATGACCAACGAGATGCCTTTTGCAATATGGGCGAGGCCCTCGGCATGAGCGGAGGCGACGCCGAGGACATCATCGACGAGTATCTCGAAGAGCGCATGCTGGCGGGAATCCCTGCTTCCGCCGCACCCCGCAAGCCGCAAGTGCCCGCCCCTCCGGTGAGCGTGGCCAAGCCCTTGGAAAGGCCACAAGGGTTCGTGAGTTCGCCCCTGAGCCGCGCCGAAGAAAAGCAGAAATTCGCGAATTTCACGAATATGCTCGGTGGCGAGATGCTCTTGGTCGCCTCCGGTTCATTTATGATGGGCAGCGAGAGCCGGGATGCCTCCCCCAACGAACAACCGGTGACCAAGACCAACGTCTCGGCTTTCTACCTCGCCCGCCGCCCCATCACCAACGCTGAATACGAGCGCTTTGATCCCGCTCACCGTTCCAAACGCGCTCCTTGGGCAAACGACACACATCCTGTCGTTTACGTTTCCTTTACCGAGGCGATGCGCTTCTGCGATTGGCTCAGCGCCAGGGAAAAGCGGAAATATCGTCTCCCCACCGAAGCGGAATGGGAATTTGCCGCTCGCGGCGCAGATTCACGCATTTTTCCATGGGGGGACTGCCTGGATCGACCCAACCTCGCCAACTTTGCCGACCGCAACAAGAACCTCCCATGGGCGGATGAATCGATGGATACCGGCTTTTCGGCAACTTCCCCGGTGGGCAGTTTTCCTGCCGGCGCAAGCCCATTTGGAATGGAAGACATGGCCGGCAACGTCTGGGAGTGGTGCTTGGACTGCATGATGCCGTACCCCGGCAAAGAGCGCACCAATCCCCGCGGCCCCATGGAAGGCAGCAAGCGCATTTACCGGGGCGGAAGCTGGAAATCCCGCCCCACCAGCCTCCGGGCAAGCACTCGAAACTGCAACGCCTCCGCTTTCTCCTCCAATGACGTCGGGTTCCGAATCCTCTGCGAGTGCAGCCCCAAATAACCCTCCTTTGAGGGCATCCCCCGTCCATCAGGTCCATTCCCTCCCTTTCGTCCATCAAAACCCCGTACTTGAAAATCCCGCCGCAATCTCCCACTGTCAGGATTTCAAATTTGGACGATATTGCCTCAATGACCGCACCTGGACTCGATCTCGTAGATGACATCCTCGCCCTCAAACGCGAACGGAACGCGGTGATCCTTGCCCATAATTACCAGATCAAGGAAATCCAAGACTTGGCGGATTTCGTCGGCGACTCGCTCGGCCTCAGCTACAAAGCCGCCGAAACCGATGCCGATGTGATCGCCTTTTGCGGCGTTCACTTCATGGCGGAGACCGCAAAAATCGTCAACCCGACCAAGACCGTGGTCATCCCGGACCTCGAGGCCGGCTGCTCCCTCTCGGAGTCCTGTCCAGCCGACCAACTCGAAGCGTTCCTGAAGGCGAACGCCGCCAAGAACTACCACGTCATCGCCTACATCAATTGTAGCGCCGGCGTCAAAGCGCTTTCCGACGTCATTTGCACCAGCGGCAACGCCGTCAAAATCGTCAACGCAGCCCCCAAGGACCGAAACATCCTTTTCGTGCCCGACGAAAACCTCGGCGCCTGGGTCATGGAACAGACCGGCCGCAAAATGGACCTTTGGAAAGGCCACTGCTATGTCCACGTCGAGTTCACCGCCCAGGCCATCGAACGAATCCGCGAGCGCTGCCCGGATGCCCCGGTTGTCGCCCATCCCGAATGCACCTATGCCGTGCGAATCCTCGCTGATGAAGTCTGCTCCACGGAAAAAATGATCAGCTATTGCCGGTCAAATCCAGCCCAGGCCTTCATCATCGTCACCGAAGAAGGAATGCTCCACCGGCTCCGGCGCGAAATTCCGCAAAAAACTTTCATCGCCGGCCCCACGGCCGCCTGCGCCTGTGCCGAGTGCCGGTACATGAAAATGAACACCCTCGAGAAACTTTATAGCTGCTTGCTCAATCTCGAGCCGGAAATCGTCCTTCCCGAGCCGCTTCGAGCTCGCGCCGAACTCCCCATCCGCCGCATGCTTGAGCTGAGCGCTTGATGCAATGAACCGCCCCCTCCTGCTCTCCCTGCTCCTGGCCATCGCCAGTTGGATTCCCGGTTGCGGCAGCCGCGCCAAAGACCCCGTCCAAGCCGGCAACGACTTCCTCTTCGCCATCGGCAGCGGCAACACCAAGGAAGCCTACGACTCAACCGCCTTCGCCTTTCAAGCCGGACGGACCTATCCAACCTTCGAGGCCCTCGCCAAGGACCTTGGCCTAACCAAAGCCGTGAAAATCACGCTTTTCCAGCAGGACGCCAGCGCCACCGAAGTCAAACTCAAGGGCGAGGTGTTAACCGCCACAATAAAAACCCTCCCCGTCTCCTTGAAGCTCATCCCCGAGCGCGGAGAATGGCGGGTCTGCTCTTTTAGCATTACCGAACGGCAGGATTCTACCCAGGAAACGCAATTTTCCCCGGTCGGCAAAGGCGCCTCCTTCAACTCCGCCGAGAGCCACGAAATGCCTACCCCCGCCGTCCTGCAAAAGCTCGTCGAAAACAGCCTCACGATCTTCAACGACGCCATCCAGAAACAAGACTTTGAAGAGTTCTACAACAACGTCTCCGACGCCTGGCAAAAGCAACTCACCCCCAAGCGGCTCCAGAACGCCTTCCAGGGCTTCATCGACAACAAAGTCAATCTCGGCTCCTTTCAAACCCTCACTCCCATCTACGACACCCCGCCCCAGGTCAACTCCGAGGGCCTGCTTCTCGTCGAGGGCCATTATCCCACCAACCCCTACCAAATCCACTTCGTCCTCCGATTCTCCTACCAGTTCCCCCACTGGAAACTCTTCGGCCTCGACGTGCAACTCCGGCAATAAACCGATTTCGGCTCAGGTCCATCCGTTCCACTTCCGTCCCTTTTCCTCCACCACCCGCACCCCCTCCGCGACCAATTCCTCTTCCACGCCGGAAAACTCCATCTCCTCTCCCGCCCGATTCCAAACCCGGCAGACCACCAATTCCGCCTCCTCATCCGGCTCCAGCGGCGCACCATACCGGTCTCGCAACCCGCGCCGCCGGCCATGGTACGCCGCCTCCACCTCAATCGGCTCACCCGATTCCGGATGCCTTGTCTTAAACCAAAACATCACCGGAACGCCGGCACCATCTGAACCGGTCGCCGGTTCAGCTCCACCCCTTGCACGATCCGCCGCGCCACTCCGGCCTGTCGAGCGATCTCAGCCTTGGCACTGGCCGGCAAAAACGACGGATGCGCCGTGAACCGTTGGAGCGCCAGCGGCAACACCACCGATTCCTCCCAGCCCGTCGGCACCGCAAACCCGACTCCCGGATCGCTTGCTCCACCCACATCCGCCGCCGTGATCGCCCTCTCGGCCACCGCGAGGCCCGGAGCCCAGTCATTCAATTCCTGCAATGCCCCATTGATGCTCGCAACGATGTACTCAATATCGCCATCCCGCAGGCCGGCACCCTGCGAAGCACTTGGAGTGTTCGAAGGATCTCCCGGATCGAAGGCCGTAACGCCAATATGCTTCGCCAGCCGAAGCGCAACTTGATGTACAGTTAACGACATGCGGGCTCCTCCGGTTCACTGGATTTTTCCATTGCTACCTCCACCCGAGCCCGCCCCTTGCGCCCGCCGAATGCTGCCTTTTCCACCCTCGGAGCGCTCTTGCCACCCGCATCCGAAAACACCTGCGGCTCGATCCTTTCCTCCGGGAGCATGTTGCCGAGCAGAGGCCAGATGTTGACCGACTTGTGCATATCGATCCGCTCCGCGTAGTAGTCCTCCAGGCTGCGGTATGCCCGCATGTGCGAATTGGTATGCCGATTATAGTGAAACACATAATCCTTCCCGCTCCAACCCGACTGAATAAGGAACTTATGAAAGGCGCTTTCGCCAAGAATTTCGATACAGAGATACATATAAATATAAGCTGGTTGTTTGGGGCCTCGAATTGCGGGGCGGGAGCTTTTCAGCCCCCGCCCCGCGTTCCTTTCCCTGGCCCAATTTCCACGCCCAGGACTTAAACCGCCCGGAGCGTCCCCTATGCTTTGACTAGTCTTGCTTTCGCCGGACTAGTTCATCGGCGCGTTCGCCACGCTCACCGCGTGCTCGATGAGCACATAGCCGCGCGGCTGATTGCTGCCGGAGATCCCCGAATCCCGGCGCACCTGCTGGCCGTAGATCGACTGGTAAGCCCAGCCCATCCGGTGGCCATAATCCGACGTGTTCTGCACCAACTCGTGCCGCAGCGATCCATAGGCGCGCAAACCGGCCCCCGCGCCGAGGCACAAACTGTACCCGATCGGGACGCCGTGCGCGTTCGCCTGCAGAACCACTGAGCCGGTCGGATGCGCATCGGTGTTCTTCGCTGCATCCCAAGTGACGCCACCCAGGGTGGTCACACGAGAGCCCGCCGCGGCCGCACCCAGACGGCTCGCCACCGTGATCTTGTTTCCGTCGTTGGCAGTTCCCGTGTAGCTGTAAAAGCCCCACTTGCCCTTGTCCGGACCGCTCACATTGATGACCACGAAGTAGTAGGTCCCGAGATCGGCGCTCGCCGTGCCGTCGCTCTCCAAATACCGATAAGGCGCGCCGCTGAAGCACTCGAAATACTTGTTTGCCGTCCCACCGTTTGCCCGCCCGCCACCAGTAATCGCCACCGCGTTAGTGCCGGCTGCCACAGCATCGCCGAGAAGCGCCTTGGGCAGCATCGGACTGCCGATCGGCCCCGGCGTGTCGGCATCGATCACCTTGTGGTGAAGGATGGTATTGCCATTCCAGCGCGTATAACCGCCCCGGAACAACACGTTGTCGCTTCCCTGGGTGCCGGCATGCTGCTGGGCTTGGAGCCAGCTCGAGCTGTTGGCCAGCGGCGTCAACGAATCCTCCGTCGCGAGGAACAGGAACTCGAACACTTTCGAGAACCCGTCCTGCATGATATTGATCGGGCGCGCGCCGATCGAAGTCCCCACCGCGTTGGCTTGCGCGATCAAGCTGGTGGAGAGCGTATCGCTCGGCACCAGATCGTCACGGTTCGCTTTGTTGTTGGGTCTAATCGTATTCAGTCCCACCCCGGAGGTGATGAACTTCATCAACATATCCCGCTGGCGCTTGCGCCCCAGCCACTTCGCGACCAACGGCGCTGCCGCCGCTTCGATACTCCGGCCGGCGGCCAGGAACTCGATATCCTTCTTCGTAAGCCCCACGGCGTGCCGGACAAAATCGACCTGGCACGAGTAGCTTCCGATCGCGAGCGATTCTTCATTGCCTTCAAGCACTTCGTCGCCATGAACGCCGTCGCCACCCAACGATGCAATGGCATTGAAAAACACCTTGTCCGCCCCCCCCTTGGAGAGGTCGGTCTTGACCCACACCGGCCGGTCGGTTCCTTCGTTCCCCTCGAGCGTGGCGAAGAGGTCCTCCTCTTCCACGGCCAGATCGATGAATTTCGAAAAGAGCTGGCCGACATTGTTGGCGATGCTGGCGCGATATGCTTCCAGCCCGGTCCCCGCAATTTGATTTCTAGTTGGCATGTAATTGCTGTCTGTTTTTGTTTTCCTGTTTCCCGGCCCATTGCCGGGGTATTGCGATGCGCGGAGCACCCTGCGCGCTCCGACGCGAAAATCGTTTACCGCTTCAGCAACGCCTCGAATGGCGTGCCGATTTCCCGCATCAATTCCAGCATCTCACCCGTCGATCGGACGCTGGATACCCGCCGCTCCAGCGTTGTAATCGGCGCTTCCACTGGCGATCCGCCGGCTGGAACCGGTCGCACGCTGCGGCGCGGAGCCACGCCTCCCGGCTTTGGCGTTTGCGCGGAATCCGCCGACCGCACAGGCTCGCTGGAATTGGTTTTAATCGAATGCTGATTCATGGACTCTGATGCCCTCGTGTTTTCACTCTCCCCGTCCTCACCGCTCAACGCCGGAATTCCTTCAACCCCGTACACAGCGCGGTAAGCCTCGCCCAGCGTAAGCCCTCGTTTGGTGGCAAGTTCCACCACCCGCCGCTCACGCTCATCCAGATGATCCCAGCGCCCCCTGAAATTTCTGGCCTGCTTGCCATCGGGCGCCGACTCCTCACCGGCAGTTTCCGCTTCAGCGTCGTCGTCCGAGCCTGCCGTTTCGGAGCTTGCGGAATCCCCACTGGAATCTGTCGAATCGAGAGTTTCCGAATCCTTCGAAGATTCCGAAGCCTCTTCATTCGCCTCAGGCACGATTGCCTCATCCTCCCCGACAGGTGCTGCTTCTGCAGCATCCCCAGCCGACATCCCTTCCAACAACACCGACATTGTTTTCTCCCGACCGTTTTCCGCACCAGCGACGGGTGCGGCCTCCATTGATTGAACGGCCATCGTGGCCTGCTCGTTTTCCATAAAGCTCACCTTTGCGACCATCCCCACTACCACAAGCCCGCACCTCCCAAATTCCGCAAATTCTCAAGAGCGCTTATACTTTCCCCATATCAGTCCCATTGGTCCCATCCGTCCCATTAGTCCCATCTCCCAGACCCACAACCCCCCGCAGATCGCCCGTCCTATTCAGCCAACCTTTCAGGTACTTCCGCAATGCAGGCCGCCCCTTCACCAGCCTTCTGTAAAATGCCTCCTGCTCATCCAGAAAGCCCGCAGCCGTCCGCGCCACTCGCAAAATCTTCCGCGCCCGGCCCGCCCCGCAGTTCACACAGGCATTGAAGAAAACCTCGCCCAAGGGCCGTACCAGGTCATCACACCCATGCTTTAACCAATAGTCGCACCAATAGATTTGCAGCGCTCCGTCGCGCGTCAGCGCTTTGATGTCCACGCCTGGATGCGACCTCCGATCAATCCCATACTTTGTCTCGCCCCCTGGATCGTCAGGATCATTGTCGTACCCACCCTCCCATTTGAAAATAAAAGGTACGAATTCAAGAAACCGCTTCGTCATCGTAATGCTTGGGCGCGTAGTTCCGCACCACGGTTTCCCTCTTCTCCAACCGATCCCCGCTGATCGATTGATTCGCCGACCCATGCCGCCAATCAACCAAGCTCTGCCCGGTAACAAGGGTACCTGTAATTCCTCCCAAAAAGACAATGGCTATGTTCGCCAGGCTAACCACATGCTGCGCCTTCCCCGCATCGCAAAGCACCAACGCTGTCAGGCCCGACGCATACACCGCCCCCATGCACCCGATCCCAATCATTGCGGCAGCCCATTTTCTGGACCCGTTGAAATGTCTTTCGATGCTCATGGAATCGGCACTCCAGCCATTGCGGCGATGGGTCTGCGCAATGTCCATAGCAACAATGCAAGCGACATCGCTCCAAGCTTTAAGGCGCACCCGCGCCAAAACGCCTTCGCTGCCGCCTCCTTCATCCGCCCCGATTCCGCGAATTCCGCAGCCTGCGTGAGGTTCTCCACTTCAACATGAAGGCTCTCGATCCGGCTCTCGGATGCACCGAGCGCCGCCTGGGTAGCATCCAACTGCTCAATCGTCCCCTCCACCGCTCCATACGCCTCGGTTAATGCCGGCGCCGAACCTGGCCCCTCCGATTTCCGAGCCCTCTCAATGGCCGCTTTGGCAACCTTGGCGTTTTCCGTCGCCCGTTGAGCCGATACTGTCGCCGTTTGCACCGCCACCCGAAGTGCCGCCGTCGAAGGGGCTGTTTGCGGACGCACCGCACACGAGCTCAGACCGATCGCTGCCGCTATAATTTTTCGCATCCTATATTTCCCTGGTTCAGTTTGAATAATCTCTCTGGATCACCCGCGCATCGGCAGGCTTGAATCCCACACTCTGTCCGGCCGTTCTAGTCGCCCACAACTCCGTCATCGTTCCAGTCCAACGATCATGGCTTGCCTTGGAGACACCCCGCTCGATCCCCACCTTCCAACTCGCCGCCATCCAAATCGCGGCGACGATCACTCCCACGTGAGCCGCTCCGAAACCTATGAGCGCGACCAAAAGCCGAACGGCTCTCTCGTTCACCGCGTTTTCCACAGCAGCCAAACCGTCCCGAACCAACGCGTCGCGCTCCACCCGGCGATCGTCGATCAACTCCCGCAGCCTGTTTGTTTCGTCTTCACTCATGATCCATCAGTCCCATTGAAACAATCTCCGCCCTTGCAATCGCCGCTTCCGCCCATTGCGCGTTAAGCCGCGACCCATACTCCACCAATATGGATCGCACCTTATCGATGGCGAGATGATGTGGCGCTCCTTGGATGTCCGTAATTGTCACCTCAGAGCTCCGATATGCTGCCTTTGAAACCTCATCCGGCTGCAATTCCTCGGCTTCACGCAATAAGGTCATAAGCTGAGAGAACGTCGCACGATCACCCTCTTCTGCCCTGAGTGTTACTCCCTGTACGGTGATGCCTCTGGAAATCTGAAGCGAATAGCCTTTTTCCAATGCAGCCAGCATTCCGGCCAGATCCCACGACTTTTCGCGCCACACTTCCGGGCCGTGCTGACGAATACACATAAAGGACTCCTCCCCGACGTGCATCACGCATACCACTTGAAAGCCAGCCCCCGCTGGACCGGTATATATATCCGTCCGAAGCGTGACGGACTCGTCAAGGAAAATGGGGGCCACACGTTCAGGATTCAAAAGCGCGGCATGAAATGCCTCCGACATTGCATCATTGATTTCAGCTAGTTTCATAGGTCAAAGAATTGAATATCCGGCCCCTCCATTGTATAGTAGCGCGACTTCCTCCCCGGTGATTGTCCGGTTCCAGAGGGCCACCTCGTCAATCATTCCTCCGGTCCACCAATAGCCATCAGGACGAGCGCCAATCATAAACATGTTGCTCCACACGGGGCGCGCCGCCGGATTCTGGCTTGAATGCACCAATGCCGCGTCCACGTAGACCTGGATCGTAAAGTCTGCACCAATGACAAGGACGACATGATGCCACTCATTCTGGGGTACAGTGATCGTTTCACCGCCGCCATTCTCATGATAACCCCAAATATTCAGCACATCATTGGAGACACCAGGAAAGGTGTTAAGAGCCATGCCCTGTGCTCCAAGGTGAAGAACCTGTTGATCGACCGATGCCCCGCCATCTTGACGGAATATCCACAACGATAGCGAAAACGCTTCCAGGCGGGCATCCACCCTGGAAAGGTAAGCGTTGGCTGCCAATACCGCCGCATTGCCGACCTTCCCCGTTGAGCACCCAACACCGTTGCTGTCCGAAAGATCGTTCCCATTCCCGGTCGCATCTACTCGAACCCCGCTTTCCTCGTCAAATTTCCAATACGCAGTCAACCCGTTCGTCAGAGCGAAAGCCGGTACAAGATCGCTCGGCAGGCTCGCTGCCACCAGGCTTTCTCCCATTTCGTTGACTGCTTTAACGGTCACTCGCAACCTTGCACCCACGTCCGCGTCGCGCAGAGTATAGGTCCGATTCGTTGCCTGTTCAATTTCCGCCCACTCAACGAACGGCGAGATGGAACGTTGCCATTGATAGAGAAATTCGGTGGGGTGGTCTGTCCACGCGCCGGGGACCGCCGTTAGCGTTTGGTTTATCGCAACGCACCCGGTAATTCCGGGAAGTTCTGTATTCTCCGGAACTAGTTTGAAGGTCCCGAGCGGCAACCAGCCTCCGGCGACATGAAGCAAATCGGTGTCCGTGACCCCCCATATCCTCCTTTCCCCATTGTGACATTCCACTACCTTTACCCAATCGAGCGTCTGCACTTCCGCACTGGTCAATGCCATCCGTTCCGCATCGGTGCCCACGGTGACGACCTTCGGTCGGGCTATCCAGGTCCTCACCCCAGTGGCACTGCTGCTGAGTAGCTTTCCGTCTGTATCGGGAACCCCTAGAGCAGGCTCCTTCTCCGCCCATTTGTCGGCACTCGTAAACGTAGCGGGACTAAGACACGCCTCTGAATCCAACCCCGCATTTACTTGTCCCTGCGTCGCAAACCGCACGACACCGCTCAGCGCGGTCGTTGCTCCCTGCTTGATCGCCTCAAACGCCGCGGCCCGGTTTGGGAGATCCGACAAATTCGCCCCCCGTCTCAAATAGTCGGGTGCAGGTGTTACCACCGCGGCCCCGCTCCCAATCAAGGCCGTCATATTATATACGCCATCATCGCCCGGAACCGTAATGGAAAGTGTATCGCTATTGCTAGTGATTGACAGAAAGCGAACAAAATACCGACCGGCGTGGAGCGTTACATTGCCAGTGCCATTCTCATCGAGCTGAATCGACCTGCTCCCTGAAATAGTCAAAGCAGCTCCGCTAACCGAAGGCGTATCCGCCGGCCTGAAAATCACCTGGCAAGCAACCGCCACCCCAAATATATCACGCAAGTTTATGTGAACAGTGCTCATTGAAAATCACCCTTCTAACCAGGCTAGCTTTACACAAGCGCATAAAGGGCTAGCTATGCATAATTTCGGCGCCCCTCGTTTCAAAACTCACCCGGCGGAAGGGCGGCGGACCGCCTATGCAACGCCAATCCATTACGGGAGAGCGCCTTGCAGGATCGCTTTTCGATCAAACTCGGGAACTGGACCAGCCGTCGTGCGTTTTCCGAATCGGAGATTCGCGGGCAGTTGCGTTCCCAATCGAGAAAAGACGCTACACACTTGGAACGCGAAGAAGATCGGCTCAACCACAACCGCACAAACCTCAGGCTTGCACCGAAGGCCGAAGCCCGCGAAAGTCACTGCCTTTGTTTTCAAAATGCTCACGATTTCCCAAATTAGTAAAAGTTTCGGCGGACGCGTCCTGTTCGAAAATGCGTCCCTACAAGTGAACCGGGGAGACCGCGTCGGGCTCGTGGGCCCAAACGGTGCGGGGAAATCGACGCTCTTTTCGCTGATCCTCGGGGACGGTTCGCCGGATGAAGGCCGCGTTTCCATGGAACGCAACGCCACGCTGGGTTATCTGCCCCAGGAAAGCGCCCCGGCGGGAGATGAAACCGTGCTCGAACTAGCTTGCGCCATCTCTCCGGAACTCTCGAAGGCGCAGCGAATCATGAAATCGACTCCGGAGGACTCGCCGGAGCACCACGAAGCGCTCCGGATTTTTGACGAACACGGCGGCTGGCAACTTGAGCCCAAGGCGAAGCGCATCCTGGCAGGACTCGCGTTCCGCACCTCCGATTTCGAGCGCCCCGCCAAAGCCCTGAGCGGCGGCTGGATCATGCGGGCGCATCTGGCGCGGCTGCTCGTGATGGAGCCGGATATGCTTCTGCTCGACGAACCGACAAACCATCTCGACCTCGAATCGCTCGTCTGGTTCCAGGAATACCTGAGCGACTACCCTGGCGCGATTTTGATGATTTCCCATGACCGGGAATTCCTGAACGCGCTGGTCGGTTCGATCGTGGAGATTTCTCAAAAACGGCTGAATCGTTACCGTGGCAACTGGGACAAATACGTCACCGAAAAAGCCGCGCGCGAAGAGCAGCAGATGGCCGCTTACAAGAACCAGCAAAAAGAGATCGCGGCCCTGCAAGAGTTCGCCGACCGCTTCCGGGCGAAAGCCAGCAAGGCGTCCCAAGCGCAGAGCAAGCTCAAGCAAATCGATCGGATGGAGAAGATCGAGGCTCCGATTGCCGCGCAGCGAGGCGTGCATTTCACCTTTCCGCAGCCGGGCCGCAGCGGACAACGATTGATCACGCTCAAAGAAGTGGATCACGCTTATGGCGATCTCGTCGTTTATCGCAAACTGAATTTCCAGGCCGAACGCGGTCAGCGCACGGTGCTCGTGGGACCCAACGGCGCGGGAAAATCGACGCTGATCAAACTGCTCGCCGGAAATCTGCCCATCCAAAACGGGGAGCGGGAACTGGGCCACAACGTCAAAGTCGGCTACTTCGCCCAATACCGCGTGGACATGCTCGAGCCGCGCCACTCCGTGCTGGAGAGCGCGCGCGACATGTCCAACCCACCCTCGGAGCAAGTCGCCCGGACGGTGCTTGGGTCGTTTCTCTTCCGCGGAGATGACGTGTTCAAACCGGTGTCCGTCCTGAGCGGCGGTGAAAAGACGCGGCTGGCTTTGGTGAAACTGCTGCTCGATCCGCCCAACCTGTTGCTGATGGACGAGCCGACCACGCATTTGGACGTCGGATCGATCGACGCGCTCATCGGAGCGCTCAAGCAATATCAAGGGACGCTCATCTTCATCAGTCACGACGTTCACTTCATCAAGGCCATCGCCACTTCCGTGCTCCACATCAGCGCCGGAAACCTGACGCCTTATCCGGGCGATTACCAATACTACCTCGACAAGAGCCGGGCCACGTCCGCCCGCGCCGCGCTCACAGCCGGCGAGAAGCTTCATAACGACCAGCCAACCGAAGCGCCGCGCCAGGCGTCCGCCTCCGGCGGACCCGGCATGCGCGAACAGCGCGAGCAGCGCCGGGCCGACGCCGAGGCCCGCAGAGTCGCCGCCCAGATCAAGCGCGACCACGAGAAGAAGCTTCAAGCCCTGGAGATGCACATCCTGAGCCTCGAAGGCAGGCAGCGCGATCTCACTGCGGAGTTGGAGAAGCCGGAAACCTACGCCGCCGGAGGAGCCGCGATGCAGCTCAACCGCGACTTGCTCGCCATCGCCGACGAACTCGAACGGACGACCGCGCAGTGGGAGAAGCTGGCTGAGAGCGGGGCTGGCAAATAAGCGGAGTCTCTTTCGTAGAAGCGGCATCCCTGCCGCTTCGTTCCTCTCCCCCGGAAAGCGGCTGGAAGCCGCTTCTACTGAAGAAAGAGCGTCACTTCTGCTACTTCGCCCCGTGCCCCTTCGGATTCTCCCGAATATATTGCCCAAACCGCTCCAAGGCGTCCGCGCTTCGCACAATATGATCGAAAGTTTCCTTCTGCCAAAAAGTGCCTCGCTGTCCGAGTTGTTTATTTATGCGGCTGGCCGTGAACGATTTCCATGAGTGGAGTATGTTGGATAACTCGAAATCGTGCAGTGGGGTGACGAGCGCGTGAATGTGGTTTGGCATCACGACAAATTCGCCAAGTTGGTAGCGTTGGCCATCGAAGTGCCGGAGCGTTGCTGTCATCATTTTCTTGATTTCGGGGCGGCCCAAAACGCAAGCGCCGTGACATTCGTCGAGCCATTGCTGAAATCGAGCCGGAAAGCGCCGGATGAACTCGACGCGATCTGAATCGCTATGGGGTTCCGGGTGCAACCGGAGCCATTCGTCGCGTTCGATCGTCCATTGCCTGAGCTTTTCCATCGGGATCGAGTCCGCAGTTCGGAAGGTTACGAAGTAGGTCGCACCGAGCTGTCGCCAATGGGGAAGATTTCCCGAGAGATTCCCGATCGGTTCCTCACGGCTGAAGAAATGGAAATAAGGTTCTTGCGTGGGCATCGGGGATAAGCGGCTGGAAGCCGCTTCTACTGAAGAGGCTCAGGGTTACATAGAATCACCTTGGATTTCGGATTTTTAGAGTGGGAGAATCCAAGGCGAAAGTCAACGCGGTGTTCTCCTCAGTAGAAGCGGCATCCCTGCCGCTTCGTTCCTCTCCCCTCCGGAAAGCGGCTGGAAGCCGCTTCTACGGAAGAGGGACGTGCGCTTCCTTGAGGCACCACGGGGTTTGTGCGTTGCCGGACCTTATTCATTGCGGCACGTCGGGCTAAATAGCGCGCAGGGAGCAGCGTTGCAAGGAGCAATCCAGAGCAATAGAGGCCGATATGCGCTGAAAAAGATGTCATCCATAAAAATTCGTGAGGGCTCATCCCGCAGCTACCCGTTTCGAAGAGCATCAACCCCAGCCGAAATTGAAGATTGGACGCCGCCGTACCGATGACCAGTGGGCCAAGGCAGATCAAAGACAAGTGCGCAGCACAAAACAAGAAAGGCCGACGCCGAATGAGCCAAGCACATACCACGCCAATCACAATCGAGATTACCAGAACCGCTATGCACACATGACCGGCGTTCGGATACGACGTGAATCCTCCCGTTTGGAAATAATTCGGAAAATTTCGAAGATCCAAAAAGTTCAAAGTGTGTCGATCCGGAGGGGCAATGTTGTCCAAGCCGCGCAACATAACGGTAATTGCTGGTAATCGGAGCATGAGGCTCCCCAATCAGGAAGTCAACGCCGACAGGCTTGTGCGCGATTCGCCCGTAGTAGAAGCGACATCCCTGTCGCTTCGTTCCCCTCCTCCCCCGGAAAGCGGCTGGAAGCCGCTTCTACTGAAGAAGGAACCGGGCGACTCGGCGGCACCCCTCGCTTGACCCCGGCCCGAGGGCCGCGCTATACGAAAGCCATGGCTTCCGCCTTTCCCAACGATCCGCTCTCGATCCGGTCCTCTGGCGCGCCCGGGACCGCGGACATCGCCCAGCTTGAAGCGAAGATGGAGCGATTGCTCATGATCACCGAAGCGCTCTGGACGATTCTCAAGGAGAAACACGGGCTCGAAGAGCAGGAGCTGCTCCGGCAGGTGGTTCAAATCGACTTGCGCGACGGCCGCCTCGACGGGCGCGTGGCCTCCACCCCGCCGCAACCGTGCCCGAAATGTAACAGGCCTGCCGCAAAGCAAAGCGTCCGCTGCATGTTCTGCGGCGAACCGCTCATGACCGAGCTCTTCGCGCGCTGAGCCCGGCTTGTTTACTCCGCCCCGCTCAAGTCGGGCCACCCCTTCCGTATAAACCCCAAGCGCCGCCTGCACGGGAATGCTCCCCCCTTTCGGAAAAAAGTCCCCATGCCCCTTTGTAATTTTCAAATCCGGCGTTATTCTCGCAACCATTCCTATGTTGCGGAAACTCCTCTTTGTTGTCGCCGGCTGCGCTTTCACCCTCTCAGCAACCGCACTTGCGGCTGACACCCCCACCATCACTATTAGTAAAAGCGATGCGATCGCGCTGGCCCTCGCGCCCATCTCCGGCGGCGATGGACCAGCCATCGGCAAGATCGTCCAAAACGATCTGGCGCTCTCGGGCCTGTTCACCCTGACCGACGCCACCAAAGCCGGGATGGTCGTCAGCGGCCAAGCCGGCGGGGAACTCCAAGGCAAGGTGGTGGACCACTCGGGAAGCAATGTGTTGATGCGCACTTACAGCGGCGGCACGCGGGAAAAAGCCCACGCTTTCGCCAACGACATCATCGAAACGATCACGGGGAATCGCGGAATGGCGGGCAGCAAGATTGCCTTTATCGCCTCGCGCACGGGTCACAAAGAGCTTTATACCGCCGATTACGATGGCTCGAACGTCCGCCAGTTGACCAACGACGGGAATCTCAGCGTTGCCCCAACCTTGAGCCCGGATGGACGGCGGATCGCCTACACCAGCTATCTCAAGGGGTACGCGGACATTTACACCGTGGACTTCGGCGGCGGGGCGCGTGACCGTATTGTGAAATTTCCCGGCACTAACAGCGGCGCGGCATTTTCGCCGAACGGCGGCGAGATCGCCTGCACCGTCAGCAAGGACGGCAACCCGGAACTCTACGTGCTGAGTGCCAGCGGCGGGAGCGCGCGGAGGCTTACCCACACGCAGGGAGTGGAATCGTCCCCCTCCTGGTCACCCGATGGCAGCGAGCTCGTCTATTCCTCGGATGATCGCGGCACGCCGCAGCTTTACCGCATTTCGGCAAGCGGCGGATCGGGCCGATTGATTTCGGTGGGGTACAACTACTGCACCAAGCCGACTTGGTCGCCCGACGGCAAAAAGATCGCCTTCAACATCCGCCAGAGCGGCGTGTTCCAGATCGCCATGCTCGACCTGGCCAGCAACATCGTCCGGGTGCTCACCGGGGGCGAAGACGCCCGCGATCCGGTTTGGGGCCCCGATTCCCGGCACCTGCTCTATACCCAAAGCGGCGCCCTGATCATGCTGGACACGCATACCGCGAAAAAAGCAAAGCTGCTCGACCTCGGTTCCATTTCCGAACCGACCTGGTCGCGTTAGCTAGGTGAAGAATGGTGCAATCCGAAATTGCCATCGCCTCGTCGTGGAGTTATTCACAATCCACTGATTTGCTCATACCACCGAGCTTTTACATTAAACTACACCCAACATGTCCATCCTCCGCCTCCGCAAAATTGCCACATTGAGTCTTTGCGCCACGGTGCTCGTTTCCGCGAGCGGCTGTGCGCTTTTCAAAAAGAAACCGAAGTATGCCGGCTCCGACGGCGACTTCGTCAACGGCACCCCGCTCCCCGAACGCCAGGAGGGCGTTGATTTCCTGAGCAACAACGTCGAGAAAGGGCGCTTCACTGCCGTGCATTTCGGCTACGACAGCTACACGATCGCGCCTTCCGAAAACGCGAAGATCGGCGAAGTGGCGGAGTTCGTGAAAGGTTCCTCGAAGCAACTTGTTATCGCCGGATTCACCGATGAACGCGGCACCGCCGAGTACAATCGCGGTCTTGGCGAACGCCGGGCCCAGGCGGTCCGTGCCGCGCTGCTTTCCAAAGGGGCAGACTCCGAACGCATCCAGACCACGAGTTTTGGCTCGGAGATGGCGGTCGATGCCGGCCACAGCGAGTCCGCTTGGGCAAAGAATCGCCGGGCAGAGTTTGGGGTGACGAAGTAGGTTTCCGGTCTCCGGAATGGGACTGATGGGACCTATGGGACGGATATATCTGTCCCATCTGTCCTATAGGTCCTATCTGTCCCATTTCCCC
>JBAXSN010000180.1:0-5742 GCA_037130675.1 Verrucomicrobiota bacterium
TAAACACTCGGTACGCCGCCTGTGTATCAGGGAATTTCACACCCTGTAACTTTCCCGTCCCGCACCCCCCGTTGCTTTTGGTGCCCCCGCCCACCACCGCCAGGCTCTCCAAGTAATCGACATAGCGGCGCATGGGCTCGTAGGCCATCTGGCTGCCCTTGGCATGGAAGTTCAACCGCTCCCGGATCGTGTGGCCCACGGCCTTGACCAGCGCCGGATTGTCCAGGATCTCCGGCCCCAACTGCCGCCACCCATCTCGGCATCAGCAAATCTAGACTCTATGAGCTCCGCACTGACTTCCTGAGCAACAGCAAGTCTTACCTTCCCAAAGCCAGCGGCGGTGGCCGTGGTTCCGTTTGGCCCGCCAGAACCAGACCACCCAACGCAGCACCGGTTCGATTCCGCTCCAAGTGTGGGAAAAAGCCCTGCTTGAAAACAACGCCTGCCTCCGCCCCACGCCCGCTCCCAGCCTGCGCAATCTCCACCTCTCCCTACGTACACAGCGCCGGGTCAACAACGACCACACCATCGATTTCGAAGGTCAAAATTATGAAATCGCCGCCACTTCCCGGAAGTCGGTCACCATCGTACATCATCCCAACCAGAAATTCTGGGTCGTCGAGCAACCTCCGAAACGCGTTTGGCCCTGTGTTTTAACGGCTTTCAGCCTGTAATCACCCAGTCCTCTTTTGCTCAGGCGGAAATTCCTCTTTTGTATCGTCGCCGACAGTGGCGCGAAATCCAATTGCTTTTTCTAAGTTAAACCCTCAAAAGGGATTGAGATTTCGCGCCAAGCCCGCAAAGGACGCCAAGCCCGAGCTTTATGAAGTGAGACGGGTTCGAAGGACGTAACCCAACAGGGTAATCTTCGCCTTTTTCCTAGCTCCCTCTCTTAGCGGGCTTTGCGGCCTTTGGCGCGGGACTCTTCCGCCGTTTCTAGGATTAGACACCGATTCCCCTCACCCGTTCCTTGGTTTGCGCGTCCATCTGGATGAGGGGCGGCCACGAGCGGTGGAAACCCGATTCTCCGGGGAGCTTGCGGGTGGCGTCGATGCCGAGTTTGCTTCCCGCGCCGACCTCGGTGGTGGCGTGGTCGAGCACGTCGGCGGGGCCGCGTGTGAAAATCGAGTCCCGCTGGGGATCGGTATTGGAGCACATCCGGAAGAGAACCTCGCTGGTGTTATGGACATCGACGTCGGCATCGACGACCACCAGGTATTTGGTGAACATCATCTGCCCCATCCCCCAGAGCCCGTGCATGATTTTATAGGCCTGCATCGGATAGGTCTTCTTGATGGAGACCACCACCAGGTTGTGGAACACCCCTTCCGCCGGAAGCGCGATATCGACGATCTCCGGGAAGTTCATCTTGAACATCGGCAGGAACAGCTTCACCGAGGCGGCTCCAATATAGAAGTCCTCCATGGGCGGAATCCCGACGATGGTGGCCGGATACACGGCCTCTTTGCGATGCGTGATGGCCGTGATGTGGAACACCGGATACGGCTCGGGAAGGGTATAGTATCCCGTATGATCTCCAAAAGGCCCCTCCTCCCGCAACGGCTCAACGGGATCGATGTAGCCTTCGATAACGATATCCGCATTGGCGGGCACTTCGAGATCGCTGGTCTCACATTTCACCAGTTCGATCGACTTGCGCCGCAAGTAACCGGCCATCAGAAACTCGTCGAGACCGTCCGGCAACGGCGCGGTGGCGCAGAAGGTATAGGCAGGATCGCCCCCAAGCACGATGGCCACCGGCATGCGCGTGCCGGTTTCATAGTAGCGCCGGCCATGCCGCGCCCCGACCTTTTGCAACTGCCAGTGCATCCCGGTGGTTTGATTGTCATAAACCTGGATGCGATACATCCCGACATTGCGCTCCCCGGTGTCGGGATCTTGCGTGATCACGCAAGGCAGGGTCACGAAGCGCCCCCCATCGAGCGGCCAGCACTTGAGGATTGGGAGGTTTAGGAGAGTGGGCGGGAACGGCTCAGTCCCCGCCTGCCAATCGGGCGCGGCGGGCCACGGTTCGGTGCGGGACGCCGGTGAGTCGAACCGGTGGATGACCTCCTTGCAAGCCCCGCTCTTGACGTGCTTTGGCCGGGCATGGCGCAACTCGACGGCGGTGCCGAAAAGCGCCAGCGCCTCGCGAAGGCTCGTCGGCGGCTTGGCTTTCATCAGGGAACCGATCTCCGCCGCCACTTCATCCACGCTTTCCGCGCCCATGCTCATAGCCATCCGCTTCCACGACCCGAGCGTGTTGATGGCCACTGGAAACGGCGAGACCTGCCCATTGATGGTGGGCTTTTCAAACAGCAACGCCTTGCCCCCGCCGGGCTGTTTCATTTCACGATCGGCGATTTCAGTGATTTCCAGTTCCGTGGCCACCGGCTGGGAAATGCGTTTGAGTTCGCCGGCCCGTTCCAAGGCGACAATGAATTCGGAATACGAAGCGTAAGCCATGCCGCCATATTGACTCAGGTGCCGGGCGGTTATCGACAGAATTTTCCGGCTGAACCGAACTATGTTAGTTCGGTGCCTTTTCGCGGATTCCGCGTGGGAGCAACTGCGTTGTAAGCAACAGAGCAATGGCTGGAGGATATTTTGCAAAGGCCAACAAGACCACACATCCAAGCAGGAGGCATATCCATGATGCGAACTGTATTTGCGGGAACGGAATGGTTAGAGAACCCCGGTGCGTCCGCCATTTCCAAATGGACCTTGCCCCCCCGATCAGCAATCCGACTCCGAGGACAATTTGGATTGTCAGGACGATCCATGTAAAAAGCGGAATGAAGCCGCCGTATGTGATATGAGCCCCTTCGATCGGTTGGCGAGTCA
Organism: Verrucomicrobiota bacterium; assembly: GCA_037130675.1. Taxonomy (GTDB): domain Bacteria; phylum Verrucomicrobiota; class Verrucomicrobiia; order Chthoniobacterales; family Chthoniobacteraceae; genus JBAXSN01. The sequence goes on from JBAXSN010000180.1 coordinate 2,845, forward strand.
GACAATAGAGAATACCCGCTTCACCCAGCAAAGGAGCGTCGGCAGCATTTGAAAGCAGACGAGGAATGAGAAGCATGCCGCCAGGTATGGGCCACGAGGTCGCATCCATTTCCGCCGTAAGAGGATAGGCATGTTCCATGTGCCCGTGCACCCGTGCCGCTCCGACTCCAAAGGCGCACGCGGCAAAGCCATAACCCTTAATTACGGGCCCGGAATCTACATCGATGTACCAGTCATAGCCAGGCATCCCAATGGGAAACTCACGAAATCCCGCTCCGGTCCAGACTTCCTGCCAAAAATGTTTGGTGTAGAGATCATACCATGTCCGCGCCTGCTCCGGCCACAGTTCGGGGGCGGAGAGCGAAACATAGGAATTTCCACAGCCGCGCGAAATCCAAACCGCTTCGCCATTGGCAGCGCAAACAAGAGGCACTCGGCTCAGGTCCACATCGCCGCCCCGACTGAGCGGGGCGGCTACAAAAACGCCAGACCCCGCACCCAATTGTGTGTTGTTTTCAGAGAAGGCTTCGGAGTTCGGGGTTTATTAGAATGTCGCGCAGGCGAACCTCGCGCTTGAGCAGGAGCGGAAAACCCCTGCGGACCACCGAGCAGAAGGAACAGGCGGGACAGATCGGCGCCGGCTTGGCCTGGTATCTGAAAGCTCAATGGAAGGCGGGGATTCGACCGACTCGTCAAAAAGATTTTACCGGACCCTCAGCCAGCGCAGGAATCGGAAGCACGATAAAGTAAACGCGTTCCAGGGCGATCGCACGAATTACAGGGGAGGCCAAACGTAACAGTGGTTATAAACAATTTAGCTTTTCCCCCTCTCCCCGGTAATGCCAGCGATTTTATCCGCCTATGAATTCTGCGAACGAGGATGTGCCAGGGAAAGGCACAACGGGGAGCGCCGGGGCCAAGTCCGAAGGGAAATCCATTACGATGGCCATGATTGCGAAAGCCGCCGGAGTGTCTCAAGGTGCGATTTCGTCTCTCCTCAATGACCGGGATTATGGCATCCGCGTCAGCCCGAAAACCCGGGAACGGGTGTTCCGTGTTTGCCGGGAAATGGGCTATATCCCTAACGATTTGCGGGCAGTAGTACGGATGTATCCCGAAATGGGCGAGTTCGCCTTGTTGGTGGCGGATAACCTCGGCCTTGGCGACCCGCTGGTGGACCGGCTGATCAAATCGTTTGTACCAATCGCTCCCGGCCAGCATCTTTCGGTCGCTTTGTATAAACCGGAATCGAACTACGCTGCGGATCCCGAAAAACTGCCCGAACCGGTGCGCTTGGGCGTAGCTTCCAAGTTTATAACCATCGGCACGCCGAATCTTTCGCTCCTCAGCGCCGTGACCCTGCGGGAATGCCCGGCGGTGCATGTGGGCTACGATGTTGCGCAACCGGGGGTCACCAGCATCGTCCCGGAATACGCAGCCGCTTCGCGGCAGGGAGTCGAATATCTTTTTCATCAGGGCCACAGGCAAATCGCCATTCTTTCCGGCCCGTTTGGCTCCACCGATCCCGCCGTAGTCGAACTCAACCACGGGGTGCGGGCGGGCTACGATTCCATCAGAATCCCGATCGAAGCGCAGAACGTGATCTATGGAGAAGCGAGCTTCGAGCATGGGGTCGCCTCGGTCGATTTTCTCCTGGATCGCGGCAGCAAACCCACGGCTGTCTTTTGTTTTAGCGATTTGGTGGCCGCCGGGGTGCTTCACCGGGCGCAGGAACGCGGGCTGCACATTCCCCGGGACCTGAGCGTGATGGGCTGTGGGGACGCGGCCTTTTCGCCCTGGCTGCACCCGCCGCTAACGACGGTCGGTATTTCGGCTGAGGAGATTGTGCGTTATACACTTGCGGAAATTCACACGCGAATTACACAAGAGGACAGCTCAAGCATCCGGAAGTTCAGCGTCACGGGCCAAGTCATCGAACGGGGCTCCTGCGCAAAACCGACTGCTTAAGCCCCATCACAAAACCACAGCTAATGAAACCGCCGCAATTTTATATCGCCGTTGCGCTGGGTGCCGTGTGCCTCGTCTTGAGCATCGCCGCCATAGCCCTCGGTCAAAGCAACCAACGTTTGCAGGCCCAGTTACAAAGCCAACAGGACGAGATCAACTTCGCCACTGCCAACGTGCAGCAAGGCCAGGGAATGATCCGAGATATGGCTCAACTGTCGGTCAAAAATGACAAGATCAAACAAGCGCTCGCGCGCAATGGGATCAATGTCACCGTAAACGCCTCGCCCACTCCTTCCCCCACCCCAGCCCAATGAACCAACCCGATAACACTCCTGAAAGCGATTTCACGCCGGACAGCGGCGCTTCGGTGGAATCGATGAGCGCCTTTCTGCCTCTCACCCTTTTGGCCGCCAGTTTGATTGTGGTCCTTGGCTGGCAGGTCAGCACTTCCAGCAACCAGCGGGGATTGCTTCAACAAGGGATCGAGAACCGGGCGCCCGTTCTTCAGCAAGCTCGCCAGACACAAGCCGGGCTTCAAAAGCTCGTCATCGACTTGATCGAAGCCTCAAAGGACGACAACGAAGCGATTTCGGTGATTGCCAAATACAACGTCCAGATCGGCGGCAAGCCCGTGGTAACGGCGGGTTCCCCCCCGCCCGCAGCCTCGCCTTCGGCAACTCCGAAGCCTTAGCTTAGAGAATGCCCTCCCAAAGCTGTGGAGGTACCCACAAGTATTCGAGTCAGACCTGCGGCTCTTCAGCGCTGAAGGCGCGACCCATACCAGCCTGGGGCGGAGCTTAGCGAAGCCCCAGGTCTACCCCCAAATAGGGATGAGGGCTGAAGGCCCGCACCATTCTTAGACCGGGTCGGCGGAATGGGACGGGCCTTCAGCCCTTGAACTCTTCTGCCGTAAAACCCAGGGCGTTGCCC
>JBAXSN010000181.1:0-5736 GCA_037130675.1 Verrucomicrobiota bacterium
GTCGCGCCTTCAGCGCTGAAAAAGGAGTCGACAAAATTTGATGCGTTTGCCCTGTGCGCATGCTCTCACGGCTCGGGCTGCTTTTCTGTCGAGTGGCGCTTGGCCCCGGCGAGCCGCTCAACCAGATAGAAGGTGACCGGGATCAGAAAGATGGCGATCAGGCTCGCGGCGAGCATTCCACCGATAACCGAGGTGCCGATGATCCGGCGCGCGACGGCGCCGGACCCGGTCGCGGTCCAGAGCGGAAGACAGCCGAAGATGAACGCGAAGGAGGTCATTAGGATCGGACGCAGACGAAGCCGGGCGCCTTCGAGCGCGGCATCGAGCAGCGGACGGCCCTTCTCGTATTCATTTTTCGCGAACTCGACGATGAGGATGGCATTCTTGGCGGAGAGCCCGATGAGCATGATCAATCCGATCTGCGCATAGACGTTGTTTTCGAGGCTGCGGAAATAAAGCGTCGCCCACGCGCCCGCCACCGCGATGGGAGTTCCCAGCAAAACGCTGAACGGGAGCGACCAGCTTTCGTAAAGGGCGGCGAGAATGAGGAATACAAAAAGCAACGATATTCCAAAGATCACCGATGGCTGCACGCCTTGCTGGGCCTGTTTTTCCTGAAAGGACATCCCGATGTAGTCCAAACCCATTTCACTGGGCATCGTTTGAGCGAAGGTTTCTTCCAGCGCCTTCATCGCCTGCGCCGAACTGTATCCGGGAGCGGTGGCCCCGTTGATTTGCGCGAATCGGTAGAGATTGTAGCGGGTGGTAAACTCCGGGCCGTTGCGCGGCTCGATGCGGGTCAGCGAATCCATCGGGACCATCTGGTTGGTGTTATTGCGGACGTAAAAGAGCCCGAGGTTTTTGATGTCGGCCCGATACTCGCCTTCCGCCTGCACATAGACCTGCCACTGGCGGCCGAATCGGTTGAAATAATTCACCAACGATCCGCCCATGAACGTCTGCAAAGTCTGATAGACCAGGGCAAGCTCGGCCCCTTGCTTGAGCGCCTTGTCGCGGTCCACATCGACAAACACCTGGGGCACGGACGGCAGGAACGTCGTATTGATCCCTGCGATCTCGGGGCGTTTGCGGGCGGCTTCGATAAAGCGATCCACATTGGTTGCCAGAAAGTTGATGTCCTTTCCCGAGCGATCCTCCAGCGCCAGGGTAAACCCTCCGGACGTGCCCACGCCGGGGATCGATGGCGGGGGAAACACATAGGCATTTCCCTCGACGATCTTCCCCAGTTCACGACTCAGGTGCGCCTTGATTGCGGTGTATTGTTCTTCCGGTCTTTTGCGTTTCGACCACTCCTCCAGCGTGACGAAGAAAAATCCGCTGTAGGTAGTCTGCACTGTGCTCAAGAGATTGAAGCCCACAACGCTGGTGTAGTACTTGATACCCGGAGCGGCACGGAGGACGGCTTCAACTTTTCGGCACGCTTCATCGGTGCGCTGGAGCGAAGCGGCATTCGGCAATTGAATGGCGGCATAGACATAGCCCTGGTCTTCCTCGGGCAGAAATCCCGTCGGCAGCCGCGAACCGAAGAACCACGCGACCGCGCCAAAGAGCACCAGCAACAGCACACTGAAGAAACTCTTGTGAATGGCCACTCGGCTGAGGCGGACATAGTCTTCGGTGGCCTTTCCGAAGGCGCGGTTGAACCAGTCGTAGAACCGCCCGAGCCGTCCCCTCGCCTCTGCCCGGGGGCGAAGCAGCAGCGCACAAAGCGCGGGGCTGAGGGTCAACGCGTTGAACGCGGAGAAAACCACCGAAATCGCGATCGTCAGCGCGAACTGCTGATAGAGGCGACCGGTGATCCCCGGGATAAAGGCGGTCGGGACGAACACCGAAGAGAGCACCAGCGCAATTCCAATCACCGGACCGGAGACTTGTTCCATCGCGCGAAGCGTGGCGTCGCGGGGCGAAAGGCCGCGCTCGATTTGGCGTTCGACGGCTTCGACCACCACGATGGCGTCATCGACCACCAAGCCAATGGCCAGCACCATGCCAAAGAGGGCAAGGGTATTGATCGAGAACCCGAACAGCGGAAAGAGCATGAAGGTGCCAATCAGCGAAACGGGAACCGCGCAGAGGGGGATCAGCGTGGCGCGCCAGCCCTGGAGAAAGATGAAGACCACGATCACCACCAGGATGAGCGCCTCGCCGAGCGTGTAGAGGATTTCGCGCATGCCTTCGGTCACGGCCTGGGTAGTATCCAGGGAGACGGCATACTGCATGTCCGGGGGAAAACGCTTGGCTAGTTCGGCCATGCGCGCACGCACACCGTTTGCGGCATCGATGGCGTTGGTGCCTGGCAGTTGGTAAAAGGCCAGGATGGCCGCCGGCACTCCGTTCAAGCGGCCCCTGAGGTTGTAAGTCTGTGCGCCAAGATCGATGCGACCCACATCTTTGACGCGCACGAACGACCCGTTGGGATTTGCCCGGACGATGATGTTGCCGAACTCTTCGGGGCTTTGCAGCCGGCCCTGCGCCCGAACGGTGTAAGTAAATTCCTGGCCCGGCGGAGCGGGTTCGCTCCCGACCTGACCGGCTGGGTTCACATTATTCTGGCCGCGAATGGCGGCGATGATTTCCGGCACGGTGATGGCCAATTTCGCAAGTTGGTCGGGCTTGACCCAGAGTCGCATCGCGTATTGGCCGGCTCCGAAAACATTGATATTGGAAATGCCGGGAACGCGGGTCAGTTCATCGATGAGATTGATATAGGCATAGTTCGCCAGAAAGATGTTGTCGTAGGTCCCCTTGGGGGAAACCAAACCGATCAACATCAAGGGCGCGGACGGCGACTTCTGCACGACCACGCCATAGTTAATGACGTCCAAAGGCAACTGCGATTGGGCCTGTGAGACGCGGAGTTGTGAGAGGATTTGATCGGTGTTTGGGTCCGTCGCGACGTTGAAGTTGACGCGCAAAGTCATCTGCCCGTTGCTCGCGTTGTAGGATACCATGTAGTTCATGTTGTCCACGCCGCTCATCTGCTGCTCGATGGGTGTGGCTACCGATTGCTCGATCGCCTCCGCATCGGCGCCGACAAATGTGGCGCGGATCTGAATCTCAGGCGGAACGATCTTCGGGAACTGCGCGACCGGGAGAAAGGCCATGGAGATGCCGCCAACGATCACCATGAGGATGGCGATAACTATGGCGACGATCGGGCGGTCTATGAAGAAGCGGTACATGCTAAGGGAAAGTAGGGGGAGTTCATGGACGAGATGGACTGGATGGACGAGATGGACTTCATGGACGAGATTGTTCCGGCTTCCATGGCTTGGGCGCGACCTGCGCCCCTTCCCTGGCCTTTTGCAATCCTTCGACGACCACGGAATCCCCGGGCCTTATTCCCTCCTTAATGATCCACAGGTTACCGATCCGCTCCCCGACTTTCACCGACCGGATATTCACTTTGGAATCCGCGCCAACGGTGGCCACTTGATAGCTGCCCTGGAGTTCCGTAACGGCGCGCTGCGGCACCAGCAGCGCGCCGCGTTCGATGTTCGTAACGGCACGCACCCGACAAAACTGCCCCGGACGCAAAACGCTTCCTGGGTTTTCAAATACTCCCGCAAACCGGATCGATCCCGTGGTCTGGTCCACCTGCCGATCCGCCGCGTAGAACTTCCCTTTGTGCGGATAGATCGAGCCGTCGGCGAGGATCATCTCCAGTTCGATTTCCTTTTCGTAATCCCGGCGGGCCATCCGGTCCGAATAATACCGGGTAAACTCGATGTAATCCTGCTCGGTCACATTCACATAAGCTTTGATGGGGTCCACGGTTGAGATCGTGGTGAGTTGAGCGGTGGTCGGACCGACGAGGTCCCCGATCTGGGCATTGGCGATCCCGGCAATCCCATCCACCGGGGAGATAATCCGCGCGAATTCCACATTCAACTCGGCGGTTTCCACGGCGGCTCGGGCGCTGGCAACGGTGGCGACCGCCGTCCCTGCGCTCTCCGTGGAGGTCTCGCGTTCCTGAATGCTAATGACCTGACGCCCGAACAGTTGCGATGAGCGGCGCGCATTTGCGGAGGCCAGCTTTTCCGAGGCTTGAGCGCGTTGCAGTTCCCCCTTGGCCTGATCGAGCGCCGCCTGCAATGGACGAGGGTCGATCTGGAAGAGCAGATCGTTTTTGTGAACCAGGGCTCCCTCCGTGTAATCCTGCGAGATCAGATAGCCGGAAACCCGGGCGCGAACTTGGGTGTTTACGTAACCGTCAAGGCTGCCGACCCACTCCCGGACAATCGGAACGTCGCGCTGGATTACCGAAGTCACCAACACCTCAGGGGATGCAGACTGGCTCGGAGGTGGAGCGGGCTTGGAACAACTCAAGACTCCGAGGCCCAACGCAGAAAGCATTACGACAAGGGCGACGCGCCCCCGTCTGGTTGGGTGCCGGGATTCCCGCATACCCGGATATCGGAACTGATCGGGATTTTGCCCGAACGAAGCAATTCGTTCCTAGTCGGATGATGATTGGCCAATCAATGTCTTCCCCCAAAGCGGCGAAGAAGCGCACGCACTACAAGACGCTGGCGCGCGGCACAAGACGCCTCTCATTCGCGGAAGCGTCTTGTAGTGCTGTGGTGCTCCACAGCTTTGGGATGGAGGCGCCGCGCACTGCACTGGAACAGGCTGGAAGCCTGTTCCACGTTTCTGGAAGCTACTTCTCGACCGGTTTTTCGAACGCCGAGGTCACGGGCCGACCCCAGAAATTTTCCGGCACCGGGACGCCCAACAGCCAGAGGGCGGTCGCCGCGGAATCGTAGATCACGACCGGCGCGGTGATGCAGAACTGGCTTTTAACGCCTTTTCCCCAAGCCACCCAGGGGATTTCCACATCCTCGGTAGCCGGCGATCCGTGGGTGCCGATGACCGACGTGCCACTTTTTTTGATGTTTTCCTCGATTTCCGCAGGCGTGAGATCGTGCCCCCCGTGGTCGGCGGTCAGGATGAACACGCTGGACTCCGCCAACCCCGCCGCATCGACGCTATCCTTGATAACCTTAAGCGCGGCATCGCAGTCAGCAAACGCTTTCATCTTCTCGGGCGAGTTCACTCCAAATTTGTGCCCCGCGACATCCGCGTCGCCGAAATGAATGAAGCAGAGATTGGGCTTCAATTTTCCGACTTGGGTCGCAAACGCTTCCGCGACGGATTTGGCGTCCGGCGTTGCGGGAACCACGAAAGCATCAAGGCTGCCGGGCAGTTGCAGCGTCTTAAACTTGATCTTCGAAACATACATGGCAGTCACCAGTCCATGCTCTTTGGCGATGCTGAAAATCGTGGGGACTTTGACGAATCCTTTTGCAGGGTCCAAGTCGTTCCAGAGGACTTGATGTTTTTGGATGCCGACCCCGGTAAGCATCGAGGTGTGGGACGGCAGCGTGAGGCTGGGGACGATCGTATAGGCGCTCCAAGTATGCGCTCCCTCGGCGGCCATTTTCTTGAACACCGGCATCTCGGCTTTTTGAATGGCGCTTGGAGAACCCTGATCAAAGCTGATGATGAAAACGTGGCTGGCCTGCGGCGGCGCAGCCAGAGTTCCGAACGTTGCCCATAATAGAGCCAACACCGTCACGAGTACATGCTTCATGCCGGGTGAGCCTATGGGCTTCGATCGGGTACGCAATAAAAAGCTGGCAGCGGGTTTTTGGAATTTCCCGGAATGGGACTTATGGGACTTATGGGACTTATGGGACTTATGGGACTTATGGG
>JBAXSN010000182.1:0-5674 GCA_037130675.1 Verrucomicrobiota bacterium
TCCTTGGACTGCTGGTCCTTGGACTGCTGGTCCTTGGACTGCTGGTCCTTGGACTGCTGGTCCTTGGACTGTTGATCCTTGGATTGCTGGTCCTTGGATTGCTGGTCCTTGGATTGCTGGTTCTTGGATTGCTGGTTCTTGTTGTCCTTCTGGTCGTCTTTTTTGTCGTCCTTCTTATCGTCGTTCTTTTGGTTCTTATCGCTGGGTGGCGGGGTCGGCTTGGGCTTGGTTAATTCCTTCTTTGCGACCGTTCGATTGGCCAGGGCTCCCCCGTTTTTCGGTTCCAGTTTCAGAGCTTGGTCAAAGTGCTGAATGGCATTGGAAAGGTCGGCCTTTTTCTCGGTCTCTTCCTTCTGCTCGTCCCGCTTGAGCGCCCGCTGGAGCAGTGCGGTGCCGAGATTGTATTCCGCTTTGCCACGTAAGCCGGGATCGCCGGATTGCAGCGCCCGCGAGAAATTGTCGATCGCAGCGTTGTAATCGCCCAAGCCGTATTCAGTCGTGCCTTTATTGAATCGAAGTCCAGGAGAATTTGGCAGGCGCTTCAGCTCCGATTCGTACAACTTTCCTGCTTCCTCGAATTTCCCCTGCCGGTAGAGTTCTTCCCCACTTGGGTTTGCCGCCTTCGCAGTTCCACCAAGCATCCACAGGCCCATCAGCACCGACACTGCCAACGTCGCCCGCGTTGGCGGTTTCGATTTCACGACTGCTCCAGAGCGGCGGCGTTCGCCAATGAACATCCCGGCCATCAATAATGCCAACCCGAGGCCGAGCGGCCACTGGTACCGCTCGATGGGGTGCCGGGCTGTCCGCGCGTCAAATTCGTTTTCCTTCATCTGGCCCAACCCTTGATCCACGATCCGCTTCATCTCGATAGGGCTGTCCTGGAGCCGGACATAGAAACCGCCGGTGAGTTCCGCGATCTGCCGGAGCTTCGTTTCGTCCAGGCGCGATTTGACAAAATTCCCGTCCTGATCCTTCACGAATTCCGTGCCGCCGTTTTCGCTCGGCACGGGAATCAAAGAGCCGTCCGCCGAACCAACACCCACGGTGAAAATCCGCATCGATCCGGCGGCTTTCCGCGCGGCGGCCACGGCGTCGGGATCGAGTTCTTCGCCGTCGGTAAACAGCACCAGACAGCGGCTTTCGCCCTCGCCTTTACCGAAGGCCTTGATGGCGGTCTCAATCGCCTCTGCGATGTTCGTGCCGCCCACCGGAATGACGTTGGTGTCCAACTCGTTGATGGACGAGATCACCGCCGTGTAGTCCACCGTGAGCGGCGCTTGCAGGAAGGCCGAACCGGCGAACGCAATCAATCCGGCGCGATCACCCTCCAGCGAGTTGAGGAAATCCAGCGCCGCGAATTTCGCGCGGGTCAGGCGGTTGGGAGCGACATCGGTGGCCAGCATGGAACGCGAGGTGTCGATGGCGATCAGCACGTCGCGGCCTTTGCGTTTAACCTCTTCAAAGGTGTAGCCATATCGCGGCTGGCCGAGCGCAACAATCAGCGAGGCAAGCGCCCCGAGGATCAGCCCGAACCGCACCCGGCGTTTCACCACGCTGATGTTTCCCGCCAGCGCCGATTGAAGGCGCACGGCCACCAAGCGTTGCAGAAGCTGACGACGGCGGCCTTCGGCCCAGGCGAAGATTCCCGCGATGACCGGCAGAAGAATCAGGGCAAAGAGCCAATGCGGCGCGCCCCACGAGAAATCTGAAAACAGGCCGGTCATGGCAGTCTCCTCCAGATGGTTTGCGAAAGCGTCACTTGCACAAGCAGCAGCGCGGTTCCGGCAGCGAGGAACCACGGGAAGAGGTCCCTGTATTGCCGGTATTGTTTGAGTTCGAACGAGGTCTTCTCCAGCTTGTCGATCTCCTCGTAAATCGCCTCCAGGGATTTGGTGTCGGTCGCACGATAGAACTGGCCGTTGCCGATTTGCGCGATCTGTTTGAGGCTCGCGATATCGATCGGGAAGCGGACCATTTGGTATTGCATGCGCCCGAAGAAATCCTTGCCCGCGGGGAACGGAGCATCGCCCTCGGTGCCCGCCCCGATGGTGTAAATCTTCGCTCCGATGGCGCGCGCAGCTTCGGCGGCAGTCGCTGGGGAGATTTTCCCGGCGTTGTTGTCGCCGTCGGTCAGAAGAATGATCACCCGACTCTTGGCCGTCTTGTCGCCCCGGAGCCTGTTGGCGGCTGACGCGATGGCAGACCCGATGGCGGTGCCGTCTTCCACCAGCCCGATTTGGACGCGCTTCATGTTTTGCTGCAACCAGTCGTGATCCAGCGTGAGCGGGCTCACCAAGTAAGGGCGACCTGCGAACGCAATGATCCCGATCCGATCATTGGGCCGCTGCTCGATGAACTTCTCCGTCACCTTCTTAATGACGGAAACACGGTTTGCGCGCTGACTGCCGATGGTGAAATCTTCGGAGAGCATCGATTTGGAAACATCGACCAGCAGCATGATGTCGATGCCACTCGCCTCGACCTGATTCATGGTCTTGCCTTTTTGCGGGCGAGCCAAGGCAACGATGAGCAGCGCCATTGCAAAAAACAATAGACCAGTGAGGAAGTTTCCCGCGCGGTTCTGAACACGCCTGCCGAGGGAGCGAAACGGTTCGGTTGAAGAAAACACCACGGTCGGCGAACCGCCCCGATGCCCGCGCAGATACGCCAGGATAGGGATGACCAGCAGCAGCAACAGCAGCCACGGGTTCACAAAGGTTATTCCGAAATCGGCGAACGGATTCACGCCGGCACCTCCCCTTCCACAAACCGCACGGCTTGATCCAGCAACTGTTCGCTATCGGCGGTGCTGGCCTCCATCCGCGCGAATTTGATGAGATCCGATTTTTCCAAAAACGTCGCCAGCAAGGTTTTATCAGCCTCGGAAAAGCGAGGGCTCGCTGAAGCCGCCGCGAGGAATTCCGGCGAGGTCTGCCGCGTGGCGCTCAAGCGGAATTCGTGGGTAATAAACGTGCGCAGCACATCGGAGACCTCGATGCTGAACGGGTGCGGAGCGACCTCAGTGATCCGGCCCCGAAGTTTCGTGAGCGACGACAGGGCGATCTCACGGGCGGTGGGCGGCGGCGGTTGCGGGCGATTCTTGATGTGATGGACCACGGCCCAAATGATCGCCCCGAGCGCGAGCACCGCCAAAACGGCAGCGACCACCACCATCCACATCGGATACGGGAACACGGGAATCGGCGGCGCAATGGGCTGGATTTCCTGGGGTGTCGGCGAAGCGGCGGGCGCGGGCGCTTGCAGCGGCAAGGCGACCTGGGCGCGAGCGATGGTGGCGAGCGCAAAGGAGACAAGGAGCGCCAGCCCACGGAAAAGCGGCTGGAAGCCGCTTCTACTACGCGCTCGTTCCCGAGCTCCAGCTTCCTTTTGAATCCCAACGGGATTCTGCCCCAAAGCCCAGGGTTGGCCCGCTTCGGGCCTACCCTGGGTACCTCGCATCGGCGCATCAACCCCAACGGGGTTGTGGCCGACCATCGCTAGCCTCTGGCCACAACCCGTTCCGGGTTGGTTGCTCATTTTTCCTAACCCAGGGTAGCTCGTTCCTCGCAACCCTGGGCTGGAGGCCACAATCCCCTTGGGATTGGTTCGGCAATTTTTCTGATCAAGAATGAAAGCGGTTCCCATCACCGTCCCCTCCTCTCTCGCGTCCTGAAAAACGTCTGGAGCGCGGGCAGATAATCCACATCGGTGCGCAACGGAATCGAATCGATCCGTTTGCGCCGGAAACTGTGCTCCAACTCCTCGCGCCGCCGCTCCACCAGGTGGGCATACGCGTCGCGCACGGCGGAATCGCTCATGTCCACTTCGATCTGCTCGCCGGTTTCCGCGTCTTCGAGGACCACGATACCGACGTCTCCCAACGATCGCTCCCACGGGTCGGACACCGGCAGCGCAATGAGATCGTGTCGGCGCGCGGTGATTCCCAACTCCCGGTCGAATTGTTTTGCCTGGAAGTCGCTGATCAAGAAAACGACGGCCCGGCGGGTAAGCACCCGGTTCAAGTAATGGAGCGCTTGAGAGGGAACGGTCCCCTTTCCGCGCGGTTCGAAGAACAAGATCTCGCGGATCAGGCGGAGCGTGTGAATGCGCCCTTTTTTTGGCGGGATATAAAGCTCCACGTGATCGGAGAAGAGCATCAGCCCCACCTTGTCGTTATTGCGGATGGCGCTGAACGCGATAACGCACGCCACTTCCGCCGCCAGTTCGCGCTTGGACAGCTCCACGCTTCCGTAGCCGCCCGACGCACTGACATCCACCACCAGCATCACCGTCAATTCGCGTTCCTCGGTGAATTTCTTCACGTACGGATGCCCAAGCCGGGCCGTGACGTTCCAGTCGATGGTGCGTACTTCGTCGCCGGGCTGGTATTCGCGCACCTCCTCGAAGTTCATGCCGCGGCCTTTGAACACGCTGCGGTACTGGCCGGCGAACGAGGCATCGACGAGCCCGCGGGTCTTCAATTCCAGACGACGGATTTTAGATAGGATGCGCTTGGCGTCCTGCATGACGGTGGGCTCTACGGAACGGGCAATCCGGCAAAGATGCGGTCGATGATTTTCTCGCTGGTGACTTCCTCGGCTTCCGCTTCGTAACTTACGATGATGCGGTGCCGGAGCACGTCGGCGCCGATGCTCTTGACGTCCTGCGGGGTCACGTAGCCGCGGCCTTGCAAAAAGGCGCGGGCGCGGGCGGCGAGCGTCAGGGCGATGGTCGCGCGAGGCGACGCGCCATACCGGATCATCCCGTCCAGCGGCAATTTGTAATTTCCCGGTTCCCGCGTGGCCCAGACGACATCCACGATGTAATCCTTCACCCGGTCATCCACATAGATCTCGTTCACGACCGAACGCGCATGAATGATGTCCTGCGGATCGACCACGGCGCTCACATCGAGTTTAGGGGCGGAAGTCCCCATCAGGTCCAAGATCTGACGCTCCTCAATCTTGCTCGGGTAACCGATCCGCAGCTTGAGCATAAAGCGGTCGAGCTGCGCTTCGGGAAGCTGATAGGTCCCCTCCTGTTCCAACGGATTTTGCGTCGCGAGCACCAGGAACGGATCGGGCAGCTTGTAGGTCTGTTCGCCGATGGTCACCTGCCGCTCCTGCATCGCTTCGAGCAGCGCGCTTTGGACCTTGGCCGGGGCACGATTGATTTCGTCCGCCAGGATCAAATTCGAAAAGAGCGGCCCGTGTTTGACGGTAAACTCGCCCGAGCGCGGATTGTAAATGAGCGTGCCGATCAGGTCCGCCGGGAGCAGGTCCGGGGTGAACTGGATGCGCTGGAAGCCGGTCTGGACGCTGGTAGCCAGCGTCTTGACGGTAAGGGTCTTCGCCAGCCCGGGAACGCCCTCCAGGAGAACGTGTCCGTTGGTCAGCAGGCCGATCAGCAAGCCGTCCACCAAATATTTCTGGCCGACCACCACGCGGCCGACCTCGGCCTGCAACGGGGCGATCCAGCGTCCGGCATGCCGGACTTCTACGGTGATTTCTTCAGTCGTTTTCGTCATTTTGCGTCAGAGAAAGTGCCGGTCGCGGGATGCGCGGGCAAGCTCTCAGACACAAGAAGCGGCGAGGCGTTCGAAATTTTTCCTCAATCCTGGCTCGAAACTTGGTTTGCGGCGAGAGTCTCGCCGGGTTAGTAGAAGCGGCAT
>JBAXSN010000183.1:0-5554 GCA_037130675.1 Verrucomicrobiota bacterium
CCGTCCCATCCGTCCCATCCGTCCCATCCGTCCCATCCGTCCCATCCGTCCCATTCCTCTCTCACGCCTCCAGCAACTTCCGCATGTATCTGGGCTCGAAATTCTCGATGAGCACCTGGACCTCGCCGCCTTTGTACATCCGTGCCTGACGCACGTTGACCTCGGGGGTCTTGTGGGGGGCAAAGAGGATGTCGTCGTGGGTGGCGTTCAGCTTGTTGGCAAAGCAATCGGGCGTGAGTTTCCCGCCGAGATGATCGCTCCGACCGGTGGCGACGTGGAGCGTCCCGAGGATTTTCTCATCCTGAATGTCGCGACCGGAAACCGGGAGTTCCTGGGTGCCGAAACCGAGTTCGCCGAGTTCGCCGGTGACCGGGTCGGATTTCAGCTTGGCGTTGTGCGCGTCGATCGTCGCTTGGTTTCCGTGGAGCAGCGTCGCTTCCACCACGCGGCCACCCGTGACCCGCATGAGCCCCAGCGTGCCGTCTTCGTATTTCATCGGAAACTCGCCTTCCGCCCCGGTGGGCACGAAGTAGATTTCGCCCGCGGGCAGGTTGGCGATATCGGGCCCGCCACGGCAGAGCCCGTGGCTTTTTTGCGCCTCCTGGCCCCCGAGTTCGAGCCGCAAGGTGTGCTGGCGATCCCCAATCTCAAAATCGATTTCCACGGCTCCGGCCCGGGTCATCCCGAGCCGGAGCTTCTCGGCGTTCCGGCTGACTTCGTCGTAATCGACCGCCAAGCCGGAGGCGAGGATGATCGGGTTCACCCCGTGGAGGGTTGCCCCACGGAACCCGTACCGCTTCGCAAACGCGGTGAGCGGGGCCGTGGCGGAGTAAGTGGAAACACAGAGAATAATGTCGTAGTTGGGATAAACATCCTTCTCCAGCGACACCTCTTTCCCGCTGGGGGCGAAGGCGGCATCCGGCAAATCGAGGTTGCTGCCGCCGGTAATCTCGTAAGCGAAGAAGTCGCCGTTTTTTAGGCCGAGTTCCGCCATCACGCCGTAATGCAGCCCTTGGTAGAAGGTTTCATACGCGTGCCGCTGAATCGTGAGTTCAGGATCGTCGAGGAAGCGGAAATTGGTGACATCCCGGGGATCTTTGAGATCGATCAGCACGCAAACGCTCTCGCCGGGCCTTGGGTCAAAAACGGTCCTTAACAAGCGGCCAAGGCTAAACGCCGGGAAAGTGCGAGAAGGGATGGTAATGGTTTCCATGGAGTATATAAATAAATGTGATTCCGACAATTGCAAGTCCGCGCCAGCGCCTTGTTCGACGCGCGCTCGTTCCCAATCTCCTGATGGGGAATGCGGCTGTCTACGAATCTCCGATTCGAGCGGCATGGGTCACAGGGTTGGATATAATCGACGTGCAGCGCACTTCGGTTGAAATTTAACGAATGCTTGACGCGTGCTCTGCTAACACGGTTTTGCGAATCGGAAATTCGAAAGCCAAGTGCGTTCCCAATCAGGAGATTGGGAACGAGCGCAATCTCTTTTTTGGAAGCGCAAGAGCGTGACAGAGCGACAAGATTGGATAGGTAGATTTAATGTTTTTTCCCGATAAGGTTAATACGGCTGGCGTGTCGGCGCCGGTTGCGAAATAAAAGGAGGACATGATCTGGAAGACCAAAACCCGGCAATTTGACCTCGGCGAGCGTGCGCTGGTGATGGGGATTCTCAACGTCACCGCGGATTCGTTTTCCGACGGAGGCCGCTTTATCGAGCAGGATGCCGCCGTCGCGCGGGCGCTGGAGATGGAAGCCGAAGGCGCGGACATCATCGACATCGGCGGGGAATCGACCCGCCCCGGAGCGGAGTCGGTGCCTGAGGCGGAGGAATTGGCGCGAGTCCTGCCGGTGATCGAGGCGTTGGCCGGACGGCTGAAGGCGGCCATCTCGGTCGATACCACGAAAGCTGCGGTGGCCCGGGCCGCCCTGGAACGCGGGGCGGAGATCATCAATGACATCACGGCGTTGCGGGGAGATCCCGCGATGACAGAGGTGGCGGTGAAAACGGGGGCTGGCGTGATCCTGATGCACATGCAGGGAACGCCCCGGACGATGCAAGTTGCTCCGCATTATGAAGATGTCGTCGGGGAGGTAAGGGAATTTTTTAGACAAAGCTGGGGGGAATCCCTAGGCTGGGGCGTCGATCCGTTGCGCATCGCCTTTGACCCGGGCATCGGATTCGGCAAAAGTGTGGAACACAACCTGGCGCTCTTGAAGCGGCTTGGGGATTTGAGAGTGGAAGGGCGGCCGCTGGTACTTGGGGTATCGCGGAAGTCCTTCCTGGGTAAATTGACCAACGAAATGACCATCGAACAACGGCTTTGGCCCACAGTGGCCCTGACAGCACTCGGACGCGCGAGCGGGGCCGACGTGTTCCGTGTTCATGACGTCCGGCCCAATGTGGAGGCGCTCCGGGTGACCGAAGCGGTTTTGGGAGCATGTTGAGTTCCGGGGCCATTCTGTCGTTCGCGGCGCTCGACTTCGTGGCCGACCATTGGCGTTCAGCCATCGAGATCGGCATCCTGACGTTCGTCATTTACTACAGCTACCTGTACTTCCGTGGAACCCGGGGCGCAAAGGTGCTTACGGGGCTGCTCGTGCTGCTGCTGACGCTCACGATGCTTTCGGTGATGCTCGACCTGAAGGTGATCTTCTGGTTGATCCGCTCGTTCACCGCGTTTCTCGCCATCGCGCTGGTGGTGATTTTCCAGCCCGAACTCCGGCGGGCCCTGGCGGCGTTGGGCAGCCAGCATATCTTTTCCACGGCCACGCAGAATCGCGAAACCATCGAGTTGCTGGCGGAGACGGTATTTGAGCTGACCAACCGGCAGTTCGGCGCGCTGATCGCCCTGGAGCGGGATACGAATGTGGGGCCGTTCGCCGAGAGCGGAGTCAGGATCGACAGCGAAATCTCGCCCGAACTGATCACGACCATTTTCCATCCGAAAACACCGCTCCACGACGGCGGCTTGATCATTCGCAACGACCGCATCCTGGCGGCCGCCTGCATTTTCCCTGTCAGCCAGCGGCACGACCTCGACCGGAACCTCGGGCTTCGGCATCGCGCGGGGCTCGGAATTACCGAAGAGAGCGATGCGATCGTTATTGTGATAAGCGAGGAAACCGGGATCGTTTCGATATGTCTTCGGGGGCGTATCGAACGGAATTTCGATCCTGACAGCTTTAAACGCCGACTGGGCCAACTGCTGCTGCTTGAGAAGTATGAAGAATCTGATTCTGAAGAACTGGGGGCCGAAACTCGTAGCCCTGCTGATCGCGACAATCCTCTGGTATCTAATCAAAAAGAACGTCCTCGATACAACATCGATGAGTTATAAACCCGTGCCGACCGACGTGATCCGCTGACCATTTTCCCGACTTGAGCCTTTAGCCTAAATCCACCGATCCATGTCCTCTGTAACTTCACCAAGCGCTTCCAGAAAAATCTTCGGCACCGACGGCGTCCGCGGCGTCGCAAACATCGAACCCGTGACCGCCGAAACGGCGCTGAAACTCGGTCGCGCCGCGGCCCACGTTTTCAGCACACTGGCGGGCCGCACCCATCGCGACGGAGTCCGGCCCAAAATCGTGATCGGCAAGGATACGCGGCTTTCAGGGTATATGCTCGAAACGGCGCTCGTCGCCGGCATCACCTCGCTCGGGGTCGATGTGCTCTTCATTGGACCGTTGCCCACGCCCGGGGTCGCTTACATCACGCGCTCGCTGCGGGCCGACGCCGGCATCGTGCTCAGCGCTTCGCACAACCCTTACGAAGACAACGGCATCAAGTTCTTCCGGCACGACGGCTACAAGCTCGACGACGAAATCGAAGGCCGGATCGAACACCTGGTTTTCAGCGGTGAAATCGACACCATCCGTCCGACCGCCGACAACATCGGCCGGGCTACTCGTATCGACGACGCCTTGGGCCGTTACATCGAATTTGCCAAAGCGAGTTTTCCACGCGGCCTCACGCTGGATGGGATTTCCATCGCGGTCGATTGCGCCAACGGCGCGGCGTACAAATCGACCCCCTGCATCCTGCGGGAACTCGGGGCGGACATCCGCGTCGCCCACAATCAACCCGACGGGCGGAACATCAACGCCAATTGCGGCAGCACGCACCCGGAGGAAATCGCCCGGATCATCAAAGAAACCGGAGCGCAGATTGGCATCAGCCACGACGGCGACGCCGATCGCGTCCTGCTCTGCGATGAAAACGGCGAGGTGGTCGATGGCGACGAAATCATGGCAATTGCCGCGCTCGATTTTCTACGGCAGGGGCGGTTGGCCGGCAACACGCTGGTGGCCACGGTCATGAGCAACTTCGGGCTGGATGAAACGCTCTGCAACGCTGGCGGCCGGGTGATCCGGACCAAGGTGGGCGACCGGTACGTGATCGAAGAAATGATGCGCGGCGGCTACAACGTGGGCGGCGAGCAAAGCGGCCACATGATTTTTGGCGATTACGCGACCACGGGCGATGGAATCGTCAGCGCGTTACAAATCCTCCGGATCATGGTGGAGACCGGCAAACCGTTGAGCGAACTGAAGGCCTGTTTGCAGAAATATCCGCAGGCCCAGCGCAACCTGAAAGTGCGCGAGAAGCGTCCGCTTGAGGAACTCCCGGAGATTGTCGCGCTGGTCAAGGAAGCTGAACTCTCGCTCCAAGGCGCAGGCCGGGTGCTGCTGCGCTATTCCGGCACGGAACCGAAGATCCGGTTGCTGATCGAGGGCCGCGACAGCAATCACATCAACTCGCACGCGGACCGGATCGCGGAAGCGATTAATGCGGAACTGGGCGTGTGAACCTCTTCATTACCGGAACAGACACTGGCGTCGGCAAGACCTTCGTATCCACGTTGCTCGTCCGCGGACTGCGCCGCGCGGGGCTCGATACCGCAGCCATGAAGCCGATCTGTTGCGGGGATCGCGACGACGCCGAGCAACTCTGCGCAGCGTGCGATGGAGAGATTTCGCTCAACACGATCAATCCCGTCTGGTTCCGGACGCCCGCCGCGCCGTACACCGCGGCGATTGTCGAGAACCGCCCGGTGGATCTTGCGCTGATCCGGGAAACCTTTCAGCGGCTGCGTTCGCGGCACCGTTCGCTGATTGTCGAAGGCGTTGGCGGCTGGATGGTGCCGATCGACCGCGATTACTTCGTGGCCGACCTGGCTGCCGAATTCCAACTTCCCGTGGCCGTGGTTGTTCGCAATCGGCTCGGCGCGCTCAACCATGCGCTACTGACCGTGCGGGATATTGAAAGACGCGGGTTGCCGTTTGCCGGGATCATTTTCAATCAGACTGAATCATCCGATGAGGTAGCGCTGGCCACCAACCGCGCCCTACTCGAAGAACTCACCGATAAGGCGATCCTCCTGGATGTTACACCAGGGCAGACCAGTTTGGAGCTGGCGATCGCGTAGAGCCGTTGGCTAAGAAGATGGGACGGATAGGACGGATGGGACTGATAGGACGGATGTAGCTGAACATAAGTCCCATAAGTCCCATAAGTCCCATAAGTCCCATAAGTCCCATAAGTCCC
>JBAXSN010000184.1:0-5432 GCA_037130675.1 Verrucomicrobiota bacterium
GTCGCAACACCGACTATTTTCATGCCGCGTGGAGCCCACGCTTGCGGGGCATGGATATCTGTCCAAAAAGACAACCGCTGCGATGCGCTCACGCGCCCGGTATTTCAGACTTGTGGGTAAAGGTGAGGATCCTCCACAGCTTTGGGCTGGCGTGCCGATTTCACCTTCCCCCAGTTACTGCGCCAGCCAACGCGCCACGTCCCGCGCAGCGTAGGTGATGATGAGATCCGCGCCGGCCCGCTTGAACGCCGTCATGACTTCCAAGGTGGCGGCCCGCTCGTCCAGCCAGCCGTTGGCGACGGCGGCCTTGAGCATCGCGTATTCTCCGCTGACGTGATAAACGGCCGTGGGCATCTCAAAGCGCTCTTTGACCCGCCAAAGGATATCCAAATAAGCCAGGCCCGGCTTGACCATCACCAGGTCGGCGGATTCCTGAATATCCAACTCAACCTCCCTCAACGCTTCCAAGGCGTTGGCGGCGTCCATCTGATAACTCCGGCGATCTCCGGCCATCGGCGCGCTCTCGGCGGCATCCCGGAAGGGCCCGTAAAAAGCGGATGCAAACTTTGCGGCGTAACTCAGGATGGCGGTATTCTCAAATCCGGCAGCGTCCAGCGCAGCGCGAATCGCCGCCACCCGGCCATCCATCATGTCGCTTGGAGCAACGACATCCGCGCCCGCGGCGGCATGGGAGACAGCGGCTTTTGCGAGCAATTCGAGCGATTCGTCGTTGAGAATGTGGACGTGATCCCCCTCGAATCGAGCGATCCCGCAATGGCCGTGGCTCATGAACTCGCAAAGGCAGACATCGGTAATCACGACCAGTTCCGGGACGGCTTTCTTGATGGCGCGCACGGCGCGTTGGACGATCCCGTTTTCCGCATAGGCCTGCTCCGCCTGCTCGTTCTTCTCGGAAGGAATGCCGAAGAGCAGCACGGCATGAATCCCCTCCCCGGCGGCGGCGACGGCTTCCGCGACGGCTTCTTCCACCGTGAGTTGCGCGACTCCGGGCATGGAGGCCACCGGGACTCGGGAAGTGATTCGCTCGCTGACAAAGAGCGGGAGAATCAGGTCGGTAACGGCAAGGTGGGTTTCGCGCACCAAGCTGCGCAAAACAGGGGTCGCACGGAGGCGGCGGGGACGACGGGAAAGCATGGGCCAAACTTATTGCCATTTTCGGAGAATTAGCAACGGGGAATCCCGGACCCCGGATCGTTCTTCCCCGCTTGACCTCCATTGCCCGCCCCGCTCTCATGCAATCCAATGACAAGGCAAACCCCTGAGTTCCTGCTCATCGACATCAGCAACTCCTTTACAAAGCTCATCTGCGCCACCCGCGATGCGCTCTTTGGAAAGGTCGTTCGCATCCCGACGCCGAAGCTGACTGCGGAAGCGATCCGGAAGGCTGTCGGAAAGATCGCGCTCCGGGGAGTGGTCCTTTCCAGTGTGGTTCCGACAGCGGAAGCGGCGGTCGAAGCCTTCGTCCGCGAGCTGGGAGCGGAAGTCGGTAAAGCGGCGCCGCGCCTGGTGCGGATCAGCCACAAAATACCGCTTGGAGTGGCGGTCGATTATCCGAAGCCGTCATCCATCGGCGCAGACCGGCTGGCAAATGCCGCGGGTGCCGCCGCCTATTATGGAGCCCCGGTCGTGGTGGTCGATTTCGGAACGGCGGTCACCTTTGACGTGATCGCCACAACCGAGACCGGGCCGACTTACATCGGCGGCGTCATCGCTCCCGGCTTGGAAGCGATGACCGATTATCTTTACCAGCGGACCGCGCTGCTGCCGAGGATCGATCTCACCGAACCGGTTTCAGTCATTGGGAAATCGACGAAGGAAGCCATGCTCGCGGGGGCGGTGTTTGGGTACCGGGGGTTGGTGCGCCAGATCCTCGAAGAGTTGCGGCAGGAGCTTAAAGGCGGTGGGGAGCTTAAGGTCATCGCGACCGGCGGGTACGCAGGCCTGATCTCAGACCGGTTGCCGGAAATTCAGCACGTTTTCCCCAATCTGACGTTGGAAGGGCTCCGGATAATCGGGAACTTGAATTTTCCGAAGGGGTAGGGCGCTCACAGGCATGGACGAAATGGACAGGATGGACGAAGAGGAAAGCCCATTTCGTCCATCAGGTCCATATCGTCCATCTGGTGTCTACCTACTTAGCTAAAGAACTCCTTCGCTTTCTCGAAGAAACCCTTGTGAATCGGCGTGTTTTCGTCGCCGCAGAGGGCGGCAAACTCTTCGAGCTTCTTGCGCTGCTCGCCGTCTAGGCGGGTGGGCACTTCGACTTGAACGCGCACCATCAGGTCGCCTCGGGAGGTGGAACTGAGCACGGGCATGCCTTTTCCACGCAGCTTGAAGACGGTTCCGCCCTGGGTTCCTGCCGGAATCTTCAGCGCGGCTTTGCCTTCGAGGGTCGGGACGTGGACCTCGCCGCCGAGGGCCGCCGTGGTGAACGAAACGGGGATCTCGCAGTAGAGGTTCTGCTCTTCGCGCTCGAAAATCTTGTGCTCCTGGACGTGAACAATCACATAGAGATCGCCCGGAGGACCCCCTCGGATGCCTGCCTCGCCGTTGCGAGAGGAACGCAGCCGGGAACCGTCCTCAATTCCAGCCGGGATCTTCAATTTAACCCGGGAACGGCCCTCAACCCGGCCTTCGCCGCCGCAGTTCTTGCACGGATTCGAAATGCTCTGGCCTGAGCCGTGGCACCGGGGACAGGTCTGGGCGACTTGAAAAAAGCCACGGGAGCTGACGACCTGGCCTCTGCCATGACAGGTGGGGCAAGTGGTGATCTTCGCGCCGGGTTCGGCTCCGCTGCCGTCGCACTTGCTGCAAAGATCGAGTTTCGTGATCTCGATCTCCTTCTCGCAGCCGGTCGCGGCTTCTTCGAGCCGGATCTGCAAGTCGTACCGCAGATCGGACCCGCGCTGGCGAACCTCGCGTTCCTGGCCGCCGCCCATGCCGCCGCCGAAGAACTGCTCGAATACGCCGCCTCCGCCACCGCCGGCGCCGAAGACTTCGCGGAAAATGTCGAAAGGATCGTGGAATCCGCCCCCGCCCCCGCGCGCTCCGGCGTTGCCCTGGGCAAACGCGGCGTGACCGTACCGGTCGTAGGCGGCGCGCTTATTCTCGTCCATCAGGACGTCGTAAGCTTCCCCCAATTCCTTGAATTTGTCTTCGGCGGTGTGATCGCCCGGATTTTTGTCCGGGTGATACTTCACCGCCATTTTGCGGTACGCCCGCTTGATTTCGTCGGCACTGGCCGTTTTCGAAACCTCGAGCACCTCATAATAGTCGCGCTTGGTGGCCATTTAAGAGGCAGGCTGAACGGGCTGGCCTTTGGAAACGAAAACGTTTGCCGGCCGGATGAGGCGATCCCTCAGCTTGTAGCCTTTGCGAATCTGGCGGATGACGTTGCCCTCTGGAACGGTGGCGCTTTCCTCCTGGCCCAGCGCGTCGTGCAGATTTGGGTCGAACGGTTTGCCCTCGGCATCGATGACTTCCACGCCGTTGCCGGAGAGAAATTCCTGAAGCTGCTTGGCGACCATTTCGAAGCCAATGAGAATGGCTTGGTTCCCCTCCGCCCGGGCGGCCTGGAGGCCGAACTCGTAGTTATCGAGGACCGGGATCAGCTTTTCAAGGAGTGAGGTGTTCGCGTATTTGATCGCGTCTTCCTTCTCGCGAGCGGCCCGCTTCCGATAGTTCTCGAAATCCGCCTGGGTCCGCATCGCGAGATCGCGGAAGCGTTCCATGTCCGTCTGAAGCTGGGTGAAGAGGTTTTCCTCATTCCCCTGTTCGGTGGTTGAAGCCGGTTTTTCTTCGGCTTGGGCGGTTGCTGTTGTTTTGGGCTCCGCCTCGGGCGTTGCCTCTGAATTGTCGTTACTCATGTCTTCCTGATTACAATCAAGGGTAAATTCCTCCCCGCTGTCAATGCCCACGACATCCCCGGAGGATTGTTTGGCTACAGTACCGTTGCCGACCGCATCGCGCAAGGGGTGGCAGATGGCCTACGGGACTTTAGGGCGAACGGTCCAAGTCCTGTTTTAGGTAATCCAAAACGTCCTTGAACTTGGTGAGGTTTTCGGGAGCCGCTTCGATCAGGGCCTCGTGCGCTTCGAGCATGGCCTGGGCCTGCATCACGCGGTCATTCCCCGCGGCGTCAAGCGGGGCCCCGGCCGGGGGGGCTTCAGGGGCCTTGATGCCGCAAAGATCGATCGCAAAGAGCGGCGCCAGGCCGAGATTGCGCAGCAAATCACTGTTCCGCTCGTTTAAATTGGTCACATGCACCGAGCCCTGCCCAATTTCGCGCAGGCGCAAAGCGATCCCGGCCAGGGTTCCCATAAAGGTTGAATCCATGACCGAACAGTTGCGAAGGTCCACGACAAACTCGCGATTTCCGCGATTGATCATTTCCCGCGCGAACTCCTTGAGCCCGGAACTGTTCAGGAAAGAACCCTTGCCCTCCACGCGAACCCAAACGATCTTGTTTGCGCAACCCACCAGTATGCTGCTTTGAATGCTCACCTGTTCGAAATATACGGGATTCCCTTGGGGTGTGTCAAATAGACCCGAAAGCCGCCATATGGTGACGTTGTAGCCACGTCGCTGTGCGACATCGGGACGTGATTACGATTCGAGTAGGTCCCTCACTCTGTATCGAGTGGCTCCCCCCGACGGCCCACAGGGTCGTGGCTACAGTGCGGGGATCGGACGACCGGAAAATCCGCAGGTTCATGTTAATGCCAGAGGAACGATTGAGTGAGCGCCACGATTTTCCCATTCTCGATCAGCAGCGCGCGCCATGCCAATACCTGGCCATCGTCATTGAAGTCATCTCCCGTAACCTGAAATTTTGTTTCGATGGTTCCTTTCGCAGCGGGGACATCGATTTCCTGGGCTTGGACATAGGCGCCCAAGTTTTGCTGCCGGTATTCCAAACGCACCGTGAGGTTGGCCGTCCGCTGGGCGCGCCACCAGAATTTGAAGTAATGCCCGTTCCGTTCCGCCCTTTCCTCTTTGTAAGTCGTCCCGTAGTTGTAGTGCTGGGGTTCGAAAGCCATCATCGGTTGTTTGATCGATTTGGTTTTCTTCGCGTCGTTCAAATAAACCGTGTGCTTGCGAAAAGCGAACGAGTCATCCAGCGCCAAGGGAAGCACATCGGCTTTTTGCAAAAGGCGCGGGACCGGCTGAGCGGCAAGCGCGGAGGCCATTGTCGCCAGGCACAAAGCCAAAATCAGGAAGGGACGAATCATCTGTGGTGGAACTAAAGCCACTCCCCGCGACGGTGTCAACGCCATGTAAGCGGGACTTGAGGGAAAAGGAGGTAGGCGCCTCGCCAATAGTGTTCAGCATGAATGTTGCTCGTCCATGAAAATAGTTTTCAGCGCCAACGGCGCGACCCCATACCAGCCTTGTATGTTGCTTTTCATGCC
>JBAXSN010000185.1:0-5424 GCA_037130675.1 Verrucomicrobiota bacterium
AGTCCAAGGACCAGCAGTCCAAGGACCAGCAGTCCAAGGACCAGCAGTCCAAGGATCAGCAGTCCAAGGACGAGCAACAGCAGACCCCGAGCGATAAGAATCAGGCTTCAGACAAGCAGCAGCACGAGCGTCCGTCAGGAACTCCTCCGCCGACGACGGATGAGAAGAAGCTTGAGGGCGAAATCAAGGCGCAGGATTCCAAGAAGCCCGACGGAAAACCCGAAGAACAGGCTCAGGTTGAAGTGGCCGAGAAACCGGGCGAAATGTCTGAAAATCAAGCCCGGGCAGTTCTGGATTCCCTTAAGGGCGAAGATGATCAACCATTCAAGCCTGAACAAAGGAGCTCGGCTCCTGTCTTAAAGGATTGGTGATGAATTTTCGAACAGGCAACAATTTACAATCAGCGGTGACAGAGTCCGGAGAGGGCGACATCTGTTTGCAATGCGCTGCCCCAAAGCGGCGCAGTAGCGCACGCACTACAAGACGCTGGCGCGCCTCGCTGAGCGCCCTTCTTCGCGCGAAGCGCCTTGGAGTGCGGCAGTCCTCTGCCGCCTTGGGGGAGGGCTTTGTTGCAAAGGTGCGCTCGTACCCGCTCTCCCGAATTCCGAAAGAGGCGAGGCTCCCGCGTCGTAGCGTGACGAAGAAGGGCTCACGCGAAGACGCGAAGGCGCGAAGGCCGGATGTTTTGCAACCGAAGGGTTGGGTTCTTCGGGAGGTCTTGAGCGCGGTGGAGGTGGCGAAGCACAGCTCCGAAGATGGGTGCGTTACCAAGTTAAACTTGGTAACGAGAGCCAATGGGCATGGGCTACGCCCACCACGCATTGATGAAAATCGGGCGTGCTCCCACGGAAAGCGGCTGGAAGCCGCTTCTACTGTAGAAGCGGCATCCTTGCCGCTTCGATCCTATTTTCGGAGTAGTCCCGATGGGCTACGCCCACCACGAGACCCTCGTTCCCAAGCTTCAGCTTGGGGCAAGCGTTTTGCGAAGCTCCAGCTTCGCGAACCGTGGAAGCACCCCGAACCCAAAGCATTCCAAAAGCGATCTTCGGGAAGCTGGAGCTTCCAGCCATTGGCATTACCAAGCTGGAACTTGGTAACGAGTCTCCATGGGTTACTTCGGAGAATCAGCCGTTCCAAACGTCTCTTTTTGACTTTCTTCTTCGCGACTTCGCGACTTCGCGTGAGTCCTTTCCCGACCGGTTGCCTGGCCCTCGCGCTCGCTGCCTGCACGGTGCTCAGCCTTAACTGCAATGCGCTGGCCGAAGACGCGTCCGTGGAGGCCTCGCTCTCCAGCGCCACTGCTGAGGTCGGCGAGGCGGTGGAACTGCAAGTCGTGGTGCATGGATCGGACAAAGCTCCCGCCCCGGAAATCCGCGTGGACGGCTTGGACATCCAGTATGTCGGCCCGTCCACCCAGGTGCAGATCAATAACTTTGAAATGAGCCGGAGCGTGACGCATAGCTATAATGTGCTGCCGCAGCGGGAGGGGAGTTTTACGATCCCGGCGTTGCGCGTCCAAGCGGGCAACCGATCCCTTTCCACGCAACCGCTTCGGCTCACGGTATCAGGCGCGGGGGCGAGCGCCGGATCGACCGGAAGCGCCGCCGCACAGGGGCAGCCCTCCTCAACCGAGAAGTTTGCGTTCGCAGAGTGGGTGGTGCCAAAAACCACGGGGTATGTTGGCGAAGCGATTCCGGCCGAACTGCGGCTCTATGTGGCCAACAATATTCACTGCGAATTGCGACAACTCCCAGCGCTCAGCGGAGACGGATTCACGGTTCAGAAAATGCCGAAGCCGAGCCAGTCCAACATCACCAAAGACGGACGGAGCTTTACGTTGGTCCGTTTCAAGACGGCCATCACGCCTGTGAAATCCGGGAAACTGGTCCTTCCCTCCACGGACATCAACACCGTGGCGGTGCTGCCCGTCAAGCGATCTGCCCGGCAGCGAATTCCTCGGATGCCCGGTTTTCCGGATGTTTTCGACGATCCCTTTTTTGGCCAGGCGTTCAATACCCAGCAGGAAGTGATCGTTCGCCCGGACCCGGTGGAGCTCGAAATCAAGCCTCTTCCAGTCGTCGGCAAGCCCAGGAGCTTCTCGGGGGCGGTGGGGCAATTTACGATGACGACCAAGGCGAGTCCGCTCCAAGTCCACGCGGGCGATCCGATCACAGCAACTGCCGAAGTGAGCGGCATGGGGAACTTCGATCGGATGGGACCGCCCACTGTGGTCGATGAACCGGGCTGGCGCGCTTATCCGCCTAGCAGCAAGTTTAAAGAGGACGACGAAGTCGGCATTTCCGGCATCAAAACTTTCGAGATCGCCCTGATCCCGAGCGAACCCAAAACCGCGCTGCCTCGCATTGAGTTTTCCTATTTCGATCCCGCGCAGGAGAGATATGTCACGCTGACGGGGGAACGGAGTGCAATCATTGTGGAGGGCGGCGCCATTCCTTCACCGACTCCAACCGCCGCGATCGCCGCGGCACAACCGAGCGCCTCGCCCATGCCCGCGCCGGAAACCAAACCGAACGACATCCATTATATCCGGGTCGATTCGGGCCGCTGGGGGCTTGCTTTCGAGCCGGTCTGGCAAACGCAGACTTTCTGGCTGTTCCAGGCTTTCCCGCTCACGGCGTTGCTGGCCTTTGTGGGATGGCAGTGGCGGCAGGCTCGGGTTGGCGATCAGCGGGCCCGCAGGATCGCTGCTTTGCGGCAAGGCAAAACGAGCGCCCTTCGCATGCTGGAACAAGCCAGCGCTGCCTCGGATTTCTACGATGCCGCAATGCGCGTGATTCAGTTTGAAACCGCGCTTGGTTCCCCGCACGAGCCGGCCACGGTGGATGCCGAGACAGCCTGCGCGTCACGGAAGCTCGACCCGCAGACCGCCGCGGCCATCGAGAGTCTTTTCGCGGCGCACGACGAACTGCGCTATGCCGGGGCAGGCGGACGGAGTGGGGGTGGGGAATCGATCACGCCCGAGCAGCGGGACAGTGTGCGGCAACTTTTGGAGCGATTTGAGAAGAGCCATGTGTAAGCCTGTGCAAAGAACCTGCAATCGACGTCTCCTCCCAAAGCGGCGCAGAAGCGCACGCACTACAAGGCGCTGGCGCGCGACAGATAACGCCATCCGATTCGCGATAGCGTCTTGTAGTGCTGTGGTGCTCCACAGCTTTGGGATGGCGCGCCGATTCACCCAAGCCCGAATAGTGGTCCCCTGCAAACTCACTGCCTGCCTCTTCCTTCTTGTCGCCTGCACCGCACAAGCGTCAGCTCCGTCCGAGTTCAACGCGGCGAACAATCTGTACGACAAAGGCGACTTCAAAGCCGCCCGCTCGAGCTATGAAGCGCTGGTGAAGTCCGGGAACCTGAGCCCGAACCTGTTCTTCAATCTTGGCAACGCGGATTACCGCCTGGGCGATAAAGGAGCCGCTTTTGTGGCCTACGAACGCGCGCTGGCGCTCGATCCGTCGCATCCTGAAGCGAAGGCGAATCTCAATTTCCTGCGGCAGGAAACCGGAGCAAAGATTCCGGACGTGCCGTGGTTGGGACGGCTCCTCTCCTGGCCCACGCCAAGTCACAGCGCATGGTTGGCCGCTGCGGCGGTCTGGGTGCTCTGCTTCAGCCTGGCCCCGGCGCTCTTCAAGCGGCGCGCCGCGTGGACTCCAGCCGTATTGAGTCTGCTGGTCCTCGCTTGGTGTGGAGCCGTGCTGGGCTGGTATCAATCGCGCGGGGAGACCTGGATCACGACCGGCACCCAAGCTTCCGCCCGCGTCGCTCCGGCCGATAGCTCGGGCCTCGCGGCAGCCCTGCCGATGGGCAGTCATGTGCGGCTGCTCCTGGAACGCGGCCCTTGGCTGTATGTGCAGTTGCCCGATCAATCCAGGGGCTGGATTGCTAAAGATGCAGTCACACCGGTGGCGCTTGGCAAATCGTGAAAACTCCGCTGCTGGCACTCGTGGCTGGATTGTTATCGCTCCGCGCGACGGCAGTCCAAGCCCAGCAGAGTGACTGGCGCGCGACCCTTACCGCCACCCCGCCGAATTTCCTGCCGCCTCTTCGGGCTGTGGAGACGGAGTATCGGTTCGGCTGGGAGCGCATCGTTGCGGCGGAAGGAACCCTGAAGTTCTCGACACCGCAGCCTAGCCTCCGCCGGATGGATCTGAAAGGCGGCACCACGGGATTTGTGAAGAATCTCTGGCCCATGGACGCGCGGGGGTTTTCGATCGTCGATGCGACCACGCTCCGTCCGGTGCGCGTCAGGCAGGCGGAATGGCTCAGGCGAGGCGCGAGCTTGGTGGCCCAGGAGTTTACGCCGCTCGACGTGCTCCGCAGCAAGGGCGGCAGCATTCAAGAAAATCCCGCTCCGGCGTTTTTCGAAGATAAGCCGATCGATGCCACTCAAATGGCTGTGCTGACTCACGCAAAGGCAAAGCTAGTCAAGTTCCCTGCTCTCTATGATTTGCATTCGGCATTCCTTTTTGTAAGGGGGCAACCGCTCGCGCAGGGGGATGCGATCCGGCTGGTTATCTTCCAGGATAACTGGCCTTACCTGGCCACTTTGCGGGTTGCAGGGCGCGAACAGATCACCGTCGCGGCAGGCACCTATCCCGCGATCAAGCTCAACCTTTCCCTGCAATACGTGAACAAGCAGTTCAAGCTTGAGCCGCACACAAAATTCAAGCGAGCCGTGGGATGGCTCTCGGACGACGCCGACCGGCTGATCCTCAAAATCCAAGCGGACGTCTTCGTCGGCAGCGTCTGGACGGAGTTGCAGCACGCGCGGTTTTAACGCTCCCTATCGGCGTCCGCCTGTGTCCGGGAGCGCCCCCAAGCTACTCCGCAGGCCGCGGTTCGTTTCCGGGGTGCACCGGCTTCTTCTCCGAATAGCGGAAATAGATATTCCGCAAATAAATCGGCAGCGGCAGGATGTTTTGGATCACGCCCACGGAGTCGTGCTTGTAAAGGGCGAAGTAGCTTAGCACCAGGATCGAGCCGACCGCGCTGCACTCCCAAAAACCAAAGGGAATGACGCTTTTTTTGGCGCGCTCGGAGGCGATCCATTGGATTACGAAACGCGCCCCGAAAATTCCCGCACCGGCCCAGCCGACGAATTTCCAAGCGTTCACAGTGATGCCGAAAACGGTAGTTGCAGTCACAGGATCAGTCATAATGGGCGAGTTCTGCGCGATAATCGCCCAGAATGCAACCGCTCTTCACACGAAAAGCGAAGTGAGGGCACGGAATCCGATCGCTGCCTCCTGTAGACGCACCGCTCAGTCGGGGCGGCGATGTGGCCCCCTGGGAATGGGAGTTATGGGAAGCATGGGAATTATGGGGGCTCGGTCCCATGCTTCCCATCAGTCCCATGCTTCCCATGCTTCCCATGCTTCCCATCAGTCCCATGCTTCCCATCAGTCCCAT
>JBAXSN010000186.1:0-5301 GCA_037130675.1 Verrucomicrobiota bacterium
GCGCTTCGTAAGGCGCTAGAGGACTAGCGCACTCCAAGGCGCTTCGCGCATCGCCGTCGGGAGCGCGCCAGCGCCTTGGAGCAACGGCAGCCCTCTGCCGCCTTCGCGCGCAGAACGAACCCTCAAAATACCTCAACCCTTTCTACGGAATGTGGCTCCACAACAGGGATTTTTTGCCTAAATTCAAAGCCTCCGGTAATACCTCAGCCCTTCGATTCGCGGGGCGATCTCGCTCAACGCATACAGCCCCCGGCGGGCTCCGGCCCCCGGGTCGCGAATTAAATAATCCATCCCGTCCTTGCCCGCGATGACGACGAAGTGCGTGGTGCCCGGCAACCGCACCTTGACGATGACCGGATTGCCCCGAAGCAGGTTCCAATCGATCCGTGCGAAGGACGGCAAATCCTCATACGCCTTCTCACAAATGCCGGGCGCGCACTCGGCGGCTTTCTCCCAATACAACCAGCCTTCCGGCGTGAAGCCTTCGTGCTGCGTCAAAAACCGGTTCAGTCGTCCTGGATCGGTATCGATTCCATAGCTGGCCAGCACCATGGCGGCCGAAGAGACCGCGCATCCCTCGGCATGCAAGCTGGCCTGCGTCGTTCCCAGCGGATCGGCGGCCCAGCGCGGATCGCCCTGGGCAAATGAGGGCACCGGCAGTTCCGTTCGCTTAAACCAGTAGAGCCCGCCACGAGAGGAAATATGCCGGGGCCAAAGCCAGAGTAGCGGGGGAGTCGCCAAGGCTGTCAGGCAGACAGCCAACCCGAGCCACTTCAGCCATCTCTTGGATTGCCTTTTCGATTTCGCCATGTCGTGTGGACCTTTGGTGGCATAAAACCAGAATAACATGAAGGCAAAAAAGAGGAAGGCGCGACAGTGATTTCAAGTATGGGGCGTGTCCTCTTGCTTGGTTTCCTCCGCGAGCGCCAGCAGGACATCGCTCTTTGAGATACTGCCGATCAAGCGGTGCTCGCCATGGTTGGAGATCACGGGCAGGCGATCCCCATCGTAATGCGAAAACGATTTCAGGGCCTGGGCGAGCGTCGCTTCAGGCGTGGTGGTCGGGCAGTTCTCCCGCATTAGATCGCGAGCGATGATTAACTTCGAAAGCTCAGGGCTGTTGAGGTAGGCCTTGATGTCGTGAAGGTTGATGACCCCTTTGAAGCTGTCCCGATCATCAACGACGTAAAGGTGGACATAGTGGTTTCGGATGAAGCTCTCGGCAATTTCCAGAAAGGGCGCGCGCCCCTGAATGCAAACGGGATCGCGTTTCATCAAGTCCGCCACGTGCAAAGCGGCGAACTGTTCCTGGAAACTTTTTGCGCCTTTTCGTTTCAACGATTCGGCGTAGATCGATTTCGGATCGAATCCGCGGCTGACATAGTGGGCAACCACGCAGGCCAGCATGAGGGGGAGGATCATCTGATAATCGAGCGTCAGCTCGAACAGCATGATGATCGCCATGATCGGGGCGTGAGTGGTGGCAGCCAGGAGCGCTCCCATCCCGACCAGGGTGAACGCGCTGGGAATCAACGGCGGGCCGGGCCAAACAAGCTGGGCCGCAAGGGCAAAGAGGTAGCCCGCACAGGCCCCGACGAACAGTGTCGGTGTAAAGACCCCGCCCACTGCGCCCGACCCGAAAGTGACGGCGGTCGCGGCTATTTTCCAAACCAAAATCAACAGCAAGGAATTCCACAAGTACCCGCCATGCAGGATGTTGTTCACCACGCTGTATCCGTTGCCGCAGACTTCCGGATAGCTGATCGCGAGCGCGCCAACACAAAGCCCACCCAAAGCAAGCCGCATGTACATGGGCGCCGGAAGCTTCGTGAAGAGCCTCTCGCTTGTCCGCAGCGCGCCGAGGAAAAGCGGAGCCAGCACCCCGGCCAAAATCCCCAGAACGAGGTAGAGGACGATCTCCCAGTTCGAATTGAGCCGAACGGTTGGGATGGCAATCTCGTAAAGCGGATTGCCTCCGAGAAATTGCCGGATCGTGAGGGTGGCGATAACGGACGAGAACACCAGCGGGCCGAAGCTTTCCATCGCCATGGAGCCGAGCACGATTTCCGAAACAAAGAGGGCGCCGCTGATGGGCGCATTGTAGGCCGACGCAATGCCGGCTGCGGCCCCGCAAGCGACCAGAAGTCGCAACCGCACGGCGGACATCCGGGTCATGCGTCCCAGCAGCGAGGCGATCATCGCGGAAAGCTGAACCATCGGGCCTTCCCGGCCGATCGACGCCCCGGAGGCGATGGAGGACATGGCCGAGGCGCATTTCACCAAACTCAGCCGCGAAGAGATCACCCCATCGCCGAGCACAATGGCTTCCATGTAATCGGTGCTGCTTTTACGGGGATTCAGCCGGTTGCCAAAATAAATGGTGATCCCGGCGAGCGCCCCGCCGACGGCAGGGACGAGCAGTCGTTGCCACCAGACCATGTGGGCGAAGCTTTCGACATATTTGAAGTTGTCACCGGTGAACAGCCAGTGGACCCCGTCGGTCAGTCTCCGAAACGCCACCGACGATACCGCACCGAAAAAGCCGATCAGCCCGGCCCATACGAGCGTCATCTGGAGTTCGCTTGGCCGGACGATTTCCGAGAACCACACCCACGTCCGCAGCAGTCGGACCTGCCATTTTCGGAGCATTGGTTGCGGTTTGGAGTTCATGCTAGGGGAGTTTTGGGGGATTCTAGTCGCAAAGGATCGTCCAGGGAAGCCGAAGCGTCTGTTAGAAGCAGCGTTGATCTCCTGCCATCAATGGCCTACTTTTCCGACCAACAGCATGCCACACGAAAATACGTCCGATGAAACCAAGCTGGCTTGGGCTTCCCAGTATTGCCACGACAGGGGCTTGAGGAAAACTCAGGCCCGGGACGCCTTGCTGAAATTGCTGGTGGAATCGGAAGCTCCCGTGAACTGGCGGACCCTGAGCGAAACCCCGGTTCTAAAAGAATTGTGCGATCCCAGCACCGTTTACCGGTTGCTGGTGAAGCTCGAGCAAATCGGACTGGTCCGCCGAATCACGGTTCGCGAACAGCCGCCGTTTTTCACGATCGGAGTGCCGGGAGAACACAACGATTATGTAGTTTGCACCGAGTGTTCCTCGATCCGCAGCTTGCATTTCGAGTGCCCCGGCAGCCGTCTCTCCAAGCAAATCGAAGAACGGCTGGGATTCCGCGGATTGCACCACGAGTTCGCATTCTACGGGATTTGCAGGGAGTGCCAGCAGGCCAGCTCGAAAGCCGCCGTTTAATCCCAGAGCTTTGGGAGGGCATGCCGGGTCACCGGGTATAGGGGTCTTTCCCGTATTCTGGTTTTCCCGGCAAAATCAGCTTCTCTTTCCTCGGATTTTCGCGTTCGCTTTCTCTTATGAATTCACAATCTCTTTGGGCTCGGTATCAGGCTTATCTTTTGCGTTACGAAGACCTGGGCTTTACACTCGACCTCAGCCGGATGCGTTTCAGCGACGGGTTCCTTCCAGGAATGCAGCCCAAGGTGGACAAGGCTTTCGCGGATATGAAGGCGCTGGAAGCCGGTGCGATTGCCAATCCCGACGAGGGTCGCATGGTAGGCCACTACTGGTTGCGCACGCCCGAACTGGCCCCTACTCCCGAGCTTCGCACTCAAATCGAGACCACCAAGGCAGCCATCGCCGAATTCGCTGCGGCCATCCACTCCGGAAAAGTCACCGCTCCGGGCGGAAAGCGCTTTGGCAATGTATTGATCGTGGGCATCGGGGGGTCGGCGCTCGGCCCGCAATTTGTGGCGGACGCCCTCGGAACCAGTGCGGATCGGATGGGGATCGCTTTTCTTGATAATACCGATCCGGACGGATTTGACCGGGCTTTCTCAATGCTCAACGACCAGCTTGCGACGACGCTGGTGGTGGTCATCTCCAAGAGCGGCGGCACCAAGGAGACCCGCAACGGCATGGTGGAGACCGAGGCGGCGTTCAAAGAGCGCGGACTCGACTTCGCCAAGCACGCGGTCGCGATCACCGGTGAGGGAAGCGAACTCGACAAGGTGGCGGTCAGCGGCGGCTGGCTCAAGCGGTTCCCCATGTGGGACTGGGTAGGGGGACGCACTTCGGTCATGAGCGCGGTCGGGCTCCTTCCGATGGCGTTGCAGGGGCTGGATCTCGACGCCTTTTTGGAAGGCGCAGCCGCCATGGACGCCAAAACGCGGGTTCCTAACGCTTCGGAAAATGCCGCGATGCTGCTGGCGTTGATGTGGTACTACGCTTCAAACGGCAAAGGCGAGAAAGACATGGTGCTGCTGCCTTACAAAGATCGGCTGGTGCTCTTCTCCAAATACCTGCAACAACTCGTGATGGAGTCGATCGGCAAGCAACTCGATCTCGACGGCAATGTCGTGAATCAAGGCCTCGCTGTCTATGGGAACAAAGGGTCCACCGACCAGCACGCCTATGTGCAACAACTCCGGGATGGCGTGGCGAATTTCTTCGTCACCTTCGTCGAAGTGCGCAAAAGCCGCGACGGGGAATCGATGCAAGTCGAGCCGGGAGTTGCGAGCGGCGATTACCTGCAGGGCTTTTTCCGAGGGACGCGCACGGCTTTGTATGAGGGCGGGCGCGATTCAATCACGATCTCGATCCCCGAGGTCAGCGCGTTCCAAGTCGGCCTGTTGATCGGCTTGTATGAACGGGCGGTGGGTTTCTACGCCAGTCTTGTGAACATCAACGCTTACCATCAACCGGGCGTCGAAGCCGGCAAGAAAGCGGCTTCGGCCGTGCTGGCGTTGCAAGGGCGGGTCCTCGCGGCGCTGGCTTCCCAGCCCCAAACCGTCGAGGAGATCGCGGCAAAAGTGGCGGCAGACCCGGAAGCGGTGTTCCACATTTTGACGCATTTGGCGGCGAACAATCGCAATGTGAAGCAAACCAGCGGAATGCCTCTGGACAAAATGCGATTTTCCCTGATCTGTAGTTAGAGACATGAAAAGGACTCCAGAGCCGAAGGAAATCTTGGTGCCGTTTGAGCGGGTGGCGAAATTCATCCGCCAGTTGACGCACGACGTTCGAAACAGCCTGAGCGCCGTCGATTTGGAGTCCGCGTTCATCGCCGAACTGGTCACCGATCCGGAAGCGGCGGACGAGGTGCGCAAATTGCGGGCCATGGTGTCCAACGCGGCCAAGATCCTGCGGGATCTCTCTCAAAACTTTCAGCCCGTCACTGTGGAATTGATGCCGTGGCAGGCGGCGATCATTTTTGAGGAGTTGAGCAGTCGTTTGCCCAAGCAGTTCCCCGAGGACGCGGCGACGGTGGACCTCGAATGTCGGAT
>JBAXSN010000187.1:0-5274 GCA_037130675.1 Verrucomicrobiota bacterium
TCCCATGCTTCCCATCAGTCCCATGCTTCCCATCAGTCCCATCAGTCCCATCAGTCCCATCAGTCCCATCTCTCAGGTCTCAGGTCTCAGATCAGGCCTTCCCTGACCCAGAAGACAGGAAATGTTGTAAAAATAGCCGTATTGCGCGCGCAAAACCCCGTGCCTTGGAATGCAACAATCCTGTAAAATTCCTATCTGCGACGCTTCGCCCTCTGGCGGGCTTAATATCTTAACAGTCCATGAAATCACATCTCCTCCTTGCCTCCTGCCTTGCCTTCGTCCTCGGTTCCGGGGTCGCCTGCGCACAAGACAACGCCCTCGTCGATGCGCTGGTTCGCAAAAAAATTCTTACCCCCAAGGAGGCCGAGAGCATCCGCGCGGATCTCGTCAAGGAGAGCGTCGCCTCCGACAAGATCAAGATCAGCGGCCCGGTAACCGAGTTGGCTCTCTATGGTGATTTGCGGTTGCGTTACCAATACGACAATCTGGATCCCCAGTTAAACGTGGCCGGCGATCCCGGGCATGGAACCCAGAATTCCCGGTTCCGTTTCCGGCTCCGCCTCAACGCCGATTTCAAACTGACCGACGGCTGGTTTGGTGGCGTGCAACTCACGACCAGCCAGAATTCCGACACCGGCTCGCAAACTTTCGATAAAGGATTCGAGAACTACCCGATCTTCATCAGCCGGGCCTTTGTGGGCTGGAAGAACTCGGCCGACTGGTTGACCGTCGTCGCCGGCAAACAGCCGAATCCGTTCTACACGACGGACATGACGTGGGACCCGAACATCAATCCCTCCGGGCTGGTCGAGCAGGTCAAATTCCACAAACTCTTCGCCGACCGTGGCGGGGAAGTGGACGGCTACACCAAGGATGGCAAGGCGATCGTCTCCAGCAAGGACGCTTCGTTCCAAAGCCCGTGGGAGTTGACGCTCGTTGCGGGTCAGTTCTGCTTTGATGATAATCCGGAAAGCAGCTTGAGCTTGAACACCGATGCATTCCTGTTCGAGGAACAGTTGATCGTCGGTTACAAGTTCAACAAGAACCTCAAATTCACCATCGCCCCTGCCTACCTGGCCTACAACGCCGCACGCATTAACGATTCGGTAAATACCCAACCTTTTGCTCGCTCCAGCGATGGATTCGCCGTCACCGATGGAGTTCGTGAAACGGCCAATCTGTCGATTATCCAACTCCCGGGCGACATCACCTTCAAGGTCGCGGGGATCCAGACCAAGTTCCTCTGGGACGCCACCTACAACACCGAGGGCGGCGAGCGCACTCGGGATGTTTACGGAATTAATGGCAAAACCGAATTGGTTGCAAACAGCAAGGGCGACTTGGTCCAGATCCGGCGCTCCAACCACTCCAGCCAGGACGATTACGCTTACCAGGTAGGTTTCCAAGTCGGGCAGAACGTGAAGAAAGGCGACTGCTCGCTGCTGGCCACCTATCGCCAGGTCGGCCTTGCTGCCGTTGACCCGAACCTCAACGCTTCCGACTGGGGCCTGAGCCGCGTAAACATGCGCGGCTGGAAGTTCGCCGGCGCTTACAATCTGAGCGACTCGGTCATCTTCATGATCAGCTATTTCACCGGCGACAATGTCCGCAAGGATCTCGTCGGCGGCCAGGCGACTGGCGGCGCGAAAATCGCCGATGCCAACAGCGATCAATTGCTGACGCTCGATGTGAACGTAAAGTTCTAGCAGCGCTCCTTCGAAGTGCGCGCGAGATTTCGCTCCACGGCTTCGAGGCGATGCGCGAAGCGCCTATCCCTGATCGCGTGAGCGATTGCAGCGTTTTTCCTTTTCAGACAGGATTTACAAGATTGGCATGATTTACAGGATTAAAACTTTTGGATGCTAACGGTCTCCGCAAGTTTTAGACAAAATCCTGATAATCCTGAAAATCATGTTAATCCTGTCAAAAAGACCCGACGCCTCACTGCTCGCTAAGTTCAAAATTTCATTAACACCCAAACCATTTACATCGCTTGGCGATTTGTGGGTAATGGTAGAGTTCTCTGCCGCCTTTGAGGGCGCTCCGCTCCGCCTCCCAGTGTTTTCCCCTTGCGCTTTTGTTTGCGGCTGAGGACGATGCGTATCGATGAATTGGTACTATGTTGACGGTCCGCGCCGCGTTGGCCCTGTTTCGGAATCCGACTGGGTTGAACTAGTGCGCTCTGGCGCGATCCAGCCAGAAACGCTAGTCTGGTACGAGGGGTTGGCGAATTGGACCCCTTTTGGCCAAATTGCCCCGCCGCCGCTGCCGGAGAGCGAAGAACTCGAACCCGACGCTCCGGAAGGGGAATCGGTCGAGCCGGTCGAAGAATCCGAGGAAGCGGTCGCGGCGCTCGCGGCAACGGCCTACATGGCCCATGTGATGGACCGCGAATACTCCGTCTCTTTGGGCGAGTCTTTGCGCAGAGCTTGGGGACTGCTCCAGGCGCACTACTGGATGCTGGCGGGTTCGACCCTGCTGACTTTTGCGTTGGTCTTGGTGGGGAGCACGCTTCCGGGCCTCGACCTTTTCATGCAGATTGCATTGAACGGGGTCCTCTTCGGCGGTCTCTATTACCTTTATCTTCAGATCATGCGCGACCGTCCGGTGGCGGCGTTGGATCTCTTCGCCGGGTTTCAGCCTGGGCTGTTCCGGAACCTGCTGCTGAAGACATTTGTCGCCTCCATGGTCACGTTTGCCTGCGTGATTCCCGTGGGCATTGCAATCGTCGCGACCGGACTGCTGGACCCGAACAACCCCACTGCGCCCGACCTTGCCAAGGCCGATCCGGTCGCGGTGATGGTTGTCGCGCTCGTGTTGCTCGCCTGTTCTATTCCCCTGATCTATTTCATGTTCTGCTGGATTTTCGCCCTGCCGCTCATTGCCGATAAACGGATGCCGTTCCGGTCCGCGATGCGGCTCAGCCGAAAGAAAGTGCTTCAGCATCCCTGGCGTCTCTCTTGGATCATCACCCTTTCGGGCATTCTGGTGGTGCTGCCCAGCCTGATTCTCTTTGTCGCGCTCATGATCAGCAACGGAGGCGACCTCTCGCAGGAGCGGATGGCCTCGCTTGCTGAGTTTTCAAAAATCCCCATGGCTTTCACCGCGCCCCTTTACATCGGGACGGTTGTTGTTCTTTACGAGAAAATCTTTGGCGAACCAACGCCCAAGGAGCTACCCGTCCAGGAAGAGGACGAATCTCCGAACGCCTGAACTCCCGACTTCCAAACCGATGAGCGAAACCAGTCGCGTTAGTTCCCTAAAAGCTCTGCGCTACCGCTTGGAATGGTTCCTGTGCCTGATCATGGTGCGGACCATCCCACTGCTGCCTAGAAAATGTTGCGTTGCACTGGCTGGCGGACTCGGATCGCTGGCTTATTGCGTGGACCGCCGGGGCCGAACCGTCGCGCTGGCCAATCTGGCTGCGGCTTTCGGGTCCCTCTATAGCGAGGCGCAACGCAAGGCGATCGCCCGCTGCTCTTATCGGAATTTTGCGCGGACGATGCTCGACCTCTTCTGGGGCACGCGGCTGAACCGCGAGAACTGGCGCGATTACCTTGTGGTCGATATCGA
Organism: Verrucomicrobiota bacterium; assembly: GCA_037130675.1. GTDB lineage: Bacteria > Verrucomicrobiota > Verrucomicrobiia > Chthoniobacterales > Chthoniobacteraceae > JBAXSN01. The sequence continues at coordinate 3,574 of JBAXSN010000187.1, forward strand.
TGCCGATGCGTTCCGCGAGGAATGCCAGGCTCAAGGCGCGGTCCTCATGTGCATCCACTGGGGAAACTTCGAATGGGCCAGTCTCGCGTGCGGCTTCATGGATATTCCGACGACGATCGTCACCGAGACGTTCAAGAACCCGAGCCTGAGCCAATTCTTTTTCGAAGGGCGCGGCGTGGCGGGGCACACCATCATCCCCCAGGAAAACTCCATGATTCGCCTGCTGAAGGTCGTCAAGCGGAAGGGGATGGCGGGGATGTTGATCGATCTCAACCTCCGGCCGGATCAGGCCGCCGTGGCCATCGAGGGTTTCGGGCGAAAAATGTCGGTCACCTTTCTCCACGCGGTACTGATGCAGCGCGGCGGTGCAAAAATGTTCCCCGTCCACGGCGAACCGCTGCCCGATGGCCGCTGCCGGGTCGTCATCGACCGCCCGCTCACCTTTCCGCCCGACGCCAGCCCTCAGCAGATCGCACAGCTTTGCTGGGATCACTTCGAGCCGCGTATCCGCGAACGTCCCGAGCTTTACATGTGGGCCTACAAACACTGGCGGTACCGGCCTCGTAGCGCATCCCCGGCGGATTACCCGTTCTACGCGAATGTCTCCTCGAAGTTCGAAAAACTGCTCGTAAATCCGCCGGTTTCCTCCCAAAAAAGGGCGCCGACGAGCGTGGGCGAAGAAACAAAAACAAATCCGTCCGTTTGACAAACCGTTCCCGTTAGGCTTTGTGCAATCCCATGAAATTCTCCCGAATTCCTTCCATTGTTGCCGGTGCGCTCGCGCTGGCCTTTCTCAGCGGCTGCGCCACCGGTCCCCTTGCTGATCCGAACCCGGTTGCTTACAAACCGCATAATCCTGCCGCCGTGCGGGTGAAAGTCTCCCTTTCCAAACAGCAGGTCTATGTGATGGAAGGGAGCCGGCCCTTGCTGGTGGCGGCGACGTGCGTCGGGTTGCCGGGCAAGTCCACGCCCTGCGGCAACTTCACCGCTTTCAACAAAATGACCCACAAACGCTCGGGCTCATACGGCTACTATAAGAGTGGCGGGTGCATCCGCGCGGCCGAGGCAGGCCACGGGTCGGGCACTTACATCGGCTATCCCATGCCGTACTGGGTTGAATTTGCGCCCTCCTACGGCTTCCATCAGGGATATGTCTGGCCCATTGCACGCACCCACGGCTGCTTGCGTCTGCACAAGAATGTCGCCGCGAAATTCTTCGCGCTGGTTCACGAAGGAACCCCCATCAACATCGCCCGGACTCAGCCGGAGGATCTGACCATCGGCGCGAACGTTCCGCGTCCGCACGACTACAACGATCCCGATCCCTCACCGGCGTTCATGATTTCCGACCAGGCTTTCGCCGCCCCCGTCGGCCCGCTCCTGCAAAATTAGCTTTCGAGAAAGGAGCGGCCCGAGTGCTCGCTCTCATCGCTCAGTCTTTGTGACTCGCGAAATTGCCGGTTTCTGCGGGGCCCGACAAAAAGGCGGTGGAGGGCCACCGCACTCCAAGGCGCTTCGCGCATCCCTGCCGCGCGGTTTCCGGAGCGCGCCAGCGCCTTGGAGCGCGGCAGTCCTCTGCCGCCTTGGGGTGCGCGCCGAATTACGTTAGACCGCCTTAAGTTGACGCTTAATCGTGTTCTGACATGAACCTAGAAAAAGCAATTGGATTTCGCGCCAAGGACGCAAAGGTCGCCAAGACAG
>JBAXSN010000188.1:0-5213 GCA_037130675.1 Verrucomicrobiota bacterium
AGGATTCACGAAATTCCACCACCGCTTCGGTCGCAACACCGACTATTTTCATGCCCGCGTGGAGCCCACGTTGCGGGGCATCGATATCTGTCTAGAATGCCAACACCTCGACGCTCGCTTTAGTTCAAAGATTATCTAAAGCCTCAACCGCTATCCTTGAACGCCGATGATCCGCACGCGGCCGACCTTCAAGCCGAGGGCTTGTTCGGCCACGGGCAGAAAACCGTCCGAGGCGTCGGTGAGAGCGACCTCCAGGGTTCCCGTTTGCGTGAGCGGCGCGGCGATCTGGTGTTCGGTCAGGAGTTGCCGGACTGCCACGGCGCAGTTTTCAGCGGAATCGACCAGTTGGATGCCATCCCCCAAAAACCGGGCGAGCGCTTGCTTTAAGAGCGGATAATGGGTGCAGCCGAGCACCAGGGTGTCGATGCCGGAATCGACGAGGTCTTCCAGGTAGCGGGCGCAGATCGAGCCGGTGATCGGGTCGTCGAGCCAGCCTTCCTCAATGGCGGGAACAAGCATCGGGCAGGCGCGGCTGGTCACCCGCACCTCGGGCGCGAGACTGTAAATGGCGCGTTCGTAAGCGCCACTGCGGACGGTCCCCTTGGTGCCGATCACTCCGACATGGCCGTTGCGCGTGGCGGCGACGGCTGCCTTGGCTCCAGGCAAAATCACCCCGGTGACCGGCACGGCCAAGCTTTGCTGGAGGCGGGGCACCGCCAGCGCGGAAGCCGTATTGCAGGCGGCCACGATCATCTTGGCCCGGCACGCCAGCAGCATCTCGCTGATTTCCAATGAGTAGCGTTCGATGGTCGTCTGGCTCTTCCCGCCATAGGGCACCCGGGCGGTGTCGCCGATGTAATAGATGTTTTCATTCGGCAAAAGCCGGCGCAGAGCGGCGGCGACGGTCAGCCCGCCGATGCCGGAATCGAAAACTCCGATCGGTTGCTCCGGCGATCCGGCGGCTTGGGCGTCTTGCTCGAAATGGTGCATGGCAGCGATAGCGTGCTCAAAACCATACGTTTTCCGAGCCTTTTTACACGGATCTTTTCCGGCCTTGTGGCCGCCCCGCTCTGTGGGGGGGGAGCCAGATGGACGGAATGGACGGAATGGCGCCCTCTTTTCCCAAAACTTTGGTATAGCGAAGTGGCAGCGGCTTGTTTATCCTCAGGCGTTCCTCAAAAGCGAAATTATGAAGCTTCGTCACTTTTCCTCCCGGTTTGTCCTTTCCATTATGCTGGCCTCCGCGGCTCTCGCCCCGGAGTTTGCCATTGCCCAGATGCCTGCGGCTGGACCACCCGAACAAGCCGCGGAAGCCGCTTTGAATCTCTTCAACGACGGCAAATACAAAGACGCTGCGTCTGCGTATGAGGACATCCTCAAAAAATATCCAACCTCGCTGGTTTTCTCCGAGGCTCAGTTCCGGCTCGGCTACGCCTATTATCTGCTGGCCGATTTTGACAAGGCGCTTGAATTGTTTAACAAGCTCCTCGCTCCCGGGACCCCTGCTTCCCCCGATCTTCAGGAACTTGCCACCAGCCTGATTCCCCAGACGTTGGCGGCCAAGGCGTCCAAAATCACCGAGGAAGCCAAGCGCAAGCCCGCGTTTGAGGAAGCGATCGCAAAATTCGACGTGTTTTTGACCAAATACCCGGCGAGCGAGCAGGTCGAGAGCGCTAATTACGGAAGGGCAATGGCGGCCTACCAGATCGCCAAGTACGATGAAGCGATCAAATCGCTGCGCACCAACCTCGAGAAGTTTTCCAAGACCAGCGAATCGATCCTCGACAGCCAATACCTGCTCGCCTTGACCTTGGCGACGAAGGCGAATCTGGCCGCGCAGGCCAATGCCGGGAGTCCGGAAGCGGGCACAAGTTACGCCGAGGCCGAGCGGTTGCTGCGCGACATCATTGCCAAGCGGACCGACATCGCCCTCCTCAATGACGCTCAGTTCCAGTTGGGTGAACTGTTGTTCAACAAGGGTGCGCTCGGCGCGCCCGAGAAACTTCACGAGACTTGGGTGACAGCAATGGAAGCCTACCGGGCGGTGCGCCCCAAGCTTCCAATGATCGATGCCCAGAAAGCGCGGATCGCCGGGGTGCGCCAGCGGAAGCTCGACGCCCTGAAGGCGAAGGACACCGCCCTTTTCAAGCGGCTGGATGCCCTGCTCGACCGGGAAGCCGTCAAGCTGGCGACGGTGGAAGGCAAGCCGGATCTCACCGTTTCGGCGAGGATCAAGGTGGGGCAGATGTTCTTGCAGGAAAAAGAGTATGATGGCGCCCGCGTTCTGCTGCGCCAGATGCTGCCATTTGCCGAAGACGACGAACAGAAGAAGGACATTCAGTATTTCGTGACGCTCACTTACGCTTCCCAGAAGCTTACGGAACAGGCGGTGAAAGCGTATGAAGAATTCCAAAGCGCCTACAAAGCCGACCCGATGGCCGACAACCTCCCCGTGGTGATCGGTTCGCTCTTCCTTACCAACGACCCCAAAACCAACGATCCGGCAACCGCGCTGGAATTTTTCAAGCAGAGCGTCACTCTTTATCCCAAGGGGCGCTACATCGACACCACGCTTACCGAGCAGGCCAACGCGCTGCTCCAACTCAAGCGGTATGACGAGGCGATCAACACCTTCCGCGATTTCCTGAAGAAGAATCCTAAACCCGAAGAAGCGGTCTCGGCGGATTTTGGCATCGCCGTGGTTTACAAGGACACGGGCAAGGTGGACGAGGCGATCGCGCAATTTAAGAAAGTGCGCGAAACCTACGCGGGAACTCCGCAGGCAGAGCAGGCGTCCTTCTGGATCCCCCAGCTCGCGCAGGGCAAAAACGACTTCAACACCGCGATTCCCGAGTTCACGGCGTTCTTGAAGAAATACCCAGAGAGCCAGATGTTCCCGACGGCAAAATTCGGTTTGGCGCAGGCGCAGTTGGCCAAGAACGACAAGGCCTCCGCCATGACGACCTTCAAGGAAGTCGCCGATCAGTTTCCGAAGGCTGAGGCCGCGCCTTACACCTATTTCCAACGCGCCCAGATCCTCGGCGGCGACGGAAAACTGGACGAGATGGTTGCTCTCATGAAGGAATTCATCGAGCGCTATTCGGACAGCGACAAGATTTTCTACGCTTACGACATCATCGGCCAGAACCAGATCAACAGCAGCAAGCCGCTTGAAGCCATCGCCACCTATGACGAGTTGGTGGAGAAACATCCCGCCGATCCACAGGCCCCGGCGGCGCTTCTGCACGTTGTACAACTCTGGAGCGACCACGCCGCCTCCCAAGGGCGCTATCTCGCTTTGAACGAACAGGAGCGGGCCGAGTGGAACAAAGGCGTGAACGGTTCGACGACCGCCGCGGAGAAACTGCTGCGCGACTATCCCGCGAGCCCGCAGGTATCCACGGCTCTGGAAGTCCTCCTCGCGGACCAGAAGCTGCTCCTGAGCGCCAAGGTCAAAACCGACGAAACGGTCACCAAGTATTTCCAGGAGTTGGCGGAGAAATTCGCCGACAAGCCCGACACCAAGAGCAAGGTGCTCTTTACGCTTGCCTCGTTCACCTACGAAAAGGATAAGGCGAAAGCGCTTGAGCAGATGACCGCGGCTTACAATCCGCAGCTCGTTTACGCGCCGTCCATCATCGACCTTTACGGCTCGGCCTTGCTCGAGCAGGGCAAGGTGAAGGAGTCGTCGGATCTCTATCAGAAGCTCGCCCTCGATTACCCTGTCCCCTCGGGAGTGACTCCGGACAAGGCGCCCCAGCAAATCGCCGAGGCCCAGGCAATCGCGCTCTACGGCATCGGCAAAGCCCAGCAAACCAGTAACCAAATCGGCGAGGCGCAGGCCACGTTTGAAAAGCTCAAGCAGCTTTACCCATGGTCGCCGAAGCTGCTCGAAGCCGATTACGGGATCGCCCAAGGCTTGGCCCAACAGAAGAAAGCCGACGAGGCCATCGCCCTGCTCGTTCCGATCGTGCGCTCGCCCACAGGATCGACCGAGTTGCATGCGAACGCGATGCTCTTGATGGCCAAAATTTACGAGGACAAAGGAGACATCGAGTCCGCGATCAACAATTACATCAAGATTTCGGTCTTCTACGCCTCGGTGACGAACGCGGCCTCCGAAGGGCTTTGGAACGGCGCTCAGCTCCTGGAGAAGCAGGCGGCCACGTTGCCTGAGAAGCTGGAAAAGACAGCCAAGCCGAAAGCGCTCACCCGTCCGGGGCAGATCGCCAAAGCGGTGAACTACTACCAGGAACTCATTAAGAATTACTCAACTTCCCCGCATGCAGCGGAAGCCAAAGCGCGGCTGGCCGCCCTTCAGCCGCCGGCGAAATGAGCCCGGAAAATCTGCAAGCCCGAGTCGCCGCGTTGATCGAGGCGTTTCAGCGCGTTTATCCAAGCGCCCATTGCGAACTGGTGTTTTCCAATCCGCTGCAGTTGCTGATTGCCACGATCCTCTCCGCGCAATGCACCGACAAGCGGGTTAACCAAGTCACCGAGGAGCTCTTTCAGCGCTACCGGACGGCGGCGGATTTCGCGGCCGTCAGTCAGGAGGACCTGGAAGAGGCGATCCATTCCACCGGGTTCTTCCGCAACAAAGCCAAGGCGATTCGTGCGATGGCCGCGGACCTGGTTGCCAAGCACGGCGGCAAGGTTCCGGATACGATGGAGGCGCTCACCGCTTTGGCGGGAGTGGGCCGCAAGACGGCCAACGTGGTGCTCGGGAATGCGTTCGGGCTCAACGAGGGGGTGGTCGTCGATACCCATGTCGCGCGGCTCTCCGGGCGTTTGGGGCTAACCGGCGCGTCCTCACCCGAGAAGATCGAGGAAGCGTTGATGCGGCTCATTCCACGCGAGGAGTGGACGAATTTCAGCCACTGGCTCATCTGGCATGGACGCCGAAGGTGCTTTGCCCGGAATCCCGATTGCGAGCACTGCGAAGTCCAGCAGCTCTGCCCCAGCGCGTTCAAAGTAGGGACGCCCGCGCGCGCGGGCAAAAGCTAGACCGCCGCGACTCATTACACACACCAGCGCGTGCGCTACTCCGCAAATGCCGGAACGCCGGAATCCGCGAATGACCGGGCGCATTTTCATCCCGCGTGGTGGGCGAAGCCCATGAACCTGGAAAAAGCAATTGGATTTCGCGCCAAGGACGCAACCTCTGAAAACAACACACAATTGGGTGCAGGGTCTGGCGTTTTTGTAGCCGCCCC
>JBAXSN010000189.1:0-5145 GCA_037130675.1 Verrucomicrobiota bacterium
CGCCTGTGTATCAGGGAATTTCACACCCTGTAACTTTCCGGTCCTGCACCCCCTCATTTGCTCTCTATCGTTGGGAAAAACCCATCCGCGATCGAAGAATTCCTTGTCTTCCGGAGTGGTCGAGCAGGCGGAGAGGAAGAGCGAGGCGGCGAAGAGGGCGAGGATCAGGGCGGTGAGTTTCATGGGAAGGGGATGTTGGGAGGAACCGGGTTTATGGGAAGTGAGGCGGACGCAAGTCCCCTGACGTTCAACCTTTCTGGCGTTGAAAATAGGCGACAGCGGTGGCTCCGTAGCGACGCTCGCGCAGCAGTTCCCAGCCCGCCGGGGTGGGGAGCTTTGTGTAGGGGAGTTTCTCCAAAATAAACCAACCGCCGGGGGCCAGGGCCTCGCCAAGGGCGGGATCGCTGAGCAGTTCCACGCCGAAGTCGCGCTCGCCTTTCTGTTTCGCGTAGGGCGGATCGGCCAGGATGAAATCGTAGCCTCCGGGAACGGCCAGGCGGTGGAGGAACGAGAAGATGTCGAGCGTGTGGACGGTGGCGCCCTCAAGCCGGGTCTTCGCGAGATTGCGCTGGATGGCTTCGACGGCACGGGGATCTTTTTCGACGAGGGTGGCGGCGACGGCGCCCCGGCTCAGCGCTTCGATTCCAAGGCCGCCTGCGCCAGCGAAGAGGTCGAGCACGCGCGCGCCGATGATCGCTTCTCCGAGGCTGTCGAAGATGGCCCCTTTGACCCGGTCCATGGTGGGACGCAGGTCTGTCTTGGGGGCAATGAGAGGGATTCCCCCTGCGATTCCGGATACAACGCGCATGATTGGAGCACTACAGAGCAGGTCCGGAGGGGGGTGTGCAAGGCGAAAGCACACTCACGCGAAGGCACAAGGGGAATAACATCGCCGCCCCGACTGAGCGGGGCGGCTACAGATTGTGGCTCCGCCGCCGGGGACGAGAGTCCGGGCTTGCAGATGGGGCGACTCGCGGCAATGGTTCCTCCGCATGCGTTTCCTCCGTATTCTATTGATTCTCCTTATCATGGCCGCGCTGGCGGGCGGCATCGCGTGGCGTTTGCGCCGGTCGGCCCCCGCGAGCCCGGAGTTGGCGACGCCGAGGCTCGCGCTCGCGGAACTGGCCAACCATGGGGGGCTCCGGGGGAAGATGCTCTATTTCACGCCGACTGCGGCGGATTACCTGCAAGCGCACTGGAAGGAATTGGGATTGCGCTGCGATCCTGTTGTTTCTCCCGAGCAACTCGCCCGGGAATTCAGCCCGAGCATCCAAAACCCGAAAGCGTGGCGGGTGCTCGACCGCAAATGGCGGTTTGACGCTTTGCTGCTCAGCGGGGACCCGGCCACGTTCCGCCAGCTTCTGGATCATTTGCGGCAATCGCCCGACTGGACGCTCACCTGGCTCGATCCCACGAGCCTGGTCTTTGAGCGCACCCCGGCGCGGGTATGGACGGCGGCGGAGTTGGAGCGGTCGATGGCCGCATTTAAGCTCCACTCGCCAAGGGAACAGGAGGAGGCGCGCATCCAGACGGCGCACCGGTTGATTGCTATTGGCGAGGTGGCGTCGGCCAAGGCGCTCTTGGAGGAAGTCGTCAAGGCGAACCCGGACTCGGCTCCTGCCTGGACCGAACTGGCGGGCTGCCATGCGACGGAAGCTAAGTGGGATCGAGCGCTCGAAGCGGCGAATCGCGCCGAGGCATGCGACCGACACTATTTGCCCGGAGTGGTCGCCAAAGCGAATATCCTTTACGCCAGCAAGAAATTCAACGAAGCGCTGGAGCTAACCCGGCGGCTGGTGGTGGAGTTGCCCGAGGACGGACAATTGCTATCGTTGCACGCGCGGGTCACCCATTCGGCGCACGCGTACAAGGAGGAAATCGAGGTGCTCAATAAGGTGATTGAACTCTCCGAGGCCAAAGCGATGCCTACGGGTTCCTGGCGCGTTTTTTTAGGGCAGGCCTATGCGGCCGATGCGCAAAACGAGGCGGCCTTGAAGCAGTTCGAGGAGGCGCTGAAAGACCCGGAGATTTCCGATGGGGAACGGGCGTTCGCACGCAAGGCGGTGGAACGGCTCCGGGGACGGCAGCCGATCCTGTGATCGCGGGGGAACGCATTTTTGACAGGATTAACATGATTTCCAAGATTCTCAGGATTTCGCCGAAAGCCTGCGAAGTCGGTTAGTATCCGCGAATCTTAATCCTGTAAATCCTGTCAATCTTGTGAATCCTGTCTAAAAGACAAAACGATGCGATGCGCTGACGCGTTCAGAATTGTGGACGATGGAAAGGGTCCTCCACAGCTTTGGGAGGGCGCGCCGATTCACCCCTGCTCGGGAGCGCGCTAACTAAAGCCGGTCATGTGATCGGCCTAAAACCCCAGCGCACGAATAGCGTGCAGGGAGAGCCAGCCCATCAGGCCGCACATGGGGAAGGTCAGAACCCAGGCCCACACAATGCGGTGGACGACCCCCCATTTGACGGCGCTCAGGCGTTTGGTGGCGCCAACCCCCATGATGGAGGTGGAAATGACGTGCGTGGTTGAAACCGGAATCCCGAAATGGCTGGCGATCGAAATGATAAGCCCCGCCGTGGTTTCGGCGGCGAACCCATGCACGGGCTGCAATCGGACCATCTTGTGCCCCATGGTGCGAATGATTCTCCAACCTCCCCCGGCTGTGCCCGCGGCCATGGTGAGCGCGCAGATCACGATGACCCACGGTTTGACCGTGAATTCGGGGGTCTGAAGGAAGTGCAAAGCGGAAGGCAGCCCATCGAAGGCTCCGGATTTGGTCCCGGTAAACAAGGCGAGCGTGATGATGCCCATGGTCTTCTGGGCATCATTCATGCCATGGCTGAGCCCCATCCCGGCCGCGCTGAGGAGCTGCGCTTTGCCAAAGATCCGCTGAATCAAGTAAGGACGCACCCGTTTAAGAGTCGCCGTCAGGAAGAGCATCAAAAACGCCCCGATGCAGAACCCGAAAATGGGGGAGGAAATCATCGGGATCACGATTTTCGGCCACAATCCGGAATGGGCGTGGGTGACCGGATCGACCACGGACCACCTGAGCACCGACCAGTCGCCGCGGGCAGAAGCGACCGCGGCGCCGCAAAGCCCGCCGATCAGCGCGTGGCTGGAACTGGAAGGCAGGCCGAGCCACCAGGTAAGCAGGCCCCATGTGATGGCACCGAGCAGGGCTGCGAGCACGGTGCTCATGGTCACTACGTGCGTGTCGACAATCCCTTTGCCGATGGTGGATGCCACCGCCGTGCCGAGGAAAGCGCCCAGCAGTTCGAAGGATGCCGCCAGCATAATCGCCTGCCGCGGCGTCAGCACCTTGGTGGAGACGACCGTGGCAATGGAGTTGGCAGCGTCGTGAAAGCCGTTGATATACTCAAAGACCAGCGCCGCCAGGAGGACCAGCAGGAAGAGGCTCATGAGTACTTAAGGACCACCTGAAAAACGACATTGCCCGCATCCCGGCAGCGGTCGATCGCCTTCTCGAGCAACTCATAAATGTCTTTGAGGAACACCGTTTCGCGGGAATCGCCGGGACCCCGGAAGAGTTCCCGCAGCAGGGCGATCATGAGTCGGTCGGCATCGCCTTCGATGGTCTGCAGGCGGGCGTAGTCGTCTTGGATTTCCTCGACGTGAACCTTTTTTCTCAAGGCGTGAACCATCAGGGCGACCGTCCCGCTCGCCTGTTCGAGCATATTGACGAGCTTGGCGACGCTCTCGGTATGGAAATTCAACGGGCAGATCAGGAGCCGCTCGGCGATTTTTTCGACCGTTTTCGGAATCCGGGTCAGGGAGCTGGAGAGCGCTTCGATGTCTTCCCGCTCCAGGGGGGTTACAAAGGTTCGGCAGATTTCGGCCGTGATGTCCTGCGTGATGCGCTTGTGCTTGCGGCGGCTGGTGGCCAGCAGTTCGATCGATTCCTGAAAAGCCCGCTCGTCAGCAATAATAGGGAGCATTTCGTGGAGCAGCGTCGCGCTGTGCCTGGCTTCGTCGGCGCTGGCTTCGAGCAGGTCGAAAAATTTGTCGTCGCGGCCAAAAAGTCGCTTCAATACGTTCATTGACATGGTCATACGTGGATCGAGGCGAAGTGTAAAGATCGTGTTTGGGCAGTTTTTTGGTCGTAAATGAAATTTACATTGCGTTCGCATGAAAGCTCCCCTAAGTTCCGCGTTCCCGCACGCCGGGAGCAGCTTTCAACCGATCAAATATCATGTCCCAACATCGCAGCCTTAAGGGTGCCAGCACCATCACGGTAAAACGTAACGTCCTGAAGCGTTTCGAGCGCGTCGAAGTGCTCAAAAAGCGCGGCCAATGGCGCGACGACCAGCGGGTCCTCGGCCTGCCGAAGACCAAGCCCGACGCGTAAGCGTCTGCAAGGTTAAGCGTTCCGAATCGACGAATTCGGATCTCATTCATTTTTTAAGGGCTCTCCGGAAGGGGAGCCCTTTCGTTTGTGCGCCCGGCAGGGCGCACTCACTTGAGATGTTAAGTCCCATTTGGGAGGAGGACTTCTCAAGCAGCAGCTATGGGTTTCGGCCCGGACGCAGCGCCCACATGGCGGTGAAGGCAGCCCGCGAATACATCGCGGAGGGCCGCCGCTGGGTGGTGGACATGGACCTTGAGAAGTTCTTTGACCGGGTGAACCACGACGTGCTGATGGCGCGGGTGGCGAGGAAAGTTGGCGACAAGCGATTGTTGCTGCTCATCCGGCGCTATCTGCAAAGCGGCATCATGGATGGCGGCATAGTGGAGCAACGAACCGAGGGCACGCCGCAAGGCGGGCCGCTCTCGCCGCTGCTCTCCAACATTATGCTGGACGATCTGGATAAGGAGCTTGAGAAACGCGGGCACCAGTTTTGCCGGTATGCCGACGATTGCAACATTTATGTGCAAACCAAAGCAGCCGGGGAACGGGTCATGGCGCCCATCAAGAAATTCCTGTCCGAGCGGTTGCGGCTGAGGGTCAACGAGGCCAAGAGCCAAGTGGCCCGGCCATCCGAAGTTCCTGGGCTACAGCGTGACAGTGAATCAGGCGCAAACTGCGGTGCATCATCTGGCGGCAATGGAAGAAACTCGCCCCTGCTGGTTGAGGCGCTGGCCCAGCTCGGCCAAAAACACGGGGTCGCGCT
>JBAXSN010000019.1:0-30752 GCA_037130675.1 Verrucomicrobiota bacterium
TGGTGATCTTCGCCTCGGCCTCGGCCTTTCATTCCATTGCGCCTTCTGAGGATGCTTCGCAGCCTTCCACGGACATACTTGTCCACTCCTTCGAACGTATACCGGTTGCTGTGTTTGAATTATTCAACCAACCCCGCAACGTCCGGTTCAGATCCTTGCAGATTTCCCTCATGCTGCGACCTTCGCTGCGTCCGGTTTTCTCTCGGATTGTGTCTTTGAGCTTTGCCATGCTCTTCTTGCGCGGCCATTTCTGGCCTCGTTCGAAGTGATAACCCAGGAAGTCGAAGCCTCCCGGTTCCCTCGCGTCCACGATCCTCGTCTTTTCCGGATGTAGCGTCAGCCCGGCTTCCTTCACCCATTGCTCTATTTCTCCGAGTGCCGTCCTCGCTCCTTCTTCGCTTCGACATTGGATTATGAAGTCGTCCGCATACCTCGTCATCTCCCACCCTCTCACCGCCATATCCCAATCCAGCGGATTGAGATAGATGTTGGCCAGTAGCGGGCTGATGACCGCCCCCTGCGGGAGTTCCTTTCTCGGTCGGCTCCCATCCCTTCATGCTCTCCATGACTCCTGCTTTCAGGAATTTCTCGATCAGTTTGAGCAGCCTTCCGTCGGAGATTTTCTTCCTCACTTCTTCCATGAGTTTCCCATGCGGGATCGTGTCGAAATAGGATTTCAGGTCCGCATCCACCACCCAGTGGTGGCCGCTTTCGAGCAGCCTGTCCACCCGGCGCAGGGCGTCTTTGCATCCCTTTCCGGGCCGAAATTAGCGATGAATGGGAGTCAGGAAAAATCCATCTCAACATGAACCCGCCATCAAACCAGCAAGCCGCCTAACCCACACCCCTGTCACTAGCCCAAAAAAATTACAGAAAAAATCTCGCGCGGCCAGATCCGGATCATCGATGCCTTGGATGCCAAACTGATAATAGAGGGTTTCGGCAATGAAAAAGTGTTCAGGGTCATCCGGGCACTCCCGGTAAACGGCCCTTGCAGTCGACTGGGATGAGGGCGTTCCAAGCACGGCCATTGCACAACCAAGATCAACTCTCAGGTCATCTTCGGCTTCGTCTTTTAAAAGCCTCGAAAGGCTTGGCTCGATCTCCGGGATGCTCGGGCTCTCGAAAACGTCGGCAAGGAAGAGCCGCCCGTGCCATCCCAAAGAGGGGTAAATGGAGGCACAAAGCTCCACGATTAGATTCTCTTCATCTTCTCTGAAATTCCTGTTTACGGCATGGCCGATCTGTGAGAAGGTTCGCGGCTTTCTGGTGTTCCGTCAGTTCACTCACATAATTTGTCGCAAGAAATGCGCTCGAATCCAGGATGCGAGCGGGGGTCCGAAGCACGCTGGTTTTTCTCGAATCGAGATGGAAGTCGAGGGACGGCCAACGATTGGGATCGATTCGACAATCCGCGATGATGCTGGGTTCTGACTGACATTGGAGAAAAAGCCCGTCTCAAGAATGGACACCGTTATTTCCACCAGAAACCTGCAGATCGAATCCAAACAGATCAGCATCGATTACCGCGAAAATGAACGCGGTCGGTTTCTTCGTATCGTGGAAGAAGCCCATGGAAGGCGCAATACCGTCATCGTGCCGATTCCCGGACTTGCAAAATTTACCAATGCCATCACCGAAGTGCTGGCAGATTCAGAGAAGCTCACCCCGGTTTAGAACCGGCTACCAACCCAAAAGAAACATTATGGCCAAAAAAATCAAGTCAGCCGCAAAAAAGGCTGCTCCTAAAAAAGCTCCAGCCAAGGCTCCAGCCAAAGCGGCAGCTAAAGCTCCTGTCAAGGCACCCGTAAAAGTGGCAGCCAAGGCAGCTATTAAAAAAGCTCCAGCCAAAGCGGCGGCCAAGGCCCCCGTGAAGGCTCCTGCGAAAGCGGCAGTCAAGGCCCCCGCCAAGAAGGCGATTAAGGCTCCGGCGGCAAAAGTCGGCGGCAAGAAGCAGAAGTACGTTTATACCTGGGGTGCAGGAAAGGCTGATGGCGACGGCTCGATGAAGCCGCTCCTCGGCGGCAAAGGCGCGAACCTCGCGGAAATGACCCGCATCGGTCTGCCAGTGCCAGCCGGCTTCACCATCACGACCGAAGTCTGCACCTATTTCTATGCCAACAAGCGGACCTATCCGGTTGAGCTTCAGGCCCAGATGGAAGCCGGCGTGCGCAATATGGAGAAGATCATGGGCACCAAGTTCGGTGACACCACGAAGATGCCTCTCCTCGTCGCCGTCCGCTCCGGCGCGCGGGATTCCATGCCCGGCATGATGGACACGATTTTGAACCTCGGCCTCAACGACGACAGCGTGGTCGCGCTGGCCAAGGCCACCAACAACGAGCGTTTCGCTTGGGACTGCTACCGCCGCTTCGTCCAGATGTATGGCGACGTGGTTCTCGGCGTGCAGAAGCTCCCGAATGAAGATCACGAGCCCTTCGAAACCGTCATCACCGAGGTTAAAAACGAGCGGTATAACAATGCCGAACTCGCTGATTCCCAGCTCACGGCCGACGACCAGAAGGAACTCGTTGCCCGCTTCAAGAAGCTCGTCAAAGAGCGCACCGGTAAAGAATTCCCGGCCAATCCCTGGACCCAGCTCATGGGCGCTGTCGGCGCTGTGTTCGGTTCCTGGATGAACGATCGCGCGAACGTTTACCGCCGCAAATACAACATCCCGAGCGAGTGGGGAACGGCCGTCAACGTGCAGGCGATGGTGTTCGGCAACACGGGCGAAGAGTCCGGTTCCGGCGTGGCTTTCACGCGTGACCCCGCCACCGGCGAGAAGATGTTCTACGGTGAATTCCTCATCAACGCCCAGGGTGAAGACGTCGTCGCCGGCGTTCGCACTCCGGAGCCCGTGATCGAGCTCAAGAAGCAGATGCCAAAGGCTTATGCCGAGTTGGATCGCATCCGCACCGTCCTGGAGAAACACTTCAAGGACGTGCAGGATTTCGAGTTCACCATCCAGGCCGGCACGGTATTCATGCTCCAGACCCGCAACGGAAAACGCACCGGCGTCGCCGCCGTTCGTTTCGCTGTGGAAATGGAAAAAGAAGGCCTCATCGATTGGCAGACCGCCGTTGGCCGCGTTCCGGCTGAACAGCTTGAGCAAGTGCTCGCGCCGATCTTCGATCGCACCGCGCTTAAGAACACCAAGGTGATCGCCACCGGCCTTCCCGCCGGTCCCGGCGCCGCCACGGGCATCATCTACTTCAACGCCGACCGCGCCGCGGCCGCCGCTGCGAAGGGTGAAAAAGTGCTCCTCGTTCGCGTTGAGACTTCGCCTGAAGATCTGCGCGGCATGATCGCTGCCGAAGGCATCCTCACCGCTCGCGGCGGGGTTTCCTCACACGCGGCGCTCGTCGCCCGTCAGATGGGCAAGGTTTGCGTGTGCGGCGCTGCCGCCATCGACGTGGACTACCACGCGAAGACCATGACCGCCGACGGTCAGACCTTCACGGAAGGCGTTGACTACCTCTCGATCGACGGCACCAGCGGCCTCGTTTACGCAGGGGAAGTCAAGACCGCCCCGTCCGAAGTGATCCAGGGCCTCCTGTATAACGACAAGACCGCCAAGAAGGGCGCGACTTACAAGAACTTCGTCAAGCTCATGGACTGGTGCGCGAAAGCCACCAAGCTCCAGGTCCGCACCAACGCGGATACGCCTGAGCAGGTTCAGAACGCCGTGGCGTTCGGAGCCAGCGGCGTCGGCCTGACCCGCACCGAGCACATGTTCTTCGAAGGCGACCGCATCGACGTGGTTCGCGAGATGATCCTTGCCGACAAGATCGACGACCGCAAGGCCGCCGTCGCCAAGCTCCTGCCGTTCCAGAAGGCCGACTTCCTCGGCATCTTCAAGGCGCTCAAGGGCCTCCCGGCCACCATCCGCCTGCTCGATCCGCCTCTCCATGAATTCCTGCCGAACGACAGCGCTTCGCAGAATGCCCTGGCGGAGAAGCTCAATGTGAAGGTGGACGTCGTCTCCAAGCGCGTGCATGACCTGCACGAGCAGAACCCGATGCTCGGCCACCGTGGCTGCCGTCTCGGCATCTCGTTCCCCGAGATCACCGAAATGCAGGCCCGCGCCATCTTCGAAGCCGCCGCTGAAGTCCAGAAAAAGGGCATCAAGGTGAAGCCCGAAGTCATGGTTCCGCTGGTCGGCTTCAAGAAGGAACTCGACATCCAGGTTGAGATCATCCACCGCGTCGCCGCTGAAGTGATGAAGGAAAAGAAGGTCAAGATCGCTTACATGGTCGGCACGATGATCGAAGTGCCTCGTGGCGCCGTGACCGCTGACGAAATCGCGCAGACCGCCGAGTTCTTCAGCTTCGGCACCAACGACCTCACCCAGACCACTCTGGGCATGAGCCGTGACGACTCCGGTTCGTTCCTGCCGCACTACGCCGAACTCGAAATCGTGAAGAAGAACCCCTTCGCAACGATCGACCAGACTGGCGTTGGCGCGCTCATGCAGATTGCCGCCGAGAAGGGTCGCAAGACCCGTCCGGAAATCAAGCTCGGCATCTGCGGCGAACACGGCGGCGATCCCGATTCCGTCAAGTTCTGCCACAATCTCGGACTGACTTACGTGAGCTGCTCGCCTTACCGCGTGCCAGTCGCGCGCCTCGCAGCCGCCCAGGCCGCGCTCGGCAAGTAAGCGGGTTCAGCAAATACTGATTCCCATCAGAGGAAGGGCCGTCCGGGTGACCGGGCGGCCCTTTCTTATTTTGGGACGTTGAGAAGAATGGGAAATTTGGAAAGCATGGGATTGAGAGTGGGAACGCGTGCGAATCTCGCCCTCCATGGAGGCCTTCGCGAAGCTTGGGAAAATCAATTCGGTGGCAAAAGGGTTGCTTCACGATCAAAGGTGTGAGCCTTTGGTGCCCTGAGCCAACACACGGCCACAACAGCCATGAAACTATCTCCCGCCCCTTTGGAAGCCTTTCCCGAATGAGAAACCTCATTCGACGCAGAAATCTCCTGCCCTGGAGCCAAAAAAGAAACTGGAAGAGCCAGGCTTGGTCCGCTGCGCTGGTCGTTTTGGTCGCTTTCGTCGTATGGACGGGATTTTATTTGCGCCGCTGGACTTGGAATGAAACCGCGCCGATTCATTTCACGGGCGACATCATCAACGGCTATTATTGGGGCAGCGAAGTTTTGAAGCACGGCGAGGCCGTCCAGAACAGAGAACCGCGCCACGCCGCCGATTCGGGCGGTTGGCACAAGCTCCTGAAGGGTTACTGGAGCTTTTACGATGAGGTGGAATCGGGTTACCCCGACGGCAACTATCAACTCGATTACCCGCCGCTGCGCCTGCTGGTGATGTCGATGTGGGTGCGTTCCGTCCGGGAACGGCGCCCGAATGTGGAGGTGGGCAACGCCCGGTATGTCCAGCCGCTGCGGAATTTCAACGCCGCGTGCGAACTGGTTTCAAGTATCCTCATGTTCTTTTTGGTCCGGCACTGGGTGCGGCGCGACAAGAAACACCGCAAGATCGTGACGACTGAGGCCGGCGATTCCGGCCCTGATCGAGCCACCCTTCGCGGACTTTTTGCGGCAAGCCTGTTTTGGCTGAATCCAGCGATCCTCCTGAACTCCCACGGCTGGCCCCAGTGGGACGTTTGGCTTATCCCCTTCTACCTCGGCGCGGCGGTAGCGGGTTCAAAAGGCCGGTGGAGTTTCTGCGGGGCTCTTGCCCTCCTCGGGGGAACGTTCAAGGGACAGATGCTGTTTGTGGCGCCGATCTTTTTGCTGTGGCCCCTGCTCCGCCGCGGGTGGGCGGACGCCCTTTGCGTAGCTGCCGGGATGGTTTGCACGGCGGCGATTGTGACTGCTCCGTTCCTTCTGCAAACTCCAGCCGCCGTGCTGGCGGTGACTGCCACGGGCATTCTGCTGGCCGGCGTGGAAGTTTCGGCTGCGAAGGGGCGCCTGTTCGCAGGGAGCGAAAAGCGCGTTCGGTTTGCGGTATATGGAATCGTGCTCGCGCTAGCGGCATTCCTCGCGGGCTCTTGGCTGGGGGGCAGCTATGCCTGGTTGCGCATCGGGTTCCTCTATGGAATGCGACATTACCCCTACATGGTGATGGGAGAAGCCAATAACCTCCCCTCCATTCTCGCCGACCAAGGCTGGACTTTGGAGAGCGTGATCTTCGGGCTCAGCTTGCAGCGGCTGCTTCGCTTGTTTTACCTCGCGGCCCTGATCCTGTGCGCCTGGAAGCTGGCGCGCTATGAGCGCGATAACAGTGCCCGAACTCTGCTCGCGCTGTTTGCCCCCTGGGTGTTCATGTTCACTCTGCTCCCGCAGATGCATGAGCGGTATTTGCTCTGGGGAGCGGCCCTCGGCGCGGCGGCCGTCGGGGTCAGCGTCAGCCTGACGCTGCTTCATTTGGTCCTCTCGCTCCTGAGCACATCGATGATCGGCTACGTCATGCTTCGCCAAAATCCAAATTTTGCGCCTGCGCTGTTTCAGTGGCAACGGCAACACCAAGCGCTTTTTGACTGGCTGGTCGTCGGCAGCACGGTTTTCCTGCTCTGGGCGCTGATTCGAAAATCCCGGAATTTTGATAAAATATCTGACCCTGATTGACTCACGCGGATTTGGCGTGTATAGGATCGCACCGATGGCTTTCCGACAATCATTTCTTCTGTGCGGCATCCTGTTCATAAGCGCAGTTAATCCTGGTTGCGAAAAAAAGGACGAAATCAAAGTGTACAGCGTGGAAAAGGCTGTTTCTGAACCCCGTGGGGCTCCCCGCGCTGGCGTTGACACTGCAGCAATGCCGCCGGGCCACCCCAACCTCGTTGGAATGAGCAATAGCGCAGCCCCTAGTGGCGGACCGGAGCTTGACCTGGGGAGTCCATCGCCGAAATGGAAGGTGAAACCCCCATCGTCAATGCGGCTGGCAAGCTTTGCGGTGAAAGGGGAGAACGCGACGGAGGCGGACATTTCGCTGATTCTTTTGGGAGCGGGCGCCGGGGGAATTCTGGACAATGTCAATCGCTGGCAATCGCAACTGGGCCAGCCGGCGCTCTCGGCGGACGAACTTGCGAACAAATCCAAAACGCTCACCACGCCCTTGGGTCAAATGACAGTTGTGGACATCCAAGGACTGCCCCAGGGCGCCGACCCGAAAAAAGATGGCCGGATTATTGCGGCGATGGCCTCAAAGGCCGATATGACGGTCTTTTTCAAGCTACGCGGCAATGCGGAATTGGTGGGTGCGGAGAAGGACGATTTCCTCAAATGGATTGGCTCGGTCCGCTTCGGCACGCCGACCACCGCGGACCCAGCTCCAGAGTCAGGCCACGCCGCAGGCACCACCGCTTCCCCTCGATAAGCTCTCCCAAATGTGGCACCGATTTCTTGATTTCTTCTCTTCGATCAAGTTGACCATCGTTTGCCTGTCGGCAGCGATCATCCTGGTTTTCGCGGGGACGATGGCGCAAGTGCATTTCGGCACCCAGGTGGTGCAGGAAAGGTATTTCCAAAGCATGCTGGTTTGGTGGCCTTCCGAATCGAAGGGGTTCCGGATTCCGGTGTTCCCGGGCGGGCATTTGCTGGGTGCGGTGTTGCTGGTCAACCTGCTCACGGCGCACCTCCGCCGCTTCCGCTGGAATATCCGGCACCTGGGCATCCAGTTGATTCACGGCGGCCTCATCGTCATGCTGGCCGGCGGCCTGTTCACGGATTTGTTTTCGGTGGAAAGCCGGATAGAGCTCGCTCCTGGCGAAACCAAAAACTATTCGCAGGATTTTCGGTCCTCGGAATTGGCAATCATCGATGAGCGCAACCCCGAAATGGACCGGGTCACCGCGATTCCTGAGGCGCGTCTGCGCCAGGGCGGGACGATCAATCCAAGCGGACTTCCATTCTCGATAGTGATCAAACACTACTATGAGAACTCCGAGATCGCGATGATCAAGGCGGGCGACACCGTGCGGGTTGCGGACCAGGGACTCGGGATGCAAGTCTCGGTGAAAGAACTTCCGCGGGCGACCTCGGTGGACGGACACGACGTAAAGAGCGCGGTGATTCAACTCGTGCAAACGACCCCCGGAAGCGAATCTCTCGGCACCTGGCTGGTTTCGGACGGGCTCGGCGCGCCCCAGAAGTTTTCCTGCGCCGGGGGGCCGTGGCGGCTAGAGATGCGGCCGACGCGTCTTTACAAGCCCTACAGCATCACGCTTCAAAAATTCACGCACGAGGACTATCCGGGCACCGACATTCCCAAGAACTTTTCCAGCCACATTACGCTCACAGATGCCGCGCATGGAGTAAGCCGCGACGTGCTGATCTACATGAACCATCCCTTTCGCTATGGCGGAGAGACGTATTACCAGTCGGGCTTTGGCCAGGGCGATCAGTCTTCGATCCTGCAGGTCGTCCATAATCCGAGCTTCGTGGCCCCGTATATCGCCTGCGTCGTCATCGGCATCGGGCTGCTGATTCAGTTCTCCATCCACTTCGTCGGCTTCGCGCAGCGAAACAAAGTTGCCCGCTGAAAATGAAACGCTTCATTCCATGGCTCGTCCTGATCCTCGCCATCGGCTCGCTCGCTTGGAGTATGCGGATGCCGAAGTTGTCGCCGGGCGAGTTTGATTTCAAAACGTTCGGCGAGCTCCCTGTGCTTGCCGCCGGCCGATTAAAGCCGCTGGACACGGTGGCGCGCAACTCACTGGTCATCATCCGCGGGCGACAGACCTTGCGCCTTGAAGATGGCGAGACGCTGAGCGCCACGCGTTGGCTGGCGGACATGCTGTTTAAGCCTTCAGTGGCGGATCGTTATCCGAGTTTTGCCATTAACAACCCGGAGGTGCTCGGGCTTTTCGGCTGGCAGCAGGGTGACCGGAAATACTTCAGCTACGGCGAGCTTGAGCCGTATCTCCAGAAGATCGACGACCAGGGGCAGCAAGCCGCGCGGACCGAATCGGCCCAGCGCTCTTCTTTCCAGACGGCGATTTACAATCTGCGCAACACCCTGATCGTTTACCAACAGCTCCAACACAGCCTGCGACCGGAGGCCGCGGAGGACTTCGCGAGCGAGTTGGAAGCGTACGAGAAGATCGCTCCCGCCGCCATGGATGCCATGAAAAACGGAGAGAAAGCGAGCGCCGTGGAGAAGGAGAAGCTCGGACTGTTCAGCAAACTCGTTCCACGGTACCGGGAAATGGCTCAAGCGAGTTCCATCCAGCCGGTCCCTCCGGCCGATGCCCTTGCTCGGCAACATGGGAACTGGCTTTCGCTCGGAGAGAGCTTGGCGCGGGTGCCGGAGGACCGCGCGGTTAGCCCTGTGGTCAAGGCCTACGCCAAACTCGGGGACGCCTACCGGGCCAACAAGCCCGGCGTTTTCAATCAGTTGGTCGCGGAGCTCTCCGCCTCCATGGCCGAACGCGAACCAGCGACAACGGGCCGTGCGTCCTTCGAGTTTGTGTTCAATCACATAGCGCCATTTTATCAGAGCATGATTTTATACGTTCTGGTGTTTCTGCTGGTTTGCGCCTCCTGGCTTGGCGGTGGGCAGAGCCTGAACCGGTCAGCCTTTTTCGTGTTGCTGCTGGCTCTGACACTCCACACCTTCGGACTTGCCGCGCGGATGTATTTGCAGGGCCGGCCACCGGTGACCAATCTCTATTCTTCGGCGATCTTTATCGGCTGGGGAACCGTCATCATCGGATTGATCCTTGAACGCATGTTCCGGGACGGGATCGGCCTGGCATGCTCCGCCATTATCGGGTTCATCACACTCATCATTGCGCACCACCTCGCCGGAAGCGGAGACACGCTCGAGATGTTACGGGCGGTGCTCGATACCAACATTTGGCTGGCTACCCATGTGGTCGCAATCACCTTGGGCTACTCGGCGATGTTTCTGGCGGGGATGATGGCAATGCTCTATGTCATCCGAGGCCTGTTCACCCGCTCGCTGACCCGCGACTCCGCCAAATCGCTGACGCGAATGACCTACGGCGTCCTTTGCTTTGCAACGCTTTTCAGCTTCGTCGGAACCGTGCTTGGCGGTATCTGGGCCGATCAATCGTGGGGGCGATTCTGGGGTTGGGACCCCAAGGAAAACGGCGCCCTGCTCATCGTGCTCTGGTGCGCGATCGTGCTCCATGCCCGCTGGGGGGGGTACATCCGGCAGCGCGGCCTGATGGTGCTGGCCCTTTTTGGAAATGTGATCACAAGTTTCTCGTGGTTCGGCGTGAACATGCTGGGAGTTGGCCTCCACTCCTACGGCTTTATGGACAAAGCGTTCCCGTGGTTGATGGGGTTTATCGCCAGTCAGTTGGCATTGATGGCGCTGGCGGCAGTTCCCATGAGCAAGTGGCGCAGTTGCCCGCTCGCATAGGGGGGATTCGGAGGAGTGGGACTGATGGGAATCCCAACCTTCCCATACCTCCCATACCACCTGTAGCCATCTTGGCCGCGCTTTGCGGCAGGCGGGACGCCCACACGACCTGCACACGATGGCCTACGTCTTGTAGCGCAGGGGACAAGAAACCATTTGACGGTCCCCGTGTGCCCCGATTACGGCTCTGGCGTGAAACCTCTTAAACTCCTGGTCGCGGATGACGACGTCTCGGTTTGCAACTATCTGCGCAAACTGCTGACGAGTTGGGGCCACGAAATGATCGAAGCGACGGACGGAAATGCGGCGCTGGCCATTCTCGAGGGCGAAAGCGAGATTCACGCTGCGATTCTGGACTGGAACATGCCCGGGATGAAGGGGGACGAGATCTGCCGCCGATTGCGCGCCAAACAGAACGGGACCTATCTTTTGCTGCTGACGGGGAGGTCCGACGAATCCGATATTCTCGCCGGGCTGGAAGCGGGTGCGAACGATTACCTCACCAAACCGTTTCAGCCCGAGGCGCTGCGCCTGCGTTTGCTGGTTGCGGCGCGGTTTGTGGCGATGCAGTCGGCCCTCACCCAGCGGGTCGTCGAACTTGAAGGGGGGATTCTCCAGCGTCAGGATCTCGATGCGCTGCTCACGACCATGATGAATAGTGAAAGCGGCGTTTCCGATCTGCTGTTCGTTTCCGGGAAATACCCGCAGATCGAGGTTTTCGGGAAGCTCAAATCGGCCCACATCGAAGGGTGGGACGAAGAGTTGACGCCCGAGGTGACCAAGCGGCTGGCCACGTTTATCATTAATGGAAGCGAACGGTTGCAATCGGACTTCGATAAGTTCGGCTCGTGCGATTGCAGTTACGCAATCAAGGACGTCGCCCGGTTACGCGTGAACATCTACAAGCAGAATGGTGCGTCGGCGATCGTGATGCGCAAGCTGCAATCGGAAATCCCATCGATCGGATCGCTGAACCTGCCGCCAATCTTTCGGGAAATCATCAAGGAGAAGAACGGGATCGTTTTCGTAACCGGCGGCACCGGCAGCGGCAAGACCACCACGCTGGCAGCAATGCTCAACGAGCTGAATCAAACGGCGGATATTCACGTCGTCACTTTGGAAGACCCCATCGAGTTTCTGCATCCGCAACTCCGGGCGACTTTCAGCCAGCGACAGTTGGGCCAGGATTTCAGCGACTTTTCCGGCGGCCTGAGGGCGGCTCTGAGACAGGCGCCCAAGGTCATTCTCGTCGGAGAAATCCGGGATCGCGAGACGATGGAAATCGCCATGACCGCCTCGGAAACAGGGCACCTGGTTTTTAGCACGCTGCACACGATCAATGCCGGCCAGACAATCAGCCGCATCGTGGGGATGTTCGGCAAGGAGGAGGAAGCGCAGGTGCGCCAACGATTGTCCGAGACCCTGCGATATGTGGTCAGTCAGCGGCTCATTGGAAAAATCGGAGGAGGCCGCTTGATGGTAACGGAGATCATGGGCTCGGGGCTCAGAACGAGAGAAACGATCTGCCAGGGCGAGTCCGAAGGCAGGAGCTTCCAGGAGATCATTGAGTCGGCGGCGACCAAGGGTTGGCACAGCTTTGATCAATCCTTGGTAAAAGCCTATGCCGCCGGGCTTATCACCGAAGAGACGGCGATGCTTTACTGCAATCAAAAATCCAATACGTCCCAAAAACTGGATAAGGTGAAGCAGATTCGGGGCGTGGGCCAGGAAGAAGACGCCAACAGTTTGCGCTTGAAACTCGCAAAGTGATCGCAGGTTTCAAGCACGCCAGCTAAAAGCCGAAGTCCAGCCCCCTTGAAAGAGAGCTGGACTGAATGGAATCGTTTACAGACTCGCGACCCGATCAGGGGGCGAACGGCGACCAGAATTCGACCGGCGCCACGTCGGAGAGTGCACCGAAAGTGGTGGCATTGACCTTCGGCAAGGCATCCACTGCTTGAGCGGCATAAGGGTTTCCCAACCGGTCGTTTGGAAGCGAATTGTAGAGCAATGAACCCTCTTTCAAATAGCTTTTGACGGCATCCCACGAAACGGCCTGTCCCTTGGACTTGCCGAATTCAATGGCGTATTGATCCACTGCCGCGTCAATGAGGCGCAACTCTTCGAGAACGGTGGTTGCCTGCGAGCGCTTGCGAGCCCGGAGCAAGCTTGGAAGGGCCAAGGTTGCCAGAAGGGCGATGATCGCCACCACAATCATGATTTCCACCAAGGTGAATGCCCGAGCTTTGTTAATGTAGGTAAGCATAGTCGATGTATTTATAGTTTATTTACTGCGTTTGAGGGACGGAACCCCGCCCAACTGCCACATCGCTCCTAATTTATTCCGCGGTTGTTGCGGATGTTTTTTCCTCCGGGTTCTCACCAAGCCGTTGAGGCATCGCTATTGTTGGAACGAGGCAAAAGATGCAGCGCTCTTCACTGTGTTCGCAATTCCTTCTGACCATGTCTGTTTTGCCGCACGTATTTTGGTCGCGCTCTCCGTTATGGGTACTGGGAACAGTTAAATACAATCCAATGAAACCACCCAGCCTATCCTGCATTTACCTTCCCCGCGCCGGGTTTACACTGATTGAAAATCTGATTGCGCTCGGAATCCTTCTATTACTTTTCTCCGGACTCTTTGTCCTTAGCGGGCAATGTATTCGGATCTTGCGCGTCTCGTTCGAGCACGCGGCCACGAGCCAGGTTCTTCAACAGCGAAACGAACAGGTCCGAGTTGCAGGCTGGCAGCAGATCAATAATCCGGATTGGGTCAAAGCAAACATTCTCAATCAGAACACCGACGGGGAGGATCTTCTGGCCGACGCGCATGAGTTCGTATCGATCGCGCCCTATTCGACGGGGTCCAACAGCATCGTCTCGCCAGGCCTCGACACGTTTGAGCGGGTGGGAGGAACGGTGACCTCCAGCGGCGTCGCGTTAAGCACGAGCAACTCGGCGGTCCAAGTCACCTGGACCCTGACCTGGACAGAGTCCGCCTCCAAGCGCTCCCTCTCACGCTCAATGAGCACCATTCTTGCAAACGGGGGAACCCCAAAGCCGTTATGAAATATTCCAAAAGCGGATTTACTTTAATGGAGACGCTAGTCTCAAGCGCGGTTTTCGCCGTCGCATCGGCTTGTCTATTGGCCGGAATGGTCGCCCTCCTGCGATCATTCGACGGGAGCACCAACTATGCACGAAAACACGCGTCGGAAATCCGGATTTCCGATTATCTGGCCCTGGACTTGCGGAGAGCGCAAAGTGTCATCATTTCCGGTTCGGGCACCGGAATAAAAATCACGCTCAGAGTTCCCAATTTTTACGGCTCCACTGGCGGCTCCACCATTCACCGCCTGCCTGTGATCACCGGAAGCGGAGTGTTTTACCGTGACAATAGTTCCAGCCCGGCTGTTGATTCCGTTCAGGTTGAATACAGCCTCTCGCAGAACAATCTGATTCGGACCCAAACCGGCGGAGCGTCATCCGGTTCTCCCTTGGTTTCAGCGGCGACGACGATTATCGCGGCAAACGTTCAGGACTTTCAACTCATTGCGCTGAGTTCCGGAACCGGAGCGTCAGCCTACAGCAACTTCAATATTCCGCTGGCCTCAGCCGCAAGCGGGAAGATCATGCAAATTAAGACTCAAATCACCTTCGGGGCCACCTATTCCAAATTCACGACCGCAAGCACCTCGAGAGTCGCCCCGTTTTGCAATACCACGCTGATGCGGAACTCCCTGGCTGCACCGCTTTACCAATAGAACCTATGAAACCTAAGAACTGTCACGGGAGCGCACTCGTCTTTGCGCTGATTGTCTTGCTGGTCCTCTCGTCCGTGGGATTCCTGGTGCTGGAAGCAACCGCGCGCAAATACCACAATGTGGCCCAGGCGACCGGGTGGCAGGAATCGCTGATGCTCGCCGAGTCGGGCATCGATCTGGGAATGGCCGAACTTCGCAAGACCATTTCGTCCAGCGTGAGCGCACCCTGGCAAAAGCCGGTTTGGACCACCGGCACGGCAGCCGGAACCCCGTTTTTCAGCGGCACGATGGAAATGCTCACCGCAGGGGTGAAGGTGGGGACGGTCCAGGTCTATATTGACGCCCCGCCCACCCTCGTCGATTCCGGGTCGCATCAATATTATCGTGTACGCGCTACGGGAACTCAATTTATTGGGGGGCCTGCTCGTTCGACGGGAGAAAGCGCCGATACAGCGCTGCGCATGATTTCGCTTCACGCCAACCGGTTCACCCATCAAGCCATTTCCACTCCGCAGGCCTCACGCACGATCGAGGTCATTGCGAAGCCGGAAAACTTCATCTCTTCGAACGGGAGTCCTATCGGGGCGTTTGCCATTCTCGCGGCAAGCTCCATCACAATGGTAGGCAATGCCCTGGTGGATAGCTATGATTCGACCAATCCAGCCGAGTCTGACTCAAACGGCCAATATGCCGCGAGCAAGTCGGGCACCAATGGCAATGTTTACACAAACGGAGCCGTCATGAATCTAAACGGCAATGCCATAATTAATGGCAGCATCGGACTAAACGGCGGAGACCCAAACACCACGGGCAATGCAACGGTGACGGGGCAAGTCGATCCGCACTCTTATACGGTGATCGCACCGGTGAGCGCACCGGGTTGGATTGGCACCCCGGACCAAAATGTTGGGATGATCAACGCCACCACCACGATCGCAACCAGCGCCACGGGAGTTAAGCACATCAACGCCAGCGGGATTTCGTTAAGCGGAAAAAGCAACCTTCATATTACCGGGACTAACGTGAAGACCTACGTTGAGATCTATGTGAACGGGAACATCTCGGAAGCAGGCCAGGGGCAAATCATTGTGGACCCCAACGTGATTGTGACCATCTGGGTGACCGGCAATGTAACGCTTACCGGGCAGGGTCTCGTCAATAATTCCGGGAGCTATAACCGCCCCGGTAACTTTACGATCAACGGCATCCAGCCTCAAAATGGGAACCCACCAACCTACAACCTGGCTGGAAACGGCGAACTCTCGGCGGTGGTCAACGCCCCTTCCGCGAACATCACCTTGACCGGAGGCGGCACCAGTGGAGCCTTTTACGGCTCCATCATTGGCAATACGGTCACCCTTTCGGGCGGGGCCAATCTCCACTATGATGAATCGTTGGGGAACGGAGCGGCGACTAGTAAAACCAGTCAACCGACCGACTATGTCATTTGCAGTTGGTTCGAGGACACGCTGTTTAATTGCGATCAGTGAGGGCTCGGAATGGGAGGTATGGGAAGCATGGGAATTATGGGAGAAGAGACTTTAGGAGCGTTGCTGGTGGCGGATTTGGAGGCGGGCGCTCGTCATTCGCTCGCGAAGGCCTCCTTGCTGTAAGAAGACTGCCTCAAGAGCTTTGATTTGCCGGTCGAGGAGGTAATTGGCTTGATTGACTAGGCAGATGGCCAAGTTTGCAACGACCTCGGCGGAACGAGTTTCAGTGAAGTCCCGGAATACGTCAAAGGTTAACGGGGTGATCATTCCCAGTTTCCGGACATATTGGGCCTCCCTGCTGTCCTTGGTCCAGAGGGTGAGATCGCGAACCCGCAAAAAGTCGCGATAGTCCTCCAACAACTCCTCCAAGCTGGCCCTCGCCACATTGGTGAGTTTGAGCTCGGTTTCCGTGGAAGTGATCGCGGCTTTGCTTCCCTCGATGATGTTCTGCTTACCCGAACGCGCCGCCTGTATCATCTGGTCGATAGTGCGGTCGGTTTTTGCGAGGAACCGCTGGCAGAAACGGAAGGTGATCTCGTAAACGACTTCTGATTTCTGATAAGAGAGCAGTGTCTGGTAGTCACCGCGTGGCACCAGGATGCTCGGCGGACGGGAGGTTTCGGAATGGGAGGTATGGGATTGGGAAGGGGCCTTCCCATTATTCCCATGCTTCCCATTCTTCCCATTATTCCCATTCATAACTGTCCCTCCTATTTCGACTGCTGAATCAGCTTTGCTCCGCCGAGGTCGCCCATGCCTGACTTTTGGAGGTCGGTCCAGAGGGTGCCGGGGCCGCTGTGCAGGATGTTGATCTTGAGGTCGTCATCGAGCGAACTTGCCAAGGTCCAAAGGTTATAGGCAACCGGGTCGCCAAAGGCCTTGATCTTCATCTGGTAGCCCGTCGCCTTTTCGCCTTCGACCATTCTAACCACGTCGGCGGCAGCTTTGCCTAGCGTGGTGGTTTTCTGCGCCCGAATTCCCGCGGTTTGCTTTTCGATGTTGGAGGCGAGGCGAAGGGTTTCACCACCGATCTCCGCGACTTGCTTGATTTGGTTCGCCTTGATCCCGGCTTTGATTTTCTCGGTTTCCTGGAGCACCTGCTGGCCGGCCTGATCCACCATGCTGAGCTGGGTATTCAATTCCGCCTGCTTCTTCGCGGTGTTCTGACGTTCCTGATTGGTAAGGTCCTGTTCTTGGGCGACGCTGGCTTGCTGAATGGGCGTCAGGATTTGTTCCGGCACGTTCACATGGCGGATGAGCGCGTTATGAATAATGATTTTCTTTTCGGCCAAAACCTTGGCGAGCGCCTCGGTCAAGTCGGCCTGGAATTTCTCGCGAGCATCGCCGACGATGAAATCGCGCGCGCCGTAGGCCGAGCCCTTCAACCGGGAGATGGAGAGGATCTGGGGCATGATCACCTTGTCCACGGCGGCCGGCAGATCCCCGTAATTGCGGAATACCCAGGCGATGTTTTCGGGCAGAAGCTCGAATTCCACACTCATATCGAGGCTGATTTCGAAGCCGTCCTTGGATGGGAACTCGACGCCTTGATTGAGGATAAACGCCGCTTGCGTGGGGATTTCCTGCTGGCCGAGAGCTTTTTTGTCAGCGGGTTTCGAACATGCATAGGGATCGCGCGGCTGGTTCGCCGGCTTGGGCGGCTTGGGGGCTGCCCGGCTAACCTGTGCGTTGGAATAGCTTTGGCTTGCGCCGAAGCTGCTGATGGACCCCTGAGAGGCTTTGTCCGCGTCGAAGTATTCTTTGCGTTTGGCTTGCTGTTCCGCCAGGACGTTGCGCTGGAGTTCTTCCATGGCGGTGTTGTTGGTGGCGATCTGAGTTTTGGTGATCACCCCACCGCCTTTCTTGCCGACGAGCGAAACTTGGTTCACCCCGACCTCAACCACGTCCACTTTGAACTGGCGCGGGTTGACGTAATAAAGACCCGGCTGGAGGATGTCCCCCCGAACTCCCTTCTCGCCGGTTTTTGCGAACTCTCCTTCCGGGGCCTGTGCGCCCGAAAGGGAAGTGACGACTCCGACGTACCCGATCGGCACATTGATGGCATCGACCATCTCGACGGAGTAACCGACCGGATTCAGCCTGTATTTGCCTGGCCCAAGCACTTTGCGCCAAATGCCAGCCTGCCCGGCATCGGCGAGAAACTCACCGGCCGGCAATGGCGTGCCGCTCTTGGCCGTCACGATTCCAATCTTGCCCGGAGGGATGATCGTTGCCTGATGGATGGCATGGTCGTAAGCGACCGGGTTCAGGAAATGGCGCCCCTCGGCCAGCACCTCTTCGCGCACGCCGCGCTGATTTTCTTTTGCAAGAATCTGGCCGGGCGCGAGCGGCTCGCCGCTCTTGGCGGTGATCACGGCGATTTCATTGGGGCCAACATAAAACCGGCAGAAGACCCACTCCCAAACGCCCCAGACCCCGACGAGGAGCGCCGCGGCGGCGAGAACTGCTACGAATGATTGCTTGTTCATGGCTTGGGATTACTTGGTTTGATCTTTGGTGGGGGAAAGCAATGGCCGGAACAAGCCGCCCAATCCGTTGTCCTCGTCGCCGGCCAGAATGGTTCGGATGCGAGGCCCTAGTTTTTGATACAGTTCGTAGCGGGCGAAATTCAGCCCGCCGTTGAAGGCCTGGACCTGGGTGGCGATTACGTTCGCGTTGGCTTCGTTGCCCAGGGCGATCACTTTGCGGTCGGCTTCGGCCTTGAGCAGGATGGCATCTGCCTGCGCGGTTGCGGCGGCGACCTCCAGTTTGGCGACTTCCAGTTCCTGGTTGGCGGAAATCAACCGGACTTCCTGGTCCTGCTTTGCGCTGATGACAGCCCGGATCATCGCGGTATCCGCTTCAACCTTTTCCTTGTTCTGCTGGGCCAATCCCTCCTGGCGCGTCAGTTCCGCCTGCGACTTGGCCTGGGCGATCTGTTGCTCGATCTTACGGGCATTCTGGACGGCGACTTCCCGCTCCCGGATCACGCTGGCAATCTCGTCGGGCGGGGTGATGTTGCGGATCAGCACCGAGCGGATGGCAACGCCGGATTCCAGGCACTTCGATTTGAGGTGCGCTTCCAGGTTGTCCTGGAATTTCTGGCGGGTTTCCCCGGTGATGTAGTTCTTAGCCGGGTTCTTGCTTCCTTCGATCCGGCTGAAACCGCGGGCCAGCGGCATGATGATTTTTTTGATGATGTCATCCATCTCGCCGACTTGATGCGTGAGCTTGGATACCTGGGCGGGCATCAACGCGTATTCGATCGTGCCCTCGACATGCACCGTGAACCCGTCGGCGGTCAGGAAGTTGATGGCGTCGTCCGCCCCCATCTCGAAGCGCTGGCTCTGGAGGTTCACCTCGGCGACGCTGAACATGTAAGGATTCCAATAATAGGTGCCCGGCTCGATCACCTTGGGCATCACTCCCTTGAAGCCGTTGATGGCCACAAACGTGTTGCGCATCTCGGGCGGCAGTTCCTTGCTGAAAAGGTCATCCCCCACCAGCGACGTCACGACCCCCGCGGAGCCGGGGCGAATGGAGGTCGAATCGAAAAGTTCGAGTGTGTAGGCGTAAGGATTGATGCGCTGGCGACTGGGCAGCAGCACTTCGGGAACGATTCCCTTGGTGCCTTCCGAAGCGATGATGCTGCCCGATGGCAGGTCTTTGCCATAAAGGCGGGTTAATACCCCGAGTTTTCCGGCCGGGATATCCGTGGCTTTGGCGATCTGCCATTCCCACGAATACGGGTTGCGGAAGTAACGCCCTTCCGGCAGGACGTCGAGTTGAATGCCTTTCTGATCCGGTGCGTCGGCAAGGATCTGGCCGGGGGGAAGATCTTTGCCGGTCTTGTGAATGAGAATGGCGAACTCGCCCGACGCGGGTTCAATCCGGCAGGCGGTCCAGACAAACACTGACGCGAAAAAGGCCGCGCCCAGCAGGATTAACGGAATCGCGCCCCAGAGCAGCGGAGCGCCGCCGGGAATGCCACGAGTGGGGAAAGGGATGAGGGGCGGACTGCCACCGCCGGAATTAGTCGTGTTCATAAAGAAAACTCTCCAGTGAAATCGGGGTGTAAACCCAGCCCTGATTAGAATCAGAGTCGGGGGAGGGTGCGAGCTATTTCGTGGGTGGAACGATGGACGGAATGGACCAAATGGACCAAATGGACGAATGGCTATTCCAGTTCCAGCAATCTCTGCTTGAGCAATTCGGCGGGCCACTGGCCCGACACCTGCGGTTTATCGAGGTAGCCGTAGTTAAGCACCGAACCGGCCCGGCCGAGGGCGAGGCGGGAAATCTTTCCGAATTCACCCATTCCCATCACGGCCAGAGCCATCCCGGGAAGCGCGCGGGAGCGGGGCACGGGTCGATGAGATGCCAGAAACTCCATCAATACCGCCAGAGCCTTCGGCGAGCTTGCGACCGTCGCGACTTTAAAGACGGTGCAACCCGTTCGGCTGGCAGCCTGAGCCAGAGCCTGGAGGCGCTTGATCGAAGGCGTGGTTCGGAAATCGTGATGCGAGAGCACGGTGGCGATGCGTTGCTCCCGCGCTTCCGCGAGGATATCGGAAAGCTCTCCGGCAGAACGCAGTTCGACGTCGATGAGCGTGGCGTGCGGGAGAAAACGTTTAAAGAGCGCCCGCCGCTGACTGAGCCCAAGCTGGTTCGCCCCCCCCTCTTTGGGATGACGCACCGTGACCAGGAGAGGAGCGGGCAAACGGCCGATCTCCGACTCAAGACGTTCGAGGTCGAAAGACGCAAACGCATCAACGCGCAGTTCAAGGAAGTCGACGGCTTTGGGGCGTAGTTCCAAGGCAGCCGCGAGCGCTTGAGGTGTGTGGATGGTGCCGACTACGGCACCCGGGAACAAGAAAGGATTGGATTTTTCAGAGATTGGCATGAGGTTATTATCGCTTTTTCGCTGATTAAAATGCAGATTTCCCCGATGAGTGGTCGAAAACAAGAACTTAACCTCCAGCTACACCAGATCGTCGATGGAATTCTGCTGGTAGCGGCATTTTGGACAGCGCATGTCCTTCGCTTTTCGGCCACCGAGTGGTTCGACCTCACCCGCCCCATTGGGACGTTCGACCAGTTTCGCTGGCTGTTGTTTATCATCATGCCGTTCGGCCCGATTCTGCTGGAAATGCATGGTTATTACGCCCATCCGCTCCAAAAAACGGTCTGGCGCTCGCTCAACCAAATGGTTCAGGCTGCGTTTTGGCTGGGGCTGTTGGTCGGCCTCTGCGTCATTTTCTTCCGGCTGGAAGTCCCCAGCCGGGCGGTGGCCCTGCTTTTCCTGGCCCTTGCCACGTTGTTCCTCACGATCAGGGAGCGAATCACCCTGATCCGCCGGCGGACCCGCGCAAAGAGCGGACGCGACCGCGAACCGGTTCTGCTCGCGGGCACCTGTGAGGATATGGCGGCGCTGCGAAAGACGTTTTCACCGGATCAACTCATCGAGATGGACATTGTGGGGGAAATGGATATCCAAAAGCGGCCGGTTGCCGAGTTGGTGGAGGCCTTGCACAAGCATTCGGTGAGCCGCGTGATTTTCGCCGGCGGCCACTCTCACCTTAACCAATTGCAGGAAGCCATCGGCGCTTGCGAAACTGAAGGGGTGGAAGTTTGGCTCGTAGCTGATTTCATCAAAACTTCCATCGCAAAACCGACCTTTGACTTGATGGGGACTCGCCCCATGCTTGTTTTTCGGACCACTCCCGAGGTTTCGTGGGCTTTGATTATGAAGGGAATGATCGACCGCCTTGGAGCGTTGATCCTGCTCATCCTGGGCATTCCGATGTTAATCGCCGCAGCGGTGGGAATCCGGCTCACTTCCCCCGGACCCGTGATCTTCCGCCAGCAGCGCAGCGGCAAAAACGGGCGCCCGTTTACGATGTATAAGTTTCGGACGATGAACACGAACGCAGAAATGCTTCGCGGGGAACTCGAGGTTCACAACCAGATGAGCGGCCCCGTGTTCAAGGTCGAGAAAGACCCGCGCGTGACGTCATTTGGGCGCTGGCTGCGCAAGACGAGCATCGACGAGCTCCCCCAGTTGATCAACGTGCTCCGCGGCGACATGAGCTTGGTGGGACCGCGGCCATTGCCGCTTTACGAGGTGGAAAAATTCGAAAATTCGGCGCAGCGCCGGAGGCTGAGCGTCAAGCCGGGGCTCACCTGCCTTTGGCAGATCAGCGGGCGCAGCAATGTCACGAGTTTCCAGGAATGGGTGAAGCTCGACCTGGCTTACATCGACAACTGGTCCATTTGGTTGGATATCAAGATCCTGGCCAAAACGGTTCCGGCGGTGCTCTTTGGTTTTGGCGCCAAATGAGCGCTCGTTTTCCGTTCGGGATGCGCTTCCCAAGCCCGTTGGCTTAAAATAAATCGAAGTTTTTGGTTGCGCATCGGCAGGTTGCCCTCTATTTTCGTTCCATAGATTTAAAGATTGTTCTGGGGGGAACATGAGCCCTTCGCGTCCATTCGGGCGCGGGGGGCTCAATTTTTTTACCCAGGTCCTGCGACTCGAGTCGGTCCTTGCCACTGAGTATGGTGAGGAGGTCGCGGGGGGCTCAATTTTTTTACCCAGGTCCTGCGACGCGCGTCCGATGGAACTGCCCCAGTTTACGCTCCTTCAATGGCTTCTGGCTGTGCTCCCGGCCCTAAGCATCGGACTGCTTTGGCGGGATTTGGTATGCGATCTTCTCGTAAACGAAGCCGGCAGCGCCCTCCTGCGCGATTGAAGAACAAACAGGGAGGTTACGTCATCATGGCCAAAGTCGTTAAAGTCATCGAAGTTCTTGCGCAATCGCAGACAAGTTGGGAGGACGCGGCGCAGGTTGCCGTCAGTGAAGCATCCAAAACGCTGCGAAACATCCGCTCGATTTACCTGAAAGAAGTCGAAGCGGAGGTTAAGGACGGGAAAATCACGCAGTTTCGCATTAACGCCAAGATCAGCTTCGATCTGGAGCCGGAACATAGCTGAACGGAGAGGCGCCTGTCCAAGCTCTGAGCATCGGGAACAGGGAAGGGTTCAAAGCCAATCGAATGGTTTCATCCGAACCTTCCTGTGAACCATGCCTACGATCCTGCTGATCCTGCTGATCCTGTTATTGCTCGCCGCCTTGCCGACTTGGCCTTACAGCGCGGCTTGGGGGTATTTCCCGAGCGGCATTCTGGGGCTGGTGCTTGTCGTGTTCCTGATCGTTTTCTTGCTCCGGCGCGAGCCCGGAAGTTGATCAGTGGTGAGTGGGGCGGCTAAAGGTCGCGGGCAACCGCTGTTGCTTGAAGCTGCGTAATTATCTTATAAGGCACGCACGCCGGAAAGTGGATCGACGTGCAGGGAAGGGGTTGAGAGTTATGCCTCAGAAGAAACATCTACGCGGCGTCAGCGACAAAGAGCAGCGCGAGTACGAACACATCAAGCAAAGCGCAGAGAAATCGGGCAGATACGGCAACCGCGCCGAGGAAGTCGCCGCCCGGACAGTGATGAAACAGCACAAGCAAAAGCATCACGCCAAGGGGAAGTGACCGGGAAGTCCGAGTTGCAAGTTGAGGGGAAATCGGTGCCTGTGTCGAACCTCGACAAGGTGCTATATCCCGCGATCGGTTTCACCAAAGGCCAGGTCATCGACTATTACATCCGCGTCGCTCCGGTCCTGTTGCCACACCTTCGGAACCGACCGCTAACCTTGAAGCGGTATCCCGACGGCGTGAACGGATTCTTCTTCTATGAGAAGCAATGTCCCTCCCATCGACCGACTTGGATCAAGACGACCCAAGTGAAAAGTCATCGGGAAAAAGGGGCCATCGATTATTGCGTGCTGACGGATCTGCCGGCGCTGGTGTGGGTGGCAAATCTAGCGGACTTGGAACTGCATACGTTCCTGCATTGCGCACCGGCGATAAACCGGCCAACTGTAGTTGCCTTCGACCTCGATCCGGGGCCTCCGGCAGACATCGTCTCATGCTGTAACGTCGGCCTTTGGCTGAAAGGCATTTTCGAGAAGCTCGGCCTTGAAAGCTTTGCCAAAACCTCAGGATCGAAAGGGCTGCAAGTGTATGTTCCTTTAAACACGGCAACAACCTACGAACGAACCAAAGAGTTCGCTCGCCAGATTGCAGAACTCGTTGGCAGGGAACACCCCGACTGCATCGTCACCAAAATGCAAAAGAGCTTGCGGGCTGGAAAAGTCTTCGTCGATTGGAGCCAAAACGACGATCACAAGACCACGGTTTGCGTGTACTCGCTGCGGGCCAAAGGGCGCCCAACCGTCTCAACGCCGCTGACCTGGAACGAAGTTGAACGAGGCGCGAAGGGACGCGACCGGCTCGTATTCGAGGCTGCGGAAGTGCTCGCCCGGATAGAAAAACAAGGGGACCTATTTCAGCCAGTCTTGGAGCTGAAACAGAAGCTGCCGGATGCCCGCCGCGTCCACCCAGGCCATTCTGTCCATTGAGTCCATCTCGCCCATTCCGCCTCCCCGCCGCCGCGCAACCTCAATACAACCTGGGGGTAACGCCGAACTGCCGCCTCAAGGTTAGGCGAGAAACACTCTGCGCAAGCGGTTGTGCCGAACCTTATGAAGTAGCAAAGGAGACCCTATGAGACTCATGTCATTGAAAATCAATTCGTTAAGGGACGTGTACACGCAGCAGTTGCGCGATCTCTACAACGCCGAAACACAACTCGTCGATGCTCTGCCGAAGATGGCCGAAGCGGCAACTTCCGCCGATTTGCGGGCGGCTTTCGAACAGCACCTTCAGCAGACCAAAGGCCATGCCTCGCGATTGGAACGCATCTTCGACACGCTTGGAGAAAGGCCGGGCGGAGAGACCTGCGAGGCGATGAAAGGCTTGATCGCTGAAGGCAAGGACTACATCGATGCCGAGGGCGATCCTGACTCTCGGGACGCCGGGCTGATCGGTGCGGCGCAGAAAGTCGAGCACTATGAAATCGCGGCCTATGGCACGCTTCGGGCGCTGGCCAGGCGGCTGGGCGAAACCACGTCGGCGGAACTGCTTCAGCAGACCCTCGATGAAGAGGGGGAGACCGACAAGAAGCTCACCTCGATTGCTGAGCGCTCGGTGAACGTGGAAGCGGCCAGGCACGGGACGGCAAGGTAAGGGGAACGACAAATGAACCGCGCGGTTCAGGATTGGGCCTGAGCCGCGCAAACCCGCATTCTCACAATGGAAGCGGCCAAGGGGGAGGGTTTTGTTTTTAAGGAAAGAAGAAGCTGGATTAAACGGACACTTTAGGTGGTGTCTCCGATTCCCATGTAAGTTTTGGGAGGGTAGGCAAGGATGATTTCGAGAGTCTTGATTACGGGCGGAGCCGGTTTTGTCGGATCACATTTAGCGGACGAGTTACTGGCCCATGGCTACGAAGTTCGGGTGCTGGATAATCTTTGCAAGCAGGTTCATGGAGCTGCGGCGAAGAGGCCGGATTATCTTGATGCGGACGTGGAATTGATCATTGGCGATGTTCGCGATTCCGATGCGCTGGCCCGCTCGCTCAAAGGGGTGGATGCGGTCTTCCATTTGGCGGCGGCGGTGGGGGTCGGTCAAAGCATGTATGAGATCGAAAATTATACCCGTATCAACGGCATAGGGACGGCAACCCTGCTTGAAGCGCTGGCTGGAAAACCTCTCGAACGACTCATCGTCGCCTCAAGCATGAGCATCTACGGCGAGGGCCTGTATCGATCGGTTACAGGCGCATTGGTTGATGGCCACGAACGCTCGATGGAACAACTAAAACGCCATCGGTGGGATTTGCACGATGGCCATGGCCAACCGCTCCGGGCCGTGCCTACGCCGGAAACAAAGACCGCCGCCCTGTCGTCTGTTTATGCCATTTCGAAATTCCTCCAGGAGCGGCTTTGCCTGACCGTGGGCCGCGCATACAACATCCCCACCGTAGGGCTTCGGTTCTTCAATATTTACGGCACCCGCCAGGCGCTCTCAAATCCATACACTGGCGTGCTGGCGATCTTCGCATCGCGATTCCTAAATAATAAGCCCCCCTTGATCAACGAGGACGGGCGGCAACGGCGGGATTTTGTCAGCGTTCATGATGTGGCGCGGGCGTGCCGGATGGCCATGGAAGCACCCGACGCAGCCGGGCAGGTTTTTAACATCGGCAGCGGCACCCATCATTCGGTGTTGCAGATCGCTAGTGAATTGGCCCGCGTGCTCGGAAAAGAGCGCCTTGAACCGGAGATCACCGGGCGCTACCGGATGGGGGACATCCGCAACTGCTTTGCGGATATCTCTCTGGCTCGAAAGGTTCTCGGTTATGAACCTCAAATCGCTTTGCAAGACGGGCTCGCGGAGTTGGCGGCCTGGCTCGAAGGCCGCACCGCCATCGACGGCTTGGCCCGGGCTTGCAACGAACTCGAAACGCGGGGGCTGACGGTATGAATAGCCATCCGAAGCCAACTCCGAACCGGCGCAATGGCGCGGCGAGATCTGGACGCGGATCCAGCAAGAAAGCAGTGCTGATCACTGGAGGAGCGGGCTTTATAGGATCCAATCTTGCCGACCAACTCCTCACGGAAGGCCAGCCGGTCCTGGTGTATGACAGCCTAGCCCGGCCTGGCGTCGAACGAAATCTCAAATGGCTGAGGGAAAAGCACGGGAACCTTCTCTCGGTCGAGGTCGCCGATACCCGGGATGCGCATTCGCTGACCCTGGCGGTAAGGCATGCCTCCGCGGTCTTTCATTTTGCGGCTCAGGTTGCGGTGACTAGCAGCCTGCTCAAACCGGCCTACGATTTTGATGTCAACACCCGCGGCACCCTAAACCTACTCGAAGCCTTGCGAACCGTTTGCAATCCGCCGCCAATTATCTTTACCTCAACCAACAAGGTCTATGGCAGCCTCCGAGGGATCGAATTGAGGGCGCAAAGCAGTCGTTACGAACCCGTCGAACCGGCAATCCGCTCCAAAGGGGTCAACGAATTGCAGCCCTTGGAATTTCGGAGTCCTTACGGCTGCTCGAAGGGCGCGGCAGACCAGTACGTCCTGGACTATGCCCGTAGCTTTGGGCTTTACGCTGTGGTTTTCCGGATGAGTTGCATTTACGGGCCGCACCAATTCGGGACGGAAGATCAAGGCTGGCTCGCACACTTTTTAATTCAGGCCATTGCGGGCGAACCAGTCACCCTGTACGGCGACGGAAAACAAGTCCGGGATGTCCTTTTTGTGAGCGACCTGGTCGGGGCGCTCTTATTAGCGAAAGAAAGCGCCGACACGCTCGCCGGTGAAGCTTTCAATATCGGAGGCGGGCCGCGCAATACCACCAGCTTGCTGGAGTTGCTGGATCTAATGACCGAATTGGGATGCGCGCGACCGGAGCTTGAGCTGGCCGACTGGCGTTCAGGCGACCAGCGCTATTACGTCAGCGATATTTCCAAATTCCACGAGGCCACAGGCTGGGCTCCGGAGATCGATGTGCGGAATGGAGTCGGAGAACTGTACGAGTGGCTTTGCACCGCCCCGGAGGGCATTGGCGCCACCCTTGCCGCCGCCACTTCTCCATGAAAACCCTGGAACCTATTCCCAACGAGCTTCAGGCAAAGACGCATCGCAAGCCACTCATGCGAGCGGCCACGGTGGTCCGGCCAATGAAGATTGAAATCCGCGAGACCGAAACACCGACGCCGACGCCGAGGCAGGTGCTGGTGCGCCTGGAAGGGTGCGGAGTATGCGCTTCCAACATCCCCCCGTGGGAGGGCAAGCCGTGGTTTACGTATCCCCTGGCGGCTGGAGGTTTGGGACATGAAGGCTGGGGACGGATCGAGGCCGTCGGGAGCGCCGTCACGGGATTTGTTCCAGGGGAACGTGTCGCCATGCTCTCGAACAACGCGTATGCCGAGTATGACGTGGCGGAAAGTGAAGCGGTGGTTAAATTACCCGCGCAACTCGATGGGGAACCGTTTCCAGGGGAACCGCTCGGTTGCGCCATGAACATCTTTCGCCGCAGCGGCATTCGAAAGGGCGATACGGTTGCGGTGGTTGGCGCGGGATTTCTGGGTACCCTGCTGATTCGACTCGCATCCAAGGCTGGAGCCCGGGTGATTGCAGTCTCGCGCCGGAACTATGCACTGGAAGTGGCGCGGGAGATGGGGGCGTGGAAAACCATCTCTTTGGAGAACCGCGAACAAGCCATCGATGAAGTGAAGAAAACCACCGGGGGGAACTTCTGTGACGTGGTGATCGAAGCCACCGGGAAGCAATCGCCTCTCACCACGGCCGGGGAGCTGACGCGTGAACGGGGAAGACTAGTCATTGCAGGGTACCACCAGGATGGGCTGCGTCAGATCAATTTGCAGCTTTGGAACTGGCGGGGCCTGGACGTGATCAACGCCCATGAACGCGATCCCCGCATCTATCTTGAGGGAATGCGTCTGGCGATCGGGGCCGTCCAGTTCGGCCAGATCGATCCCTCGCCGCTCTACACTCATCGCCTGCCGCTGGAGCGGTTGGACGAGGCGCTCACCATGACGGCGGAACGCCCCGACGGATTCATGAAAGCGCTGATTTTGTTTTCAACGATATGGCCACCCTTCCGCGCCGCATCTTGATGACCGCCGATACGTTCGGGGGCGTTTGGACCTATTCCGCGGAGCTAGCCCGCGCGCTGGGCGTTCGCGGGATCGAAATCGCGTTGGCGACCATGGGCGCTCCCCTTTCACGCGACCAACGAGCCGAGGCGCGCTCGTTAAAAAACGTCACGATCTTCGAAAGTTGCTACAAACTCGAATGGATGGACGCCCCCTGGACAGATGTGGACACGGCGGGAGATTGGCTACTGAGATTGGAGGAAACCGTCCGGCCCGATTTGGTGCATCTCAACGGGTTCGCCCATGGTGCGTTGCCCTGGCGAGCGCCGCTCGTCGTGGTCGCACATTCCTGCGTGTTCTCGTGGTGGCAGGCGGTTAAAGGCACGGCGGCCCCGGCTCGATACTGTGAATATCGCGGCCGCGTTGTCGCAGGACTTCGGGGCGCGAATCTGGTAGTCGCCCCGACTCAGGCCATGCTTCAAGCGCTCGGAGAACACTACGGCCCCGTGCAAAACGGACGGGTAATCCCCAACGGACGGAATCCAATAACTTTTGTTCCAAGCCCGAAAAAGCCCCGTATCCTGGCTGCCGGGCGGGTATGGGATGAAGCTAAGAACATCGCCGGGCTCGCTGCGGTCGCGTCCCATTTGAAGTGGCCTGTCGAGGTGGCGGGAGACTCCAGGCACCCCGATGGGATTGAGCGGCGCTTCTCTAACATCCGGTTGCTCGGACCCTTATCCGCACAGGCGCTTGCGGAGGGTATGGCGAGAGCGGCAATCTATGTCTTGCCCGCGCGGTACGAGCCGTTTGGACTGTCGATTCTTGAGGCGGGATTATGCCGTTGTGCGCTGGTCATTGGGGACATTCCAAGCCTCCGGGAGGTTTGGGGGGATGCGGCGACCTATGTTTCGCCCGATGACGAAAGAGCCCTGATTTCGGCTATCAACGCTTTGATTGCTCGCCCACGGCACTGTGCTGAAATGGGCGAGCGGGCAAGGCGGCGCGCGCTTCGCTTCACTCCCGAAGCAATGAGCGCCTGCTACCTTTCGGCATACAACGAGGTGATTGCAACCTGCAAAGATCGGAGGGTGAGCGCATGAAGATAGCGATGTTCTATCACTCCCTGATTTCGGATTGGAATCATGGCAATGCCCATTTTTTACGGGGCATCGCAACCGAACTGGTCCGGCGAGGCCATGAAGTGCGGGTATTTGAACCGACGGATTCCTGGAGCCGCAACAATCTGGTTTCTGAATATGGCGAAGGACCAGTAAGGGAGTTTAAGCAACACTACCCGTTGATACAAAGCATCCGCTACGATCGACTCGACTTTAGGCAGGCGCTTAAACAAGCCGATCTCGTCATTGTTCACGAATGGAACACGCACGAGTTGGTGCGCCGCATTGGGGAAGAGCGGCCGCGAGGATGCGTGCTTCTCTTCCACGACACTCATCACCGCGCCGTGACCGATCCGCACCAGATCTCCGCTTATGCGCTCGCCAACTACGACGGCGTGCTCGCTTACGGAAAGGCCCTTCGCGACATCTACCTTTGCAAAGGCTGGACCCGGCGGGCGTGGACCTGGCATGAAGCGGCGGATACTAGAATCTTTCAGCCAGTGAAGAACCGGCGGCCAACTCACGATCTGGTTTGGATCGGCAACTGGGGCGACGACGAGCGGACTGCGGAACTGAAAGAGTTCCTGATCAAGCCGGTGAAGGCGTTGAAACTTAAGGCCCGCGTTTACGGAGTTCGCTATCCTCTCGAAGCCCGCCAACTGCTGGCCCGGGCCGGAATCGACTATTACGGCTGGCTGCCAAACTATAATGTGCCGGAAGTGTTCTCCCAGAACAAGGTGACAATTCATATCCCACGGCGGCCTTATGTGGAGGCTTTGCGGGGGATTCCGACCATCCGGCCATTCGAAGCGCTTGCGTGCGGGATTCCGCTGATCTGTTCACCCTGGCACGACGATGAGCAGTTGTTCTCTCCGGGCAAGGACCTTCTCATCGCACGAGACGGCCGGGAAATGACCCGGAATCTCCATGCGCTTCTGGCGGATAAGAGCATGGCGCGCGAGCTTGCAGAGCATGGGTTGCAGACCATCCGAAGCCGCCACACCTGCGCCCATCGCGTGGATGAATTATTTGACATTTACAAGGAGGTAAAATCAAACGGATGCATACCGGTTTAAATATCGCATTCTTTGGGTCGAGCCTGCTCTCCGCTTATTGGAACGGCGCGGCGACTTACTATCGAGGGGTCATCCGCGCGCTTCATTCAAGAGGGCATCGGGTCACCTTTTATGAACCCGACGCCTACGAGCGCCAGCAGCATCGGGACATCGCCCCTCCCCCATGGGCGAAAGTGGTCGTTTACGGAAACTATCGCGACGCAGCCCTGGCCCAAATCGCGGCCGCCCGCCGCGCTGACGTGATCATCAAAGCCAGCGGTGTCGGCGTCTTTGATGAACTGCTTGAATCCGCGGTGCTTGATCTGAAGCTGCCCGATAGTCTCGTCGTGTTCTGGGATGTCGATGCACCCGCCACGCTCGACCGGATCGAGGCGAACCC
>JBAXSN010000190.1:0-5065 GCA_037130675.1 Verrucomicrobiota bacterium
GTCTATTTTGGGATGATCGCGGGAGCAACTT
This sequence comes from Verrucomicrobiota bacterium, assembly GCA_037130675.1. Classification (GTDB taxonomy): domain Bacteria; phylum Verrucomicrobiota; class Verrucomicrobiia; order Chthoniobacterales; family Chthoniobacteraceae; genus JBAXSN01. The sequence goes on from JBAXSN010000190.1 coordinate 32, forward strand.
TTGGCAACTACCAGGCCGGTTACCGCTTCGGCAAGCTTGCCTACGATCTGACGGACCGCGGCTTTCTGGTTTGGAAAAGCCGTGTTCTGGTGATTTTTGGCAATGTCATCAACTTCTGGACGCAGCACATGCGGAGCGATATCCCCTATCTTCATGCCGCCTTCACCGCGGGCCTCGAATTGGGCGACATTGCCTGCGCCTGCTACAGCTGCAATCATCTGATCACCGCGATGCTTGCGGTGGGCTTTCCCCTAAACGAGGTCCTGACGGAATTGCAAAAACGCTTGGCCTTCGTCCGAAAAGCCCACTACGACGATGTTGCCGATCTTCTCGTGAGCCAGCAGCGCTTCATCCTGAACATGCAGGGGCGGACCACCTCGTTTTCGAGCTTCAGCGATGCCGGCTTCGATGAAGCTGCCTTCGAGGAAAAAATTGCCAAGAGCCAAATGGCCCTTCTCCCATTCTGGCATGACGTGCTCAAGCTCCAGGCCCGCGTTCTCTCGGGCGACGTCGAACAAGCGCTCGTAATTGGAAAAAGGGCCGAGGCGCTCCTCTGGACCTCGCCCAACCATATTGAGGTCACGCAATTCCACTTCTTCTACGGACTGGCGCTCGCTGCCGCCCATGACCGGGCGCCCGAGGGGGAGCGGGAGGAATTGAGGAAGACCCTCGAAACCTATTGCGCCAAGTTACGCGACTGGGCGGCCAACTGCCCGGAGAACTTCCAGCACAAGCACGCTCTGCTCGCTGCGGAATGCGCGCGCCTCACCCGGCTGCCAGAGGCAGAGGAACTCTTTAAAAGCGCCATCCTGCTGGCCCGCGAAACCGGCTTCATCCAGAACGAGGGCATCGCCAATGAATTGGCTGCGAGGTTTTACCTGGAGCGGGGACTCGAAACCATCGGCCACGCCTGCCTGCGAGAGGCTCGAAACTGTTACGTCCGCTGGGACGCGGAGGGCAAGGTGCGCCAGCTCGAAGCGCGCTATCCCTGGCTGGCGGAGGAGCGGCCCGTGGAGGTCGCCGCCGGCACCTTCGCGACGCCTCCCGAGCAGTTGGATTTGCTGGCGGTCATCAAGCAGCAGCACGCCATCTCCGGAGAGATTCTCCCCGAGCGGCTCGCCGAGACCTTGCTGCGTATTGTATTGGAAAGCGCCGGAGCCCAAAAAGCCTACCTTTTTGTGGCCCCCGACGCTGAACTGCTGGCGGAGATTCAGCCTGGCCCAGGTGAGTTGTCGGTGAAATTCAATCGCGCCCCCCCCTCGGGCGGCCCCTGCGTGGCGGGCTCGATTCTCAATTACGTGAAGCGCTCCCGAGAAACGGTGATCCTGCGGGATGCGAGCTCGGACGCGGGCGTCTTTTCCACCGACGAATATCTCCAGCGCGCCAAGCCCAAGTCGGTGTTCTGCATGCCGATCAGCCGCGGGGCAAAGCTCTTCGGGGTACTATATCTGGAAAACAACCTGGCCCCCGACGCCTTCACGCCCGCCCGTCACTCGATGCTCAAAATGATCGGTTCCCAAGCGGCAATCTCCCTGGAGACCGCCACGATCTATTCGGACCTGCAACGCTCGGAAGGCGATTTGCAAAGCCAAACCCGCATTCTGCGATCCATCCTGGAGAGCATGGGCGACGGTGTGGTGGTCGCCAACGAACGCGGCGAATTCCTGCTCTTTAACCCGGCAGCCGAGGAAATACTCGGCGTCGGTGCCAATTCGGGTGGGCTCGAGTCCCTGGCTCAACAGGCCGGGTTGTATTTGCCCGATCAGGTGACCCCGTATCCTCCCATGGAGCTGCCGCTGGCGAAAGCCATCCGTAAAGGGGAGTGGGTGCGTGAGGCCGAAATATTTGTGCGCCATTCCAAACGCCCTCAAGGGGTTTGGCTGAGCGTCTCCGCATCGCCCCTTCGTTCGGAAAACGGCCCCATATACGGCGGCGTGACGGTGTTGACGGACATCACGGGGCGCAGGGAAGTCGAACGGAATCTGCGCATTGCAAAGGAGGCGGCGGAAGCAGCCAACCGCACAAAGGATCAATTTCTGGCCATGCTTTCCCACGAACTGCGGACCCCCCTTACGCCCATTCTTGGCGGTATCAACATCTTGGAGGAGGAGGCCACACCAGAATTGCGAGAGACTCTGGAGATGATGCGGCGCAATCTCATGCTGGAAACCCGCCTCATTGACGATTTGCTGGACCTCAATAGCATCGCAAAAGGGAAACTTCAGTTGCAATTGAAGCCGATGGATGCCCACCAAGCCGTCCTGGGGGCCATCGAGACCTGCCGTCAGCAGCTTTCCAACCACCAGGTCACGCTCGCCCTGGACGCCAGCGAACATTTCGTCAACGGGGATTCAAACCGCATGGAGCAGATTGTGCGCAATCTCTTGCTCAACGCCGTGCGATTTACGCCCTCCGGTGGAATGATCGAGCTTCGCACAACCAACCCTGCACCAGGTACTTTTCAATTTTCCTGCCGCGACAATGGCCAAGGGATTAAAAGAGGTGATTTGGCGCGAATATTCAATGCTTTTGAGCAAGTCGGGCGCTTCGTCAAACAGGGGTACGGGGGGCTCGGATTGGGGCTTGCCATCTCAAAGGCGCTTATGGAAGCCCAGGGCGGAACCATCGCCGCCCACAGCCCCGGCCGGGACGCGGGATCTACGTTTGAAATAGCGCTTGACTCTCTTCCCGTTGCCGGTGCGCCGCCGAGCCCGGGCGACAGCGCGAAGCCCTCCTCCACCAAATCCCCCCCTCGTCCTTCAACCAGCACCCAGGCACCGCTCCATATCCTGCTTATCGAAGACCACCTGGAGACGCGCGAAACGCTCGCGCGCCTGCTCCAGCGATACGGCTACCAGGTGGATACGGCCCAGGACGCGAAAACCGCACGCGAAAAAGCCGGGCGCAAACCATTTGACCTGTTCATTAGCGATATTGGATTGCCCGATGGAAGCGGCTACGATCTGATCCAGACCTTGCGCAAGCGCCACCCCGTCCCAGCCATCTCTCTGAGCGGCTTTGGCATGGAGTCTGACTTCCAGAAGAGCCGTGCAGTCGGCTTTTCGGAACACTTGGTAAAGCCGCTCGATTTCAAGCTACTCAGGGCAACTATCGAGCGACTGCGGGGTTGCGTGACCACGCCCGCAAATCCGCACGACGCGGCCCATATGGACGGTGCATTGAAGTGAATCTCCCCAAGCGCGGGAGGCTCACGCTTGATGGCGTTAAAGCCGCTGCGACTGCGGCGCTCTGTCGCCGACCGGGTGGGCGCGCCGAATGCAAACAAGAGCTCAGGTCCACATCGCCGCCCCGACTGAGCGGGACGGCTACAAGGGATGCTTACTCCCACTCAATCGTGCTCGGCGGCTTGCTCGAAACGTCGTAACAGACGCGGTTGACGCCTTTGACCTCGTTGATGATCCGGGAAGAAATCTTGCCCAAAACCTCGTAGGGCAGGCGGACCCAGTCGGCGGTCATGCCGTCCTGGCTATCCACAATGCGGAGCGCAATGGTGTAGTCGTAGGTCCGCTCGTCGCCCATGACGCCGACCGAACGCACCGGGAGCAGCACGGCGAACGACTGCCAGACTTTGTAATACCAGCCGCTCGCCTTCATTTCGCTCACCACGATGGTGTCCGCGTCGCGCAGGATGCGTAGGCGTTCTTCGGTGATCTCACCCAGGATGCGGACCGCAAGGCCTGGTCCGGGGAACGGTTGGCGGTTCACCACTTCGTTCGGCAGGCCGAGTTGGAGGCCGACCTGGCGCACTTCGTCTTTGAAAAGCTGCCGGAGCGGTTCCACCAATTCGAATTTCATGTCGTCGGGCAGGCCCCCCACGTTGTGATGGCTCTTGATCAGTGCCGCTGGATTCCCCGAGATCGAGACGCTTTCGATGACGTCGGGGTAAAGCGTGCCCTGGGCGAGGAACTTGAAATTCTGATCCGAGGTGGTGAGTTCGCGGACGGCCGTCTCGAACACGCGGATGAATTCTCCGCCGATGACCTTCCGCTTCGCCTCGGGATCGGTCACTCCGGCCAGCTTCGTGAGAAACCGCTCGGAAGCATGCACCGTCTTCAGCTTCATCTGAAAGTTTTCGCCGAAGAGCCGTTCCACAGCTTCCGCTTCGTTGGCGCGCAACAGGCCGTTGTTGACGAACACGCAGGTGAGTTGGTCGCCGATGGCCTTGTGCAGCAAGGCGGCAGCCACGGAGGAATCGACCCCGCCGCTCAGCCCGAGCACCACATGATCGCTGCCGACCTGCTGGCGGATTTCCGAGCAGATTTGGTCGATGAACGAGCCCATCGTCCAATCCATTTTGCAGCCGCAGATCTTATAAACGAAATTCTGGATGACCTCCTGGCCCCGGGGCGTGTGGGCCACTTCCGGGTGGAATTGCAGGCCGAAAAACCGTTTTTCAGGGTGCTCGATGGCGGCAAACGGCGAGTTGTCGGTGTGGCCGACCGCGTGGAATCCGGCGGGGAGCTTCGTAAGCTTGTCGCCGTGGCTGTTCCAGACGTCCATCGCGTCGGGGAGTCCGTCGAACAAGCCGCATTTGCCGGTGCGCTGGCCCGTTTCGTCGGTCAGGAAGAGGGAACCCGCGCCGTATTCGCGCCGGTCGGAGTGCTCCACCTTGCCGCAGAGGTGGAAGCCCATCAACTGCATGCCGTAGCAGATGCCCAGAACCGGCAGGCCGAGGTCGAACACAGCCGGATCGATCTGCGGAGCGTTATCGGAGTAAACGCTGGACGGTCCACCGGAAAGGATGATGCCGCGCGCGCCGAGCTTGGCGATTTCAGAGGCTGGCGTGTCGAACTTGAGGATCTGGGAATAGACCTGGCATTCGCGGATGCGCCGGGCAATGACCTGGGTGTATTGCGACCCGAAGTCGAGAATGATGATTTTGGACACGTTGACTGGCTCGGACATAAGCAATCGAGTGTGCGCGTTCGAGAGGGCGATTGCAAGCGCCGAGGGGCGGCTTTTCAGGGCAAACGCATCAAATTTTGTCGACTCCTTTTTCAGCGCTGAAGGCGC
>JBAXSN010000191.1:0-4905 GCA_037130675.1 Verrucomicrobiota bacterium
TGAGGGTATCCACCGACCGGTTGCCCCGGATGGAAATGTTGGTGAGGCCGCCCTTGGCTCCTTGCTCGCGGGCGATCACGCCTGGCGACAAATTGACGGCCTGCTTTACGTTCTGGAACTGGTCGCGTTGAATTTCGTTGGCGTCAATTTTGGTAAAGGCGCTGGTGACGCGATCCGCGGTTTCATCGGTGCGCGTGGCGGTGACCACAACCTCCTGCAACAAGGTCGGCTCCGTTGCCGCGGCCTCCGGAGCCGGGGTGGGGGACGGCGAGGCTGCGGCGACTGCGGCGACTGCGGCGCCGGCCTGGGAGGTGATGCAAACCGCCGCGGCTACCAAGGGGAGCACGGCGGCGGAGAAACGCGCTTTTGCGGCGCGTGGATTGATTGGATCGAACGCCCGGTCATAACGGGGCGTGTATTTGCTGGATTTCATTTCTATCGGGTGTGTGTCTGTTGCGCGGTTGCCAACACCGCTTGCTTGTCGGAGGGATCCATCTCCGGGATGAACAGACCGGCGTTTCTTGCTCGCTGAACCAGCGGAAAAGAAATGCCCCTGAACGAGAAGTGAGGGTACAAAAAAACCTCCACTCCCTCCCGAAGAGGGTGTGGAGGCAACAGTACATACCGTCTGGTATGCCAAAAGCTTCCGTCCCTCATCCTGCCTTTGGCGAGGCAGATTGCCGTATTCCTGTGAACACGGTGGATGAGCGTCGAAAAAGCAGGTCTTCTGGCTCCGAGATCATCCTACATGCTTCGCCTTGCCATTTCGGTTAAGAAACAGTGGCCATGCCGATAAAGGCATGTGATAAAGCGTTCGTCACTCGTTACAGCGGCGCTACCGCACGGGTTTTTCACCCATTTCCCTATTCTCCCCCAAACCATTCTCAGGGGCACTTTTTCACGTTATCAAAACTACTCTGGTGCCACGGTACCGGGTTCATCCGGCCCGCGGCTTTCAAAGAACTGTTCGGAGTATGCACGGTGATGGAATCGGGAGTCAAGCGCCGCCTTTGGCGCTCGAAAAAGAGAGCGTGCGCCCTTAATGGGAGCTGGTAAGGTTGGCCTGGTTTCACTTACTTACACCCTGTTTCGAATGCGAACATTCAACCATATCCTCCGCATCGGCTTTCGCGTCCTCCGACTCCTCATCGCACTGGCCCTCTCCGCCATCGCCTATTTCTTTGCGATCACGATTACCGGGCGTTCCGGCTCGGTTCTGGCGCGCTCCGTCTGGATGCAAGGCACCGCCCGCCGCTTGATGAGCGCCCTGGCCATAGAGCCGACTTATATTGGCGAACCCCCAACCCGCGGAGTGCTCGTTAGCAATCACTTGAGCTATCTCGACATCCTGGTCTTTGGGGCGCGGCACCCGCTTGTCTTCATCTCAAAATCCGAAGTAGCCGGCTGGCCCATTTTTGGACAGTTGGCGAAATGGGCCGGAACCCTGTTTATCCGGCGGGACTTGCGTTCCGATGTCGTCCGGATTGGAGAAGAAATGCCGCGTATTTTGGACGCGGGTGTGGTCCTTGCATTCTTCCCCGAAGGAACGAGCACGGGCGGAGATCGTGTCCTGCCGTTCCGCGCCTCGCTTATGGCTCCGCTTGCCGAGAAAGGCTGGGTCGCAACCCCTGCCTTCCTGCGTTATGAACTTGAGCCAGGCGATGGCAGCGTGGAGGACGAGGTTGCCTACTGGCGGGACATGGTTTTTGGGCCGCACCTCCTGAACCTCATGGGAAAACGAGGCGTTCGCGCCGTCGTGACGTATGGCCAACCCGAACCGGCTTGCCCGGATCGTAAAGCGTTGGCGGGTCAACTCCGCGAAAAAGTGTGCCGGTTGGGAGGGCTGTCGCCGGAGTAAGCGGTGGACGAAAGGTCGCCGAGAAAACAAAAGTTTCTCATTTGTTTTCTGCGCCCTGAATCTCGGCCTTAGCGTCCGGCCAAAAGCACGTTAGCGGTCGAGTAATACTCCGTATGGCTGAGGCTCAGCAGGATCTGCTCGACCCCTCGCTTTGCGGCGAGTTCGCGGCCACGCCCATGCAGCACCATTGTTGGAGCGCCGGATTCGGAGCGGGTCACTTCGATATCCAGCCAGCTTAATTGCACTCCGATGCCGCACCCGAACGCCTTGGAAACGGCCTCTTTGGCCGCAAACCGAACGGCGAAATGCGGAGCCGGGCTGCGCATCTGTTTGCAGTACCCGATTTCATTTGCGGTGAAGACCCGCTCCAGAAACCGGTCTCCCAGCTTTTGGATCGATGCGGCGATCCGCCCGTTTTCAACGAGGTCAATGCCGATACCGATGATGCGCGAAGCCGCGGGCGGATTTTCATCTTCCTTCATGTTCATGATCTTGATGGCTTTTGTGTCTTTGGCGCGAGTCAATTCATCCGGAGGGTTTGGCGCCAAGGCCGCCAAGGAGAAAGACTGCAGAGGAATTCGAACCAACTGGACACTCCGCGCCCTTCGCCGAATTCCTCCCCTTCTTGGCGCGAGGCATTCCGGCTTCAGCCGCGCATCGCCGCCAGCATTTCAGCCACGGCATTCTCAAGACCGACGAATACCGCGCGCGACACGATGGTATGACCGATATTCAATTCCTCCAGATGGGCCACCGTGCGGATTAGCGCGATATTGGTGTAGTTGATTCCGTGGCCTGCATTGACCTGCAAGCCCCGTCCGTGGGCATACTCGGCAGCCGCGCGAATCCGTTCGAGTTCGCGTTGTTGCGCCTGAGCGACCGCGTTGGCGAACGCGCCAGTGTGCAATTCAACGGCTTCCGCACCGAGGTTCACGGCAGCGTCGATTTGCTGGAAATCCGGCTCAATAAAAAGGCTGATTCGAATCCCCGCGTCGTGCAACCGGCCGCAGGTCGGCTGGAGCGCTTTAAACTGCGAGACTGCGTCGAGCCCCCCCTCGGTGGTCACCTCCTGACGGTTTTCCGGGACCAGGCAGACGTCCTCCGGGCGAATCCGCAACGCGAACTCAAGGATCTCGGCGGTGTTCCCCATTTCGAGATTGAGTTTCGTCGCGATCTTCTCGCGGAGCTGGATGACATCCTCGTCCTGGATGTGGCGCCTGTCGGCCCGCAGGTGAACGGTGATCCCCTGCGCCCCGGCCCGTTCACAGGCCAGGGCTGCAGGAACGAGGTTCGGCTCGCAATTTGGGGTGCCCAATGCGCCGGTGTAGCGCGCCTGACGCAACGTGGCGACGTGATCGATATTAACCCCCAACCGCAGCGTGCTCATGGCCAGTAATGGTTTCGGCTAATGCTTGAAATGGCGAATGCCGGTGAAGACCATCGCCATCTTGTGCAGATCGGCTGCGGCAATGACCTCCGGATCGCGCACCGAACCGCCAGGCTGGACGGCTGCGGTGGCTCCGGCTTCGGCCGCGGCGATGAGTCCATCCGGGAATGGGAAAAAGGCATCGCTGGCCACCACGCTGCCTGCCAGCGATAGCCCGGCATCCTGAGCTTTCCAAATGGCGATGCGTGAGGCGTCCACCCGGGACATCTGGCCTGCGCCGATGCCCAAGGTGCGGTCCTTGGCGACATAGACGATCGCGTTGGACTTGACGTGTTTGACCACTTTCCAACCGAAAATCATGGCGCGCATTTCGTCGGCGGTAGGCGGACGCTGCGTGACCACTTTGTTTTCCAGATCCTTCAGATCTTCCCGATCCCGGTCTTGAACCAGGAGGCCCCCGATGACCGAGCGGATGTCGAGGTCGGTCTCCGAGGCCGCCTCGGACGCGATTTTTTTCATCAGCCGGAGATTCTTCTTCTTCTGGAGCAGCGCGCGGGCGTCGGGATCGAAGTCCGGCGCGATGATGACCTCGGAGAAGATCTCGCTGATGGCGCGTGCCAACGGCTCGGTGATCGAGCGATTGCAGATGATAATCCCCCCAAAGGGCGCCTGTTTGTCGGTGGCGAACGCCTTGTCCCAGGCGGCCCGTAAATCCGGATCGCTCCCCACGCCGCACGGGTTGGTGTGCTTTAGAATCGCGACCGTTGGCTCGGAGAATTCTTCGATCAAGCGGGAGGCCGCCGTGATATCCAGGATGTTGTTAAAAGAGAGTTCCTTGCCGTGGAGCTTTTGGAAAAAATCGTCGAAACTGCCATAGAGCGCCGCGTGCTGATGTGGGTTTTCGCCGTACCGAAGCCGAGCGGCGATGGGCAGGGAAACCGAAAAGGAGCTGGTCGTTTCCTGTTCCTTGTTCAGGTAATTGGCGATGGCGGCGTCATACTTGGAAGTGGTGACGAAGACTTTGATGGCCAGCCGTTCCCGGAGCTTCAACGTGGTGGCTCCGTCGTTGTCTCGGATGCTGGTAAGGACGTCTTCGTAATCGGCGGGATCAACCACCACCGTCACGGAGCGGTAATTCTTTGCCGCGCTGCGAAGCATCGATGGCCCGCCAATGTCGATCTGTTCGATGGCCTCTTCCAGCGTCACGCCGTCTTTTGTGATGGTCGATTCAAACGGATAAAGGTTGACGACCACCAGGTCGATCGGCTCGATCCCGTGGACTTTCGCCTGTTCCACATGCGTCGGGTTATCGCGCAGATAGAGCAGCCCGCCGTGAACCTTCGGGTGCAAGGTTTTTACCCGGCCATCCATCATCTCGGGAAATCCGGTGTAGGCGGAAATCTCCGTGCAGGCGATGCCTTCTTTTTGGAGGAGCTTGGCGGTGCCGCCGGTCGAGATGAGTTCGACCCCGAGGGCGGCGAGTTCACCGGCGAATTCGACCAGGCCGGTTTTGTCTGAAACGGATATGAGAGCGCGCTTTATCTTCATGGCAGAACCGGCAACTTATTAGAGTCGTCGATAACGGTCAATGCCGATGCTCTTTCCTGTCAGGGCAAACGCATCAAAATTCGATTTGGGACATCATTCCGAAGCGCCAACG
>JBAXSN010000192.1:0-4852 GCA_037130675.1 Verrucomicrobiota bacterium
TCCACCACCGCTTCGGTCGCAACACCGACTATTTTCATGCCGCGTGGAGCCCACGTTGCGGGGCATCGATATCTGTCCAAAAAAGGCGAAACGCTGCGATGCTGGCGCGCCCGTCACGACGGCACTGTCGCCGACTGCGAAACCGTCGGCGGCGGTGGCGGAGCGGTTCGAATCTTCACCACCCACCAGACCCCCACGCATAGCCCGAGCACCACGCCGGTGCTCACGATGCGCCGGGCGAGCGGAGCGGTTTGCTCTTTCGTTTCGGATGAACCCTCATTCATTCCGCCAGGTTATCGATCTTTTCGGCCATCTGGAAGTCCAGTTCTGTGAGTCCGCCTTCGCTCCGCGTCGAAAGCTCCACGCGAACTTTATTCCAGCGGACATCCAAATCGGGATGATGGTCCTCTTCTTCCGCGATTTCGGCGACGGCGTTGAGGAAATCGATCGCCTGGGTGAAATCGTCGAACTCGAAAGTGCGTTCGATTGATTTTTTGTCGGTCTCCCACTCGGGAATCCGTTTCATCATTTGTTTAACGTCTGATTGAGCAAGCAGTGCAGGCATAGTCCTTGTTTGGTGACGGGTTGTTCTTGGATGGGCGCAGCCATCGATTTTTGAGACGGCTGCTGCCTCAACGGAGACATCGCCCTTGAATGACTCGGCGCGTGCGTGTAAAAAGGCCTTTCTCCAGCAGCGTCGATTTTTGGGAAGCACACAAATTTTATGGGCAGACTTTTTAACAATATCGTGGAAACCGTCGGGCGGACGCCTTTGGTAAGGCTCAATCGGATTACCGCCGGCCTGGAGGCCACCGTGGCCATCAAATGCGAATATTTCAACCCGGCGGGGAGCGTGAAAGACCGCATCGGGGCGGCGATGATCGAGGCTGCTGAGAAAGCAGGCGTGCTCAACCAGGACACCGTGATCGTCGAGCCAACCAGCGGCAACACCGGGATTGCCCTGGCGTTCGTGGCCGCGGCGAAAGGCTATAAGCTGATCCTGACCATGCCGGAGACGATGTCCGTCGAGCGCCGCACGCTCCTGGCGATGCTCGGGGCCAAGGTCGTGCTCACACCGGGCACGGAAGGGATGAAGGGATCGATCGCCCGCGCCGAGGAGATCGTCGCCACGACGCCCAACGCCTGGATGCCGCAGCAGTTCAACAATCCGGCCAATCCGGAAATCCACCAGCGCACGACAGCCGAGGAAATCTGGGACGATACGGATGGCAAGGTCGATATTTTCGTTGCCGCGGTCGGAACGGGCGGCACGCTCACCGGCGTGTCAGAAGTGCTCAAACCGCGCAGGCCGGGATTCCAAGCCGTGGCGGTGGAGCCGAAAGATTCCCCCGTTATTGCGCAGACCTTGCACCATGAACCGCTCAAGCCCGGCCCGCACAAAATTCAGGGCGCGGGCGCGGGTTTCATTCCCGGCAATCTGCACCTCCCGGTCATCGATGAGGTCATCGCCGTCAGCAATGACGACGCCTTCGCCATGGCCCGCCGGCTCTGCAAAGAAGAAGGGATTCTGGCCGGCATTTCCTCTGGAGCAAATGTTTGGGCGGCCTTGGAATTGGCGAAGCGTCCGCAAAACAAAGGTAAATTGATCGTCACTGTTGCCTGTTCCACGGGCGAACGCTATCTTTCCACCCCGCTCGCCGCGGAAGCTAAAGCTGAAGTCGGGGGCTAAGAATTTTTTGATTAACCAGACATTCTAATTTTTTTAACGCCACGGAGAATTGGGCGCCCCCTTCTCTCGTGGCGTTTTCTATCGCTTAGTAATTAATACCAATGCGCTTTGCAGCAGGACAACGTTGGATCAGTGAACCGGAACCCGAACTCGGCTTAGGCATCGTTCTCGATGTGGAACCCGGCCGGGTGAAAATGTTTTTCCCAGCCACCAACGCGATGCGTATTTATGCCTGGGCGAGCGCTCCGCTGCGGCGGGTGCGTTTCAAGGTGAATGATACCGTGCGTTCGCACGAAGGGGAGACGTTTGTGATCCAGATCGTCAACGAACGCTCCGACGGCGTCCTGACTTATGGCGGGCCGAAGGGCGAGCGGCTGGTGGAAACGCAGTTGAGCGACACCCTGACTTACGATAAGCCCGCGGAGCGGATCGCTGCCGGACAGGTGGACGATTCGACTTTGTTCGAACTCCGCCTTGAAGCGCTTCATCATCGCCAGCGCATTCTCCAGTCGCCCGTGTGCGGCTTTGCGGGAGCGCGCATCGATCTGATCCCGCACCAGCTTTCGATTGCCGAGGAAGTGACCAACCGGCATGCGCCCCGGGTGTTGCTGGCCGACGAAGTGGGGCTCGGCAAAACGATCGAGGCGTGCTTGATACTCCATCGTTTGCATCTCACCGGCAAGGCCGAGCGGGCGCTGATCCTGGTTCCGGAGGCGCTGGTGCATCAATGGTATGTCGAGTTGTTGCGCCGGTTCAATCTGCGCTTCGCCATTTTTGACGAAGAACGCTGCCTGTCGATCGAAGCCAACAACGCGGATGCCAACCCGTTCCTGGACGATCAACTCGTGCTTTGCGCCGTCGGCTGGCCCGCCCACAACGAAACGCGCCGCCGCCAACTCACCGAGGCCGGGTGGAACCTTCTCATTGTCGATGAGGCCCACCATCTGACGTGGTCGCCCACCGCATCCAGCCCGGAATACACTCTCGTTGAAGCTCTCGGGCAAGCGACCGCCGGACTGTTGCTGCTCACGGCCACGCCCCAGCAGCTCGGGCCGGAAGGTCATTTCGCGCGGCTGCGGCTGCTCGATCCCGACCGCTACCCGACGCTCGAAGCCTTTCAAGAGGAAGCCAAAGAGTACGCGCCCATCGCAAAAATCGCGGACAAACTGGTGGGCAAAAAGAAGCTCACCGCGAAAGAGATTGAGCGCCTGGCCGCGATGCCCGGCCGCATTGCCCAACATGTGGAAACGTTGCAAGCCGGCGACGAAACCGCCCGGGAACCGCTCCTGGCCGAGTTGCTCGACCAGCATGGGACGGGGCGCGTGATGTTCCGCAATACCCGCGCGATTCTCACCGGATTTCCAAAACGCGTCGCCAAGCTCGTGCCGCTCGAAGGCTCGCCCGAAGCTGCCCTGGCCGAGTTCTGTGGCGAATCGACCGACCTGGCCGGCGACTCGCGAATCGCATGGCTCGTGACGTTCGTCAAGAAGCTCAAGGGCGGCAAGGCGCTGCTCATCTGCCGCTCCCGCCAAAAAGCCGAAGCCGTGGAAGCCGCGCTGCGGGAGAAAATCAATCTCCCGATCGCCGTTTTCCACGAAGGGCTCACTCTGTTGCAGCGCGACCGCAATGCCGCGTATTTCGCCGAGGAAGACGGCGCGCAACTCCTGATCTGCTCGGAGATCGGGAGCGAAGGCCGCAATTTCCAATTTGCGCATCACCTCGTGTTGTTCGATCTGCCGGAAAACCCGGAATTGCTGGAGCAACGCATCGGGCGGCTGGATCGGATTGGCCAAAGCGCCGACATCCAGATTCATGTGCCTTACGTCGAAGGTGGACCGTTTGCGCTGCTTGCCCGCTGGTTTCATGAAGGGCTCAACGCGTTCCAGGAAAGTCTCCATGGCGGCGCGGAGCTATACGCGCGATTTGGTGAAGCGGTCGGAGCGCTCGCACACCGGTCCGGGGCGGGTGCAAAACCGGCTGCGAAAGGTCGCAAGAAAGCCGCCGCCGTAACCAGTGGAGTGTCGGAGGAGGCTGTCGATGCGCTGATCGCGGAAACCAAAGCCGCTTGCGAGGAAGTTCACACCCGGCTGACCGAAGGACAGGATCGGCTGCTCGAACTCCAGTGCCGCCGACCCGGCGCGGCAGCCCGAATGATCGAGGCAATCACTGCGTCCAACGAGGACACCTCGCTCGACGAGTTTATGCTTCGCGTATTCGATTTGTTCGGCGTTCAGGTCGAAGACATGGCCCCCCGCACCTGGCTTATCACTCCCGGGCCTGGAATGGGCGAATCGTTCCCGGGCATTCCGGCCGAGGGAATCACGCTCACAGCCGACCGTCGGCGGGCGTTGAGCCGCGAAGATGTGGCATTTCTTACTTGGGATCACCCGGCGGTGCGCGGCGCGCTTGAGATGCTGCTCTGCAGCACACGCGGAGGTGCGGCGCTTGCCCTCGACTCAAGTCCGGATGCGGAAGCAATTCTTTTGGAGGCGATTTACATTCTTGAAGTGCTTGCTCCCGCGGAGTTGCACGCCGATCGGTTTCTTCCGCCCACGCCAGTGCGGATCGTGGTGGACCAGAAGTTCGGCGAATGCGCCGAGCCGTTTGGTGCGCTTGAAAATGCACCAATCACCCGCGTGGTGGGCAAAGTGGATCTCGGCTACAAGCTGGTTCCGCGGATGCTTGAGTTTGCCGGCACCCTGGCCACGACCCGTTCTTATCAGATGATCGCGGCGAGTTTGCTGGCCATGCAGGCCGAGCTTGAGGCGGAAGTTGACCGGCTCCGGGATTTGCAAGCGATCAATCCGAACGTGCGCCAGGCCGAGATCGAGGAAGCTCAGAAGCAGGTCTATGATTTGCGCGACCGCCTCGCCGACGCCCGCGTCAGGCTGGACTCGGTGCGGATGATCTTCCGGAACTCGCGACCTTAGCCGTTGCCGTGAGCGGGTTGGTGTTTTTTTGACAGATATCGATGCCCCGCAACGTGGGCTCCACGCGGCAAGAAAATAGTCGGTGTTGCGACCGAAGCGGTGGTGGAATTTCGTGAATCCTTTCCACGCGCGAAGGCGGTGGAGGGCCACCGCCTTTGGGGGCGCTTCAAAGCAACCATTAACCCGAACTCCGAAGCCTTCTCTGAAAACAACACACAATTTGGTGCAGGGT
>JBAXSN010000193.1:0-4851 GCA_037130675.1 Verrucomicrobiota bacterium
GTGTATAGTTTCCCCGACGAATGATCCGGCAAGGCACGCTACCGGGGGCGGGACTAGCTTGAAACTTGGTTTGGAGTGACTGGAAACCTTGGGTATCGGGGCGCTTCGTAAGGCGCATGCGCTCTGTCCATACCGCTGGTTCCACCTCTGCAACCACCCAATGCACCCCTATTGTGAATGCGCTCACTGACTTGCCTCGATACAGGTCGTCGAAGTCGCCTCTTCCGTTGCAGGACGGGTATCAAAACTTGCAAAATTCACAGACTGCCCCAGCCCTGGCCAACCCAAGTTCAGAAATTCGCCTCTGGATACCAAAATTCCGGTTGAACTCGTTCGAGTTTCCCCCCACACTCCCGTTCCAATTTTTTTTGGGTGCCTCTTACGGATGGGTGACAGAGCGGTCGATTGTGCACGCCTGGAAAGCGTGTGTACCGAAAGGTACCGGGGGTTCGAATCCCCCCCCATCCGCCATTTTGATTCGCGATCTTCCAGATCGAGCGCGAATTTCCCTCGCAGATTTCACGGACGCAGATGTTACAGAACGACAAACCCGTTCTCATTTCAAGGAAGGCCGGGGAGGATCAATAGCAACTGCCATCTCTTCTGCTTCCATTGGAACGGAATTACAGCGATACTCCGGAAAATAATCGGACGAGACAGGGCGCCGCCGGTTTCGCTCGTTCCACCTCGTCATTTCATGGCACAAGTGTCCATAGAACTCTGGGTCATTCACCCAGCGCCACGTTATGAAATCATGCGTTCGGTCGGAAAATCCAGCCTTGAAGTAAAACAACGAATCACGTTTTCCGCCTACGCCGCCACCCAGGTGGAAATATTTAAGTCTTTCATTGGTCGCCCAGCTACGAACAGTGTCGATAGCCAACTTCGTTGGGGCGTATTTGGTATAACCATCCAAGCTTGCGCTGAGAAATGTTTGGGCAATTCCGCAGCAGGTGCCAACCAACATCGAAGCGATTTCCTTTCCCTCCAGCTCGCACAGGAACAAGTGCAGGTGCGATCGAAACCCAAGCCCCGACAACAGATTGTTGAAATACTCATCGTCAAAAAAATACCATTGGTCAGCGCCGATACGGGACATCGTCTCCCGATACATGTGGACGAAAGATGGCATGCTCTCACGGCCCGCATAGCGGCATACAACTCCTGATTCCCGCAACTGGCGCAAGCTCTTCCGGTGGTCCCGACGATATCGAGCCCGCTGCTCCGCTTCGGAGAGCGTGAGATCGATAGAAACAGTGGTGCCCGACAAAAGGCAATCGCCTAATCCCGCAACCAGGTGAGTTTGAGCCAAGAGGGGGTGGAATCGCGAAAACACGGACACGACGCGTTCCTGACGCAATGCACTGTCCAAAGTTCGCTGAAAATCAATTCGCACGGTATCCGGGATATTGGGATCGGACACCACGGGGCCCGAATAGCCGTACACGGATGTCGCATCCTTCCACCCTCTCGCAGCTTCGCCAATTACGGCAAGTTGGTCTAAGGGTCGTAAAAGCAAAGGGAGCGCAATGATGAAGCCGCCGCCTCTATAGACAAAAAGCTTCGCCTCGCCTTCTCCATTGCGCTCGGCGGCAAAATGGAAGCCCGGCAGATGATAAATGTCATGAGCGCATTGCGAGAGCACTTTCAACCACTCTGCGCTTTGGTGAGTATGAATGATTTCCATGGCGCCCTTCCTTGATCGGGACCGACCCAGCTACTGGTTCACCGCCTTCCACCGTCGGTGGAGCTTCTTATCGATTTCCGTTGATTCCCGTCACTTCGTCGCCTGGCACTCGCCGTAAACCATGGTTACAAATTGTCCCCCCTAAAACACACCGATAAACCAAGCCCGGATTTGGCATTACACTTGAATATACGTGCCTTGGATTGCTCTTTGGACGTGCCAAGCACCCCCTGTAACTTTCCCCTCCTGCACCCACGCAAGCAGCCTCGGTTCCGCGGAACCGTGTCGCGCCATTGAACGACCTGAATGCTTGCCAACAGTCCACGAGGCACGATTCAGGGAAAGCGCGCGTGTTTTCGCTTGGTTTACCTTCCGAAATAAGCGACATGGAACGTAATTATTTATGAAAAAAGCACTCGTTTTGCTTGCAGTGCTGGCTGCGGTTGGCGTGGCCGCTGGACTGTTCTTTTTCAGAGACAAAGTCGCGGTCAGGCAACTTTCCGCCGCCGAATTCCTCCCGCCCGAGACCCTGATATTCGCCGAACTCCCCGATTTCCGCGCCTCGGGAATCCGCTGGCGCGAAACAGCCCTCGCGAAAATCGCGAGGGAGCCCGAAGTCCAGGCTTTCCTGGAGCGACCCCGCTCGAAAATCCCCAAAAACGCCACTTGGGATGACGTCGTCGTGAGGCTTCGCAAAGCCGACACCCGCCAAGTCTTCGCAGCCGTTTCCGCAATCACCGAAAATATGCCGCGCATGATCGCCGGATTCTCGTTTGGCGGGGAGCGCAAAGAGGTGGAGGCGCTGGTGGCCAAAGCCAGAACTCAGGCGCAGAACAATTCGCCCGCCGGCAAGTCGGAACTCGCTCGCTACGGCGACTTGGAAATTGAGACGTTTACCGACAAAGAGATCACCATCGCCGGGGCGTTCGTCCGGGATTGGTACTTTGTCGCCAACGACGTGGCGCTGTTAAAAACCACGCTCGACCGGGTGATGGGCAAAGCTCAGGGCACATTGGCGGAAGCCGGGGCCTACCGCAACTCGGCGGCGCACATGCCGCTCAATCCCGATGTGCGCCTCTTCATCCAACCGGCAGCTTTTTTCAATAAAGTGCTCATGCTTTCAGCCGCGACCGGAAAAACCATCGATCCCCAGCAGGCGGCGGAAATGCAGAGCATCGAGGCGGTCTGCGGGAGCGTTCGACTGGAGGGCGAACGAATTCGGGACACCTTTTTTGTGCTTCAACCCAAAGGGGCCCGCCATCCCGCGCTGAGCGGCAGCACACTCAGAGTGACGACTCCCGACACGATTCTTTACTACGCTTTCGCCCCGCTGATCCCGGATCAGGTCCCCATGGTGGACCTCAGCGCTCTCGGCATCGTCTCCGACGGGCTGCGCAACGTGGCCGAAACGCTCGGGGGACCAACAGCCACGATGACCAAACTCAAGGAGGCGTTCGGCCCCGAGTATGCCCTCTACTCCGACTGGCCTGCCCAAAGCGGAAAGCCCACGCTGGGCTTGGCGGTCCAAATCCGCGACGTCGCGCTCGCCCGGCAGTTCGCCGACGCGGTATTCGGGGGCTGGAAACAGGAATCGGGCGGCGGAGTCACCTGCTGGACCGCCCCGGCAAACGGCGGGCTGCCTTGGGCGCCTTCCGTCGCGCTGACCGACCACTACTTATTGGCAGGGCTGGACATCGAGGCCCTTAAAAAGAGCGCCGCGCAATCGAAGTCCGACGGGGCGACGCTGGAGAGATCGGCGGCTTACACCGGCGCACTGGCCACCGTGACGAAACCCGGAACCACCTTGGCTTACCTCGATACCAAGGCACTCTTCGAGCGAGTTTATGAAGCCTTTCGCCCCATGGCAGTCTTGGGTGCGAACTTCGTTCCCCATGCCTCCGACTACGTCGATCTCGGCAAACTGCCCCAGACCCAGACAATCAGCAAACACCTCCAGCCGATCGTCCTTTCGGGCGCACAACTCGAGAACGGGGCTCTGTTTGAGAGCACGGGGCCCGTTTCTATCTACGAAGCCGGTTTGAGCCTGCTCGCGGTCGGCGGCGCGGTTGCCGTCCCGATGATGAAAGGCAAACCGGTGGTGCCCGGCATGAATGCGGCGGGTCCAAAACGCCCAACTCCTCCGCAAACAACGCTTCTTGCACCGACACCGCCCGCGCCCCCTGCCGAGGGGGTCCAAGAGGTTCCGAACGGCCCCGCCGGGGTTACCCCGGTTCCCACAAAGTGACCCCGGTTCAGCGAAATTTTGGATTGATTGAAATTTCCATTCGTGATTCGGGAAATGTCTGCTATAGTCTGTGGTCTATGCCTATTCAGAAGAAAACTGCTTTTTCTCGTCGGTTGCCCGATCTCGTGACCGAAGAACTCGTCAGCGTTCTATCCCGGAAAAGCACTTTCGAATTCAAGCAACTGTTCGACATCGTGCATGAAAACCTCCGCGCCCGGAACGCGGCAAGCGGAGGCGAAGAAATGCTTCGTCTGCGCGCTTACGAAAAGCTTCAGAATCTCGTGGCCCGTGGTGTCGTGAAAAAAACCGGCAAGAAATACAAAGGCCTGGCTTCACTGGCCACCCTTCAGCCCGTTGTGCCTGGGACAGCTCCGGTTCCCGCCGCTGCCGCCGCCGTCTAATCGCGCTTCCATTCTGGTAACGCCCCGTTTTCAACCCGAATCCAGCCCGGGTCATGCTCATAGATTATCTGCCCGTCCTCCTTCAGATCGTTGTTGCCATCGGATTTGCCGCCGTCGCGCTCATTTTTAGCGTGATCCTGGGCAAAGCCGGTCGTCGGTCGCCCGTCAAAGACTCGCCCTACGAGTGCGGTATGCTGCCCATTGGGGGCGCGCAGCCCCGTTTCAGCGTCAAGTTCTACGTGGTGGCCATGCTCTTCATCCTCTTCGATCTGGAGGTGGTGTTCATGTATCCATGGGCGGTCGTTTATCGCGACTTCCTGAAGCCGCTGGAGAACAGCGCTGGCGCGACCGAACCCGGCCATGGGATCGTCATCTTCTGGAGCATGCTCAGCTTCATCTGCGTGCTCACCGTCGGCTACGTTTACGCCATCAAAAAGGGCGTATTGAAGTGGCAGCGGTAGGTCACTGACTTGAAACTTGGTTTGCGGCGAGGGTCTCGCCGGGTAGTAGAAGCGGCA
>JBAXSN010000194.1:0-4850 GCA_037130675.1 Verrucomicrobiota bacterium
GAAAGAAATCCAAGCGACGTTGAATGAGCTTCTCATTGCCACCGTCGTGGCGCAGCGTCCCCCCTGCGGACCGCGCCGCGGGTAGCTGCTGCCAGCGCCGGCGCCGCCTACTCGGGGGCGGCGCCGGCGGACTCACACAAGGCCCCAGCGGCCCGCCTGCCGGCAGGCGACACCAAAGCTCCCTGTGGAGGCTTGGCAACTCTCGGGGCATCCTCGGGGCATCCTGAGGCTCCCAGCGGCATCCGGGCCGTATTCGTACCGTGGCAACTTCCGCCAGCCGCGGCACGGACGGTCGATCCGCGGCCCCCTCGGGGATTCGGCGTCAGCGGGGGAGAGTGTGGAATCCCCTATAATATAGGGCCTTTTCCATCTTTCTGGGATTTTTGAGCGCTTTCGTAGCGCTCTTTTTTGTCCGAATCCCCCCTACCCCAATTGTTTTTTGCTGTTTTCTGTAGCGCAGCCGTTTTGATGCAGAAAAACAGGGGTATTTCGCGCTACACGCTATCCAAGCCCCGTAGCGCTACGGGCTGCCTGATGCTCGTAGCGCTGTTTTGGCCTAGAAAACAAGGGCCAAGCCCTCTGCGCTACAGAATTGGCCGTTTTTTGCCTTCGTCCGCGCGGCCTCTCTATAGAAGAGGGAATTGACCGTCAGCAGCCGCGGCCACAGCCTGCCGGGGATCTGCCGCAGGGAGAATCCGCCCCCTGCGGATTCTCGGTCATCGTCGGCACGAACGCTGGCGGGGCGGACCGTCCAGCGTCGGCCCGCCCCGCTCATCGTCATTCGATCTTGCCTGCCGGCCCGCCGTCAGGCGGCATTGTCATCCGTCAGCCGTCCGGGCGCCCCGCCCGCAGTCCTGCCGTCCGCTGGCCCAGCGAGCCGCGGCGCGGCAGCCGGCAGGGATTCAACATCGATCACGAGGTAGCGGCGAGACGTGCCGTTTTTGGTTGGCCGGCGGACCGTGTCCGCCCGGCCGGGCCCGTCCTCCTTCCAGAACGCGCGGAAGGCATCCCGCTCCCATTCATGAATGATTCCGTCTTCTTCAGCGCGTTTCGTCAGCCACTTCGCATCGGTGAGAATCTCGCCCGATGGAAGACGGCAGATTTCCCCGTTACCGGATGGACGGTCAGCGGCGGGCGCTTCCAGGGCCAGACTCCGGCCGTACTCAATCCAATCCTGCCGGCGTTGCGAAGTATCGATCGTCTCGGCATCAGCGAGAAGCGACTTTGAAAGCCCTTGATCTTCCCACACCTCGCGCCAATCTGTCCCGACGGCAATACCCACATCCCGGAAGATCGCCGCACCGGCAGCCTTTCCCCGTGAAAACTCCGCGGGAGTCATCGTCACCACACACGGCCACGACGGACAGCAGAGAATGTACCGAGTATCAGCCCCCGAGCCGTAGCGAACGAGTTGAATCTCTCCTCGCGTCGCGTGAAACTCACTCCTAGGGCTGCTTCGGGCGAAGGTAATTCCGAATCTCAACTGCGGATGGATCGCGTCTACATCGCCATTTCCCGCGGGCTGGCTTGCCATACGAGTTCGCATAAGCGCCCGAGCCACCGCGTCACGCTGCGATGCCGACAGTTTCCATCCGGCGCGCAGGCGTTTTAGATCCATGGCAAGATCGATTTCACAGTAATTGAAGGCCTTACCACCTTGTAGATAGTGGTCGATCGCTTGCGAGAATACTTCTCGCTCGTCAGGCGCCATCGCTTGAGATTCTTTTTCTGCGGCAAGGACAATCGCAGCTTCCCGGCTTTCCTCTGCGGCGTTTGTGGGATACAAAGGAAGGTGCGGGTATTTTGCACTGATTCGTGCCATCCACACAGTCGCCGCCGCTTCAGCATCGGCGGAAAGCTGTCTCCTCGCTTGGCTGCGGCGCCTTGACTTAACGCGGCGCTCGCTTAGTTCATCTTCGTCGTCTTCGGGCTCGGGTTCGGGTTCGTCGTCTTCACTGAGGATCAACTCCCATTCGTCGTCGTCTTCAGCGGCTCGCTTCCATGCGTACTCAAACGCGATCTTACCGACGGTCTTGAAACGGTATTTGTCTTGTTGGTCAAGCCACGCCCTAACCGTTAAATCGGCTTCTACCTTGAGCGAATTATTAGGGATCGGCAATTGTTGTTCCCATTCGGGAAGACAACCTGTCTCCTCAAAGGTTAGGCACCCTTGGTAGTGATCCGGCCACCAGT
Source organism: Verrucomicrobiota bacterium (assembly GCA_037130675.1). Lineage (GTDB taxonomy): Bacteria > Verrucomicrobiota > Verrucomicrobiia > Chthoniobacterales > Chthoniobacteraceae > JBAXSN01. The sequence goes on from JBAXSN010000194.1 coordinate 2,194, forward strand.
CCGCGTCCAACATTTCGACAAGGCTGGACACCCGTTCCGGGTCCGGGTGGGCATCGAGATCCCAGCAACGCTTGACAGTTGCCAGCACCTTTTTTCCGACGTTGTCCAGACTCTCGCAGTCTGGGCTCACTTGCTTGATTGATTTTTCTGGGGAGAACGATGCTTCCCACATTAGCAACCGAGCCGCCCTCGCTCGGCACGCCAATTCCACCGGCCACGCTCCGGGAAACTCGGTCGTGACAGGCAGGGGTAGGGCACCGTTGATTTCCGACAGCGACACTTCTAGACGCACGTCCCGTTCGTCACCGGGGACGGAAAGCATTTCAAGCTCGTTGCTCATTGCGTTGCTCCGTTCGCCGAAAGGCTTGACGCAACGCAGAGGCCCGGCGACAATGCCGCTGCGTTGCTCACTAACCCGCGGACGATTCGCAGTCGTCGCGCGGGTTTTTTCATGCCCGGCGGGGCGAAAGCCCCGAAAACCGGCTGACAACCCGCGCCGGCGCAGCGGGAGCGATTGCCCCCGCCGCGCCGCGCACCGACAGGGACGAATCAGCCCGCGACAAGAACGCGGGCGGAAGCCTTGAACCAGGCTTGAAGGTCGCTAACCCGATAGAGGATTCTTCCTCTCGGGCCGGCCCCCAGCTTCAAGCAAGGGGGCCCCCGCTTTTCGCAGCGGTAGGTGCGAAGCGTCTTCGGTGACAACCCGATCCGCCGGCCCGCTTCTCGGGTGTCTACGTACAGATCCACTTCGGGATTGGCGGCGGAGCTAGCAAGCTCCGCCGACTTGTGGCGGGCGCGGAGAGCGTCCACGGCAAGAAGGGACATTTTCGGCCTCTCTGACGGGGCCGGCGGACAGCATCCACGCATACGACGGGGATACTGGCGCGGCCAGTGAGCGCACCGCTCCCGCGGTGAAGGCCCCGCTCCCGTCAGTGGGAAAGAGTCGTGTCGAAAGAAACGCCCGCGTCAATGCGGACCAAAAGAGCCTTATCCGTAGTTTGCCCGAATTGTCCGGGAGTGTCAACAATCGGCGGCGCGATGCCCCCCCCGGCCGCCCTCACTTCGGCCGTTTCGCTCCCGCCTTTTTTCGGTTCGACGTCGATCCCGCGCCGATCGCCCCGTACGCATTGCGGAGAGCGTCATCGGCAGCGAGCGCGTAGGTTCTCGCCACCATCGCCGCGGAGCTTGGCCGGTTCGCCAATGCACGAACCACGACCGACAGCGGCACCCCTGCCGTTGTCATCCGTTCCCCGGCCGTGCGCCGCAGATCGTGCGGGCGCGGTCGCTTGCTCCGGTCTTCGCTATCGAGCTTCGCCGCTACTAGGGCCCGCTGCCATGCCTTTGCATAGCCGACAACTGGCCTACCGGACCGACCGGGGAAGACGAACTGGCTATCCGTCGGTACGGTCTTCCGCCGTTGCCGAAGGAGGTCAAGCAACTCGGGCTGCAAGGGAATCCGATGCCCCCCATGCTGCCCCTTCACCCACTCGGGCGGAATGTTCCAGGCCGGTTCCTTTCCGTTTAGCGACAGGTCTTCCCATCGCATCTGACGGACACACTCCATACGCATTGCCGAGAGCAGCGACACCCGGAACAAGTCGCACCACGGCTGCCCCTCGGCATCGATCGCCTTTTCCAGCCGCGGCCAATCGTCCGTCAGCGTCTTCGTCCGGGGTTGCTCCGGTGTCCGCGTCAATCGGTTCGCCCCGCCCCCCGCGCCCCCCGCGGCAGGATTCGGACCGGTCCACAGTTTCGCATCGGTGGCAAAGCTGTAGAGATTCCGAACCAGTTGAACGAAGCGGTTGGCTTGGATTGGCGCCTTTGCCTGTACGGCTTCGTAGATGCTCGGCAGCCTCTCGGCAAAGGCAGCGAGCGAAAGCCCCTCATGCGGCGCCAGCGTCGCGCGGCGCAGATTCTTGTAGAAGAGGACCGTCTTCGGCAGCGGGGCCCGCTTCCGCGTTCCAGGGAGCCAGCGGCCCACCTCGTGCGCGGAGAGCATCGCTGCGGCCACTTCGCTTACCGTCTTGTCCGGTGAAGCAATTGCTTCGGCATCGGCAGCGGCAGACTCCCGCGGCATCAACAAGGCCATGCGGGAGCGGTCGTAGCGGACGGAAGACACTGCTTCTCGGGCCTTCCACAGCGCCATGTTCTCCACTTCCCCGAGGGCCCGACGAACCGTCCGTCCGCCCCGAGTAGCGCTCCCCGAGAAGTAGAAGTGTGCCGAACCGCTCGCCCCGTTGACCATGAGGACAAGCCCGCGGCACTTCTTGTCGTGCCAGGACCGCCGGCCGTTGGCGTCGGTGTCTATCTCCCCGTCCGCCACCAACTTTCGAGCGAGGGCGATTCGGGCGTCTGTGAAGGCAAAGGCAAAGGGAGGCCCCTTGAAGTTGACCGGCTCATCCTCTTCGGCCCGTGATTTCTGCGTCCCCATCTCAAAGCCCTCCCGTTGATAGCCCAAGAACACCCGGTCAGTCTGTGGGCATCTTGTGGGCAAAGGCAAGGGACAACCGCGGACATTGACGGACAATTTGCAGTCTTTTGCCCCCGGCTGTGCGCATAAGAAAGGCCCCGTTTCCGGGGCCGTTTTCATCGTTTTTCTCGGGAAAAACCTTACTGCCTCGTCTTGGACTCGAACCAAGAACCCTCTGATTAAGAGT
>JBAXSN010000195.1:0-4843 GCA_037130675.1 Verrucomicrobiota bacterium
ATGGCCTCCGGGGGGTATCCGGGGGATTATGTCGCAGGCAAGCCGATCACCGGGATCGAGGAAGCCGAGGCGACGCCAGAGGTCGTGGTGTTCCACGCCGGCACAAAGCAGGTGGAGGGAAAACTGGTGACCGGCGGCGGTCGCGTGCTTGGGGTGACCGCTCTCGGCGCCGATCTGGCGGCAGCTCAAGCCAAGGCCTATGAAGCCGTGGGAAAAATAGATTTTGAAGGAGCCACGTTCCGGCGCGACATCGCGGCCAAAGGACTGTAGGCTGCTCGCATTACTATGAATCACGTTACCCGCGCCGCTGCGTGTTCGGGCATTCTGCTGGGAATCGTGCTAACCGGACCGGTCTCGTTCGGCCAGAGCCCGGCGGGCGCCCCCGGTTCGACCGCGCCAGCCCCGGCGCCCGCAGTCGAGGCTTCACCGACCGCAGTGCCCGCCCCCGTTTCCAATCCCCCCGCTCCGGCGGTGATTCCAGCTCCCGTGGCCAGCGCCAGCCCAAGCCCGGCAGCGACTCCCAAGCCGGAACCTACGCCGCCGCATCTGGCGGTCGATGCCCTTTCCGACACGGAAACCCAGGAAGCTCTTGAATTGCTGCGTGGCAATTACGTGAACCCGGCCGCGCTTTCCGAAGACAAGGTGAACCGCGCCACACTGCAGGGCCTTCTCGAACGCCTCGGCGGCGGCGCCGCCGTTCGCCAGTCGGGACTGCCAGCCGAACCCGCGAGCCCCTTCCGAGCCGAAATCCTGGATGACCGCATCGGCTACGTTCGCGCCGGATCGCTCGATAAGGAGCATCTGGCCGATTTCGATGCGGCGCTGGGCAATTTCACCGCCAAGCACCTCGGTTCTCTTATCCTGGATTTGCGGGCCACTCCGCCCAGCAGCGACTTTGAGACGGCCGCCGAGTTCATCAAACGCCTCACACCCAAGGGGAAAATGTTGTTTGCCGTGCATCGACCCAGCGCAAAGCAGGAACGGATGTTTACCTCCAATCAGGACCCGGTCTTTCGCGGCGTATTGGTGACCGTGGTCGATCACGACACCGCCGGTGCCGCCGAGGTGGTTGCCGGCGTTCTTCGCGTTCTGGATAACGCGCTGGTCATTGGCGAAAAGACGGCCGGCGAGGCCGCCGAATTCTCCGAGTTGCCCCTGAGGGGGAGCAAGTTGCTCCGGGTTGCCGTCGCGGAAATTAAACTGCCCCAGGACCTGAATATATTCCCCGACGGGCTCAAGCCGGATGTTGCGGTGGACATCTCGCCAGCCGACAAAGCCGAACTTCTGCGGGCCGGGTTGGAAAAAGGGGTGAGCGGACTGGTTTTCGAAACCGAACGCGCACGGTTTAACGAAGCGGCCTTGGTAGCCGGGGTAAACCCCGACGAGATCGATGCCGAAGCGTTGCTAAACGGCGGTTCCGGGGCACGGGCGAGGTTATCCGATGCCGCTCTTCAGCGTGCGGTGGATCTCATTACCACCGTCCAGATTTTCAATGCCAAACCGGCGAAGTAGGGGGAAACCGTTGGCACCCTGTAGCAGCGGAACTCTGTAGCCGCCGGGAGGGATCACCGCCAGAAAAGACGCCCAGGCCCACATCGCCGCCCCCCCCACTGAGCGGGGCGGCTACAGGTGTCCGTCCTGCGACAGAGGTGTCGGCTATCGAAACAGTTTCCGCAGGCTCGGATCGCGTAACCTCCTGAAACTCAGGCGTGGCATTCCCACTGCTCCTCTCCTGCCCCTGAGGAGAGGAGGGCTCATGCTGATCCAGAAGACGTTTCACATGCACATGGGGCGGGGGATGGCTCGGACGAAACTGGCGGATCTCACCGGCTACCGTCGGCACCTGATCGATGTGACTGCGGCGAACACCATCGATGGCGTTGCACATTTCGAGTTTCGATTGCCTGGGGGATTCCGAGGGGAAGTCGATGTCGCGAAAATCGAAGGCGACAACCCGTCTCAGACACTGTTCCGATCCAACCGTGGAAATTTGGAAGTTGTCGGCGTTCTGGAGTATTTCGAGATCAAGCCGAATCTGACGGAAGTGGTGCTAACGCTCGAATACCGGATCGGCCCGCCGATCTTCCGATGGCTTGATTACTTTATGAATGGGACGGACCGCTTTCTCAACCGGCAGCTCGAACAAGTGGAAGCTTACTTTTCAGTGGCAAATAAGTCGTCCGGCATTCGGGCGGACCGCAATCTCGCATCCCCAATCAACGGACATCAGCTTTAGCCCAACGGACTGAATACAGAATACGCGTTTCCCCGTATTCCGATTTTCCGGGTCTGCACCTAAGGTATTCCCCGATGCTTTTATCTCCAGTGCCAAATTTCTTTTCATCAAGCTGGAACCATCGGAAAGCCCCTAAATATGGCTTTTAAGCGCTGGGGCTTGTTGTTCGACGGACCTTGGCCGAACACGGACATTCTTGAGCCGCGGACCGGCATTTGGGTCATCTGGTGTTGCATCGACGAGAAACACTGGAGCGTTACGGCGGCTGGCGAAACGCGCAATGTCCGCAAAGCGGTTCTGGAGCGGATTCCACCTTTGAAACCGTGTCATTATCCGGGCGGCAGCATTCATTTTTCAGCGGCCTATCCGCCCCGCACGTCCCAGAAAGCCCGGCGTGAAATCGTGGAGCGGATCATCGCGACGGTGCACTGGCCGTGTGGCGGAAATGCTGCCTGCGCCTGCGCAGATGATCCAGCCAGGAATGCGGAACGGGCCTGCGCCGACTGACCCGCGGAATTGTATTCATCGGGTTTTCGGACCTGCGTCCAAATGAACTCGCATTAGAAAACGTGAAAACTGCTCAGTTTTTCCGTTTTCCCGCCGGGCATATTCCGCTATGGTGGCCGGATGCCTACGCCTTTCAAATATCAGGAACCGTTCCCGCTTGAAAAAGACACGACCGAATACTACCTGCTGACCTGCGAGGGCGTGGGGACCGGCGAGTTTCAAGGCAAAGAAATTTTAACGGTGCAGCCGGAAGCGCTCACGCAACTTGCCCGCGCGGCGATGCGCGATTGCTCGTTCATGCTCCGGCCCGCGCATCTGGCCCAAGTGGCGGCGATTTTGGAAGATCCCGAGGCGAGCGACAACGATCGTTACGTGGCGCTCACCATGTTGCGCAACGCCGAGGTGGCCGCCCGTGGCGTGCTGCCGTTCTGCCAAGACACCGGGACCGCGACGGTCGTCGGGAAAAAAGGCCAGCAGGTCTGGACCGGCGGCTCGGACGAGGAAGCGATCTCCCACGGCATTTACAATACCTACGTTGAGGAAAACTTGCGCTATTCGCAGACGGTCGCCCTCGACATGTATGAGGAGAAAAACACCGGCACCAATCTGCCGGCGCAGATCGACCTCTACGCAACGGGCGGCTCGGAATACAAATTCCTCTTCATCGCCAAAGGGGGCGGCTCGGCGAACAAGACCTATCTCTACCAGGAGACCAAGGCGCTTCTGAATCCGAAGAGCCTCGAAGCGTTCCTTATCGACAAGATGAAGTATCTCGGCACCGCCGCGTGTCCGCCGTACCACATCGCGTTTGTCGTCGGCGGCACCAGCGCCGAGGCATGCCTCAAAACGGTGAAGCTCGCTTCGGTGAAGTATCTCGACTCGCTTCCGACCCACGGCAACGACGGCGGCCAGGCGTTCCGCGATCTCGAACTCGAAGGGCGCCTGCTCAAGGCCGCCCAGGAACTCGGGCTCGGCGCTCAGTTCGGGGGAAAACACTTCGCACTCGATGTCCGCGTCGTCCGCCTGCCGCGCCACGGCGCCTCCTGCCCGGTCGGAATGGGCGTTTCCTGTTCGGCCGATCGCAATATCAAGGCGAAGATCAACCGCCAAGGCGTTTGGATTGAAAAGCTCGAAACCAACCCGGGCCGGTTCATCCCGGAGCGCTTCCGGAAGGAAAACGAAGGCACCGTGGTCAACATCGACCTGAACCGCCCGATGCCGGAAATCCTTGCGGAACTCTCGAAGCACCCGGTTTCCACCCGGCTATTGCTCAAGGGGACGATCATCGTGGGCCGCGACATCGCCCACGCGAAACTCAAGGAGCGCGTCGATGCCGGCCAGGGGATTCCCGAATACCTGAAGGCCCACCCGATTTATTACGCAGGCCCCGCCAAGACCCCGAACGGAATGCCCTCGGGCTCCTTCGGCCCTACCACTGCCGGGCGGATGGACAGCTATGTGGACCTTTTCCAGAGCCTCGGCGGTTCCATGATCATGATCGCCAAAGGCAACCGTTCGCAGCAGGTGACCGATGCCTGCAAGAAGCACGGCGGCTTTTACTTGGGCTCCATCGGCGGTCCGGCGGCGATCCTGGCCCAGGATAACATCAAAAAAGTCGAGGTGCTGGAGTATCCCGAGCTCGGGATGGAGGCCGTGTGGAAAATCGAAGTCGAAGATTTCCCCGCCTTCATTCTGGTGGACGACAAGGGGAACGACTTCTTCAAGCAAATCGAGGCCAACTGCTCGAAATGCGTGGTGGCCAACGGGCATTGAGGATTAATGGCACGCTGCCCAGCTTCCAGCCGCTTTCCGTAGGAACGAAGCGGCAGGGATGCCCAATCCTGTTCGGATTGGTTCCGCTGAGGACCAAAAGTCCATTCTATACCAGCCTGGGGCAACGCCCCAGGAAATTGGCAAAATAAAATTCAGGGCTGAAGGCCCGCACCATTGCAAGAGATAGGACGAGGCGAAACTGGCTCGAAACTTGGTTTGCGGCGAGAGTCTCGCCGGGTTAGTAGAAGCGGCATCCCTGCCGCTTCGTTCCGAGGGAAAGCGGCTGGAAGCCGCTTCTACTACGGAGCCAGAAATTCGTGCGGTGCT
>JBAXSN010000196.1:0-4823 GCA_037130675.1 Verrucomicrobiota bacterium
CGCAGTTCTCTCCGACACTGGAAAACTACCCGGCCGATGAAGTGGAAATCCGCAGGATCGCCGACGAGGTCTGGGGTCCGTGCGATGGAAAGACGATCACGGAAAATCGCTTTGGCCAGGGGCGGATCGTCTGGGGGAAATCTTACGCGGAAGTCTTCGCTGAAGCCAAGCTGGCGCCAGACTTTGCGTACTCCTCAGGGAACGCCCTGCTCAACACCATCCACCGCGCTTCGAAGGAGGCCGACTGGTATTTCGTCGCCAGTTGTGAAAAGAGCTCTGTCGAGACGGTCTGCGCTTTCCGCGTCACGGGGAAGCGGCCCGAATTTTGGCATCCCGACACGGGGGAGATCGAACCCGCCGCCTGGTATCGAATCGAGAATGATCAAACCTTTGTCCCGATGCGGCTCGATCCATGCGGCTCGGTCTTTGTGGTTTTCCGCTCGCCTGCGGAGGACGGGATCGTTTCCGTGGCGCGCGATGGCAAGCCGATTGCCAATGAGCAGAAAAGTGAGGGGCTGCCCGCGTTCAAGGTCTCGGGCAAGGCCGGGGAGGTGGCGCTTACGGCGTTTGCTCCCGGCCGATACGAATTCGGGACGGCCGCCGGGAAAAAGGCGGACGCCGCCATCGAGCTCCCCAACCCGCTGACATTGGAAGGCGGGTGGAACGTGCAGTTCGACCCCAAATGGGCCGGGCCGACTGCGCCGGTGCGCTTTGAGCAGTTGGAGGACTGGACCAAGCGCCCCGAAGAAGGGATCAAGTATTTCTCGGGCACGGCGGTTTACGAGAAGGAATTCGAGATTCCTGCCGGTTACACCGGCGCGGGCCGCAGGCTTTGGCTGGATCTTGGGCGGGTCGAGGTGATCGCCGAGTTGGAGGTGAATGGGAAGAATCTTGGCATCCTCTGGAAACCGCCGTTTGCCGCAGACATAACCGGTGCGATCCAGCCGGGCAAGAACACGGTGCGGGTGAAGGTGACCAATCTCTGGCCCAACCGTCTGATCGGGGACGAGCATCTGCCTGCGGATTGCGAGTACACCTCGGAGGGCGCGATCAAGGCCTTTCCCGAATGGTTGACCAAGAAGACGCCGCGAACGAGCGGACGGGTGACGTTCACAACCTGGCGCCACTGGAAGGCGGAGGACCCGCTGCTGCCCTCCGGCCTGTTGGGTCCGGTGCGCTTGGTTCCGGCCTCGCTTGAAACCCTTAACTTTAAGAAAGAAAACTAACGAAAAGGAAATTGTTATTGATTGTGAGTGTCCTGCTGTGCGCAGGATACGCGGGTAGGGCAGAGAATAATCCTTGGGCAGCCTACCGGTATGCGCCGGACGCGCTGAAAGAAATGGACCTGGCGTCGGACAAGGACTGGACGTTGTCGGTCGATGGCGGTGCGCCGCGGCCGATCAAGGTGCCGGGCGGGCGGCTGGAACTCGGATCTGCAAACGCCACCCATCCAGGTGTTGAAGGACGTCAAGGATTGCGTGCTTTACGAACGGAAGCTGGTCATGCCGGCGGAGGCGGCAGGGCAGGCGGTGGAACTGCGCTTCGGCGCGGTGAACTACGGCTGCGAGGTCTTCCTGGACGGGAGAAAAGTCGGCGAGCACCGCGGGCCGCAGGTGGCGTTCACGGTCGATTTGACCACAGCCGCCGTGGCCGGCAAGGAGCAGACCTTGCAGGTGAAGGCGTTTCACAGGCGCATTATAACCGGGAACCTCTGGTTGACAACGAAGGCCAAAAAAGGGCCTCCGCAGAGGTGCCCGTCGGGTTTGATTTCCCGGGAGGCAGTGATCCGGCCTCCATCGCCGAGGCGAAGACTTTGAGCGGCGGCTATGGCGGAAATACAAAGCTCGGGTACGGGATCGTCCGGTCCATCCGGTTGGTGGTTTTGCCGGCGGTACATGTGGAATCAACCTTGGTGCACACGTCGGTGGCCAAGCGGGAGTTTGCCTGCGATGTCTGGATTCGCAACGTCACCGACAGCGCCCGGGTGATCCAGGTCGGCGCGGCCTTGTCGTCCTGGAACCGCCGCGCGTTTAACTATCCGGCGGTGCCATCGGCGTCGGTGAGCGTGCCGGCAAAGGGCCTGGCGTAAGCGGCCAAGGGGTTGGATATCCGTTTTCGTAACGCCTCGAACGGTCTGCGTTTTCCGATTTACGGGAACGAGGTCACCGACGGGATTCCCGACGGGGATCATTTCGGCTCCGGCTCGATCGCGTTGCAGCGAATGCTGGCGCAGGAAGGCAACCGCAAGATTTACCTTTTGCCGGCCTGGGCCTGCGGAATGGGACGTGGACTTCAAGCTGCACCTCCAGGGCGGGGTGGTGCTCACCGGGACGGTGAAGGACGGCAAGTTGGAGAAGTGGAACATCACACCGACGGCGCGCAAGACTGATGTGGTGGTATGCGAGCCCGCCAAATTCGAACCGACGGCACCGAGGAAAGTGAAATGAAGGCCACCACGATACGCCGTGCATGGAATGCCCGGCGGTACCAACGGGGCTGGCGTTGGTAGAAACAGAGCGGCTGCAGCAGCGGGGAGGGCGTGTCACAAAAATTGTGACAATACAAACCAGCCTGCGGCCCATAGAATGGGGGCGACATGAGAAACTCCATTCCAACGCTGATGATAACCGCAACGCTGTGGGCAGCGTCCGCAGTCGAACTACTGGCGCAGCCGCTCAAGGCCGAGGGCGATGCTGCGGCGCGCATGGCCCGCTACAACGTGGAATGGACCACTCCATCCAAGGATGCCTCGGGTGTGATGCCCATCGGCAACGGCGACATCGGCGCGGGCGTCTATGCGATTGAGAACGGCAATCTCTACCTGCTCTTCTCCAAGAATGACGCGTTCAGCTATAACGGCGACCTCTACAAAACGGGGCGTCTGAAAATCGCGCTGACGCCCAATCCGTTCGTGGCGGGCAAACCCTTCCACCAGTGGCTCGATCTGCCGACCGCCTCCATCCGCATCGAGGCCGACGGTGTGAAGCTCCGGATCTGGGCGGACGCCAACCGCCCCGTTTACCATGTGGAGATCGATTCGCCCCACGAACTCTCCCTCGCCGCCGAACCGGAGTTCTGGACCCGCTACAACGGCGCCCGGGGTCTGGACAAAACCCCCGATGTCCGCCTGGACCGCAGCGACAAACTGCTCTGGTATTTCACCGTCGGCGACCGGAGTTCCTACCTCGAACGGCTGAAGATCAATTCGAAGGGCACCTGGACCATTGAGAACCCCGAGAAGCTTGCCCCGGATTTATACCGCTTCAACACGTTCGGGAACCTGGTGGAAAGCCCCGGGCTGTCGGTGACGGGGGGCGCGCTTGGGGGCAAGGGGAAGAAGTTTGACCTCCGCATCCATTCGCTCACGATGCAGACGCCCGACCCCGCCAACACCTGGGCCAAGGCGATTGAAGAGCTGGCGAGCAAGCCGGTCAATCTCCCCAGCGATTGGGAAAAGCATTGCCAGTGGTGGACCCGGTTTTGGGACCGGGGCTGGATCATTGCCTCCGACCGCACCGTTCCCGCCGAGGCCCGCGAGCGTTTCCATGGCGAAATCAGCACCAAGGGCGAGCCCGGGCCCGCATGGCAGTTGGGCAAACGCGAAGAGGCCGATGGCGCCGCCCTGGTCGCGCAGAGTTACAACATGTTCCGCTATTACATGGGCGCCCAAAGCCGGGGACGCTTTCAGACCAAGTTCAATGGCGGCCTCTTTACCCAGCAATTGCGGGTCTTTGTAAAGCCGGGGAATAAGCCGGTGCACCCGGGGGCGGTCCAGCTCCCGGATGGCTCCTGGCTGGAGCCGGAGGATCATCGGGCTTGGGGCACCTTTTTCACCTCCCAAAATCAACGGCTGCTCTACTGGCCGCTGCTCATGAGCGGCGATTTCGACCTGATGAAGCCCTTCTTCGATCACTACTGGAACGTGCTCGAGACACGCAAAGCCATTACCAAGGCCTACTTCGGCCATGACGGCGCGTTTTACCGGGAAAATGTCAACCCGGTGACCGGCGACGACGGCTGGGCGCCGCCGCCCAAAGTCAAGCCGGGCGAGCCGTACGAAGGCGGGCATCTGACCTTTCATTACACCAGCGGCCTCGAAACCGTGGCCGTCATGCTCGACTACGTCCATTACACCGGTGATACGAAGTTCCGCGACGAGCGCCTGGTGCCGTTTGCCCGCGAAATCCTGCTCTTCTTTAACGAACACTATCCGCGCGACCCCAATGGCAAGCTGCATATGGAGCCTTCCCAGGCGCTTGAGACATGGTGGAACACGGTCAATCCCGCCCCCGACATCGCCGGCTTGCGCTTTTGCCTGGACGAATTGTTGGCCCTGAAAGCCGGAACCGCCGAGGATCAAGCCCGCTGGAAACGTTTCCGGACCGAGATCCCCGAAATCCCGATGCGCACCATCGATGGCCGGCAGGCGATTGTGGCGGCTGAGAAGCACGAGGATAAGAACCGCAATGGCGAGATTCCCGAGATTTATCCGGTCTTCCCGTTCCGCTGCTATGGGTTGGCACTTGGAACCAAGGAAATCGTGGAATCGACCATGCAGAACCGGACCTGCAAGGACACGTTTGCTTGTCGGTGCTGGACGCAGGATCAAATCGGCTGGGCTCTTGCGGGCAACGCCGCCGAAAGCGCCAAGGGATTGGTCCGCCGATTCCGTGCCGCCTCGGTAGGCTGCCGCTTTCCGCTCTACGGCAATGAATGGACCGATGGGATGCCCGACTTCGACCACTTCGGCTCCGGCTCCATCGCGCTCCAGCGGATGCTGGCCCAGGAAGGCAACGGCAAGATCTACCTGCTGCCGGCATGGC
>JBAXSN010000197.1:0-4799 GCA_037130675.1 Verrucomicrobiota bacterium
GGTCGCGCCTTCAGCGCTGAAAAAGGAGTCGACAAAATTTGATGCGTTTGCCCTGGGGAAGCTTTCTTTGCTCCCCGTCCATTCCGTCCATCCTTTAGGTTGGCATGAGCCCAAACGTGACACAGGCTTTCCAGCCTGTGTCACGTTCCCGAACCCGCCAATAACCGGGTGGGCCTTCCTCTTACGTTGCGACCGCCCCAGGCCAACTCGTTCTCAAGCTCCAGCTTCCCGAACCTGACGAAGGAAGGAAAGGAGTGGCAAAGCGACCGGTGAGTTACTTAGAAGAAGGGAAACGCTCAACGAATCTCGACGAAAGATCTTCCTTTCCGTTTGCCTCGAATAATTGGAGAGTAGCCACCTGTCTGCCGTGATCCTTGAGCCTCAGCCATTGCCATTAAAAAGATCCGAGTTTCCTGAGGGCGTTCTCAACGCCAACTGGTTTTCGCTGTTCAATGCGGTCTCGTTCCAGATTTTCCTTGGCGCGCCTATGGTCCTCTACGCCAAGAGTCTGGGGGCGACCGCTACGGCGCTTGGCGTGCTCGCGTCGCTCTCGCCTTTGCTCACGGTTTTCCAGATCCCGGCGGCGCACCACCTCCAGCGATTCGGCTACAGGCGGTTTGTTCTCGCGGGATGGGGAACACGGATCATCTGCATCTTCGTGGTGACGATCATCCCCCTGCTTGCCTTTCTAAACAACGGATGGAAGCTGGCGCTGCTGCTCGGGTTTCTATTCGTCTTCAATCTCCTGCGGGGTATCGCCAGTGGAGCTTGGTTTCCGTGGATCACGGAATTGCTGCCCGAAGAAATCCGTGCCCGCTTTTTGTCCCGCGACCAACGCTTCATACAGTCAGGCTCGCTGGTGGCGATGCTCTCCTGCGGATTCGTGCTTCAGAATAACTCGTCGCCATGGGAGTTTTCGCTGGTCTTTTTAATCTCCGGAATCGGCGGCGCCGTTTCGCTCTATTTCCTCAACCGGATGCCCGACGTGCAAGCGCCGGAAAAACTCAAGCTGAGCGGAACGCGAGTGCCGTGGCGGGAGATCATCACCTTTCCGCCTTTCGCCCGGCTTGTTGGTTTCAATCTGCTCTACACGTTCACCTTCGGCAGCCTGGGAGTTTTTACGCTCTCCTTTCTCAAGGGCCGCGCCGGTTTGGGTGAAAATCAGATCCTGCTTTTCCTGACCGTCAGCTTTATGTCGGCCTTGGTGGCCCTGCCGACCACCGGCAAGCTGCTCGATGCGCTTGGGTCAAAGAGGTTCCTGCGCTGTGCGTTGGGGTTCCATCTCGTTTACCTCGTCGGATGGATTGCCCTCGCCACCAAAGTTCTGGAGCCAAGCTTTGGAGCGCTCGTGGCGATCAACCTCGTCGCGGGCGCGGGCGGTTCCGCGGCAAGTGTGGCCATCACCCGGCTTACGATGAACACCATGCCAGCGATGGGGCGCTCCCATTTTTTCGCGTTTTTCACCGTGATCAGCAGCCTCTGCATGGGAATCACGCCGATCGTCTGGGGCGTGTGTCTTGACGCCATGGACGGGCTGAAGCAAGTCACTGGCCCCCTGGAGTGGAACCGTTACTCCCTTTATTTTGTGGCGATTCTGGCGCTGGCGATTTTGAGCTTTTTCTCCACAGCCGTCCTCCACGAACAACCGCTGAAGCGTTAAAACGGATATGATTTTCCCGCAGAGGCGGCGGAGGGCTTCCTTTCTAGAAATCTCTGCGCCAGCGTCTCTGCGCGAGTTTTCCGCATAGTTGCAAAGCTGGACTCTCTCAATTAGCCTTTGCTAACCAATGGATCGATTGCCATTAGTTATTTCCACTTTCTGTTTCCTCGTCGCGTTCGCGTATACCGTGTTCGCGTTGAGGAAGGGGTATTACCGCCCCGGTCGCCGCAGCCTGGTGCTGATCGGAACCGGGTTTATTTTTCAGACCATATTTCTTCACCATCGCGGCGAGCAGATTGGCCATTGTCCGCTCACGAATCTCTTCGAGGTGCTGATATTTTTATGCTGGTCGATCAACCTGCTCTATCTGGTCGTCGGGCATACCTACCGCCTTTCTCTGCTGGGGGCGTTTACCGCGCCGCTGGTTTTTGTGATTCAGGTGGTGGCGCTCATCACCCCTTTCGACACGCCGGCTCAAATTGTTACGCATCCAAACCCTTGGGCGGAGTTGCATGCCGCTCTTTCGGTGATTGCCTACGGGGCGTTCGCGATGGCCGGAGTGGCCGGGGTCATGTATCTGGTGCAGGAACGGCAGCTTAAAACCCATCATCTTCATTCGCTCTTTTTCCTGATGCCCCCAATAACCACCCTCGCCATCGCGAACAATCGGTTGCTTTGGGCGGGGTTTGGGATTTTAACGGCGGGGCTTTTTGCGGGAATAATGGTGGGCGCGCCAGTCGGTTGGATTAAAATGGGATGGGGAATCGGGATGTGGCTCGTCTATCTCGCGATTATTTGCGCGCGAAGATTGGGGCCGCGTCGAATAGCTTTGCTCTCCCTCGGGGCGTTTTTGCTGACGTTCCCGATCCTCTGGGGGGTGCATTTCTTTGTGGAAAAAGCCCGAATCCTCGCCCCATGAACGTCATTTGCCTTGGCATCAGCCATCGACAAGCAGCCGTGGACGTGCGGGAGCGCTTTGCGGTTCCAGATGCCACGCTCAATACCGTTATCGGCGAAATGAGCGCGTTGCCCGGCATCGCCGAGTCGGTGATCGTTTCCACCTGCAACCGGGTGGAATTTTACGCGGCCTCCGAGAATGCCTCCGCGGGACTGAATACTCTCCAGCGATTTCTGGAACAGCGTAGCGGCCCGGTGACTCCCGAGTTTTACCTGCTCGACGGACAACGGGCTATTAACCACCTTTTCCGCGTGGTCAGCGGCCTGGAATCGATGGTGATCGGCGAGACGGAAATTCTTGGCCAGGTTAAAAAATCTTACGCCGCGGCTGCGGAAGCGAAGGCAACGGCCCGCCATCTCAACAAGCTGTTCCAGCGGGCGTTCAATGTCGCCAAGGAGGTCCGGACCAAGACCAGTATCACGCGCGGCCCCGTTTCGGTGGGCTCGGCGACGGTGGATCTGGCCGAGCGGATTTTTGGCAGTCTCTCCTCCTGCGAGGCGATGGTTCTCGGCGCGGGCGAAACCAGCGAACTGACAGCCAAGGCGCTGTTGTCGCGCGGGGTGAAAAGCATTTTTGTTTCCAACCGCTCTTACGATCGGGCCGCCGCGCTGGCCGCGGACTTGAAAGGAGAGGCCATCCCGTTCGAAGAGTGGGATCAACGCCTGCACGAGATCGATATTCTGATTTCCTCGACCGCCGCACCGCATGCCATCGTGACCCGGGAAAACCTCGCGCCGGTGATGCATCAGCGCCCGCAGCGCCCGCTCTTCGTGATCGACCTGGCGGTGCCGCGCGATGTGGAAGCGGAGGTGAACGACCTCGAAGGCGTGTATCTCTACGACATCGATTCCCTCAAGGCGATCGCGCAGCAAGGAATCGACGTGCGCCGCAAAGAAGTGGTGCTTTGCGAGCAATTTATCGAACGGCATGTGTGCGAATTCCATGCGTGGCTTGAGGCAGGACGTGTAGGCCCTCCCCAAGCGCTTCCGGAGAACATCTGCACCAGACCGCAATCATGAACAGACAGAAGCTTATTTTGGGCACACGGGGGAGCGCATTGGCGCTGGCGCAAGCGGAACTGACCATTGCCGAACTACGCCGCGTTTACCCGGCGCTGGAGATCGAGGTCGTTAAATTCACCACTTCCGGCGACAAGAAGCTGGACCTGAGCCTCATTAAAAAGACGCCCTCGGGAGCCAAGGGACTCTTCACGAAAGAACTCGAAGAAGCGTTGCTGCGCCGGGAAATCGACCTCGCGGTTCACAGCGCCAAAGATATGCCGGGCGAGATGTTTGACGGCTTGGTGCTCGCGGCCGTTCTGGAACGGGCGAATACCGGCGATGTGTTGCTCACCAAGACCGCCCCCGGCCTAGACGCGCTCCCGCACGGGGCGCACGTCGCCACCAGCAGTATCCGGCGAGCCCGGCAACTCCGGTTTCGCCGACCGGACCTGGTGATTGAAGAAATTCGCGGCAACGTCGCCACCCGGCTTCGCAAGTTGAACGAGTCCCCGATTCTGGAGGGCACCGTGCTGGCCCAGGCTGGCTTGGAGCGGCTCGGATTCCGCCTCGACGGCGGAAAGCTCGAATGCGAGCACGGCGTTTTCCACGCTGAAATTGTCGAGATGCTTCCAGCAATCGGACAAGGCGCCATTGCGCTCCAAACTCGGGTCGAAGACGCCGCGTTCCTTGCAGCCATCAACCACAAACCAACGTGGATGGCGGTGCGCGCGGAGCGGGAATTGATGCGCCTGCTGAACGGAGACTGCAACTTGCCAGTGGGGGTCAAGACGGAGCGGGTAGGGTCCGAAGCTGGCCTTGAAAAAATGCGGATGCGCGTGATTCTATTCGAGTCTGGAACGGAAGAACCGCCTCGCCATGCGGATGTTGTCGGAAATGTTGGGGCACCGGAGGCGCTGGCGGTCGCTGCGTTTGAGCAGCTTGGGGGCACGGCAGGCTGATGCCTTTATGCATAGTCTCACTGTTTTAGAAACTTTTTAACTCGGCGAGCGTTGAGGCGTTGGCATCTTTTGACAGGAGTAACATGATTTTCAGGATCATCAGGATTTTGCCCGAGGCCTGCAAAGTCGGTCGGCATCCGAAAATCCTAATCCTGTAAATCATGCCAATCCTGACTTGAAACTTGGTTTGCGGCGAGAGTCTCGCCGGGTAGTAGAAGCGG
>JBAXSN010000198.1:0-4743 GCA_037130675.1 Verrucomicrobiota bacterium
GCGTTACCGCGGCACGCGAGAACTGCGCTCAAGCATCAACTGCCGTTTTTAGGCTGAAACACCCCGTTTAGCCTTAAGGCCAAACGGGGTGTTTCTTTTCTCCCGGGGGGGAGTGTCCTGGCTTTAAATCTTGCTCTTGAGATCCTTGCCGGCCGCGAACTTCACGGTCTTGGACTTCTTGATTTTGATCTTGGCTCCGGTCTTCGGATTGATGCCCATGCGAGCGGCGCGTTCCGCGACCTTGAAGGTGCCGAATCCGATAAGCTGCACGTTCTTGGTCTTCTTGAGTCCGGCTTTGATGCCGTCAACAACTGCCGCGACGGCGCGTTCTGCTTCAGCCCTGCTGGCGGTTCCGAGTGTTTTTTGAACGACTTCGACGAGTTCTGCCTTATTCATAGGAGGAAGTTCCTGATTGGTCCTGGGTGAATTATGATTTGATTGCGTGCTGGGAGTCCAGCACTGGTGGTGTTGTGTCACCCTGCATTTAGCCTGTCAAAGGAATTTTTCACTTTGCGTTGAAAATCCTCCGAGCCTTTGTTTATCAGCGTTGCCAAGCGACGCTTGCAATGCAATTCTCTAATACCCGACTATGACACTTGAAGAACGCATGAACCTATTTTTCGCCCGCACGCCGACGATCCACCCGACGGCGTTCGTGGCGCCGAGCGCGGACGTGATGGGCGACGTGACCTTGGAAGAGGAATCGAGCGTCTGGTACCAGACCGTTTTGCGCGGCGACATCAACCGCATCCACATCGGCCCGCGCTCCAACATCCAGGACGGAACGGTTGTTCACCTGGCCGACGATTACCCGGTCATCGTGGGCGAACTCGTCACCGTCGGCCACCAGGCGATGATCCACGCCTGCACCATCGGCGACGAAGTGCTCGTCGGCATGGGCGCCATCATCCTCGACGGCGCGGAGATAGGAGCCCGCTCCATCATCGGCGCCGGGGCGCTCGTGACAGGCGGCACCAAGATCCCGCCCGGCTCGCTCTTCCTCGGCTCGCCCGGCAAAGTCGTCAAGACCCTCGACCTCGACGCCCAGAAAAAAATCCGCACCTGGGCGGAGAAATACGTCGGCGTCTCCCGCCGCTTCCTCCGCGCCCAGCAGGAGAAGGCGGCACTGGTCGCCAGCTAGCGCGCTGGCAGGTCGGGAGATGGCGACCGCGACCAATATCTCCAAATAGCCACGAATGAACAAACAACCTGCCTACGATTACCTGGTTATTGGAGCCGGCTTCGCCGGAGCAGTTCTCGCAGAACGGCTTGCCAGCCAACGCAATCGCCGGGTCCTTGTGGTGGATCGGCGAAACCATATCGGCGGAAATTCCCACGATGCGAAGGACGACGCCGGAGTCCTTGTTCATCTTTACGGGCCTCACTATTTCCGGACGAACTCGCAGCAGATTTTTGATTATCTCAGCCAGTTCACCGATTGGCATCCCGTCGAATACAAAATTCTGTCGTGGGCCGATGGGCGCTATTGGCAATTCCCGGTAAACCTCAACACCTTCGAGCAGCTCCTGGGCAGGCCAAGCACCAGTGAGGAAATGGCGGCAACCCTCGCAAAGCGGCGTGTTCCCATTGCCGAGCCAAGGAACTCCGAAGAGGCGATCGTCTCCCAAGTAGGCTGGGAGCTCTACGAGAAATTCTTCAAAAACTACACGCGCAAACAGTGGCGGCGCGACCCGAAGGAGTTGGATGCATCCGTGTGCGGGCGTATTCCGGTCCGGACCAATCGCGACAACCGTTATCTCTCAGAACGAATTCAGGCGATCCCCGCGCAGGGATACACCAGGATGTTCGAGCGCATGTTGGCCCATCCGAATATTACCGTGCAGCTCTCGTGCGATTTCCGTGAGATCCGCAACCAGGTCGGGTGCCGCCACCTCATCTACACCGGGATGATCGACGAATACTACGATTTCTGTTTTGGCCCTCTCCCCTACCGCTCGCTGCGGTTTGAACCGGAAACACTTCCCCAGGAATATTTTCAGCCCGTGATGCAGGTGAATTACCCCAACGACCACGAGTTCACTCGCATCGTGGAAATCAAACATGCCACGGGCCAGAAACTCCCGGTAACAACCATCGTCCGGGAATATCCGGAGGATTATTCCTTGGGGAACGAAGCCTACTATCCGATCCCGTCCCCGGATTCCCACGACCTTTATCGCCGTTACGCCGCGCTAACTGCGAATGAACCAGCCGTAAGCTTCGTGGGGCGCCTCGCGACGTATCGCTACTACAACATGGACCAGGTCGTCGGAATGGCCCTTTCGGAGTTCGGGCGTCTTGAATGTTAAGTATGATTGCAAATGCCAATATATCATATCGACTAGAGGCGAGCTCGATATTTCACACGCCAGTCACCATGCGGGGAATCTCACGAGTCCCATCAATCGAGCAGTTATTTACGGTGTTAGGCGACTTGCGGTTGAGCTAGAACGGCCGCGATGCTCTGGTCCACTGTCAACGTTTTATTGGAAACGAGTATGATTACCGAGAGAGATAGGGGGTATTCAAAACGGGAGTGAGGGACTGAATTGTTCTATATTTTTGAGAATTCAATAGTCGGAGTGTGGTGCATCCGCCCGTAGCGGGGGTATTACGTGACGGATATTGACCCCATCTGCGGATCCGAGAGAAGCAGAATCTTTTGTTGCGTCCCCATGGGGTAAAGCTGCATGATGCCCTAATCACTCCCGCCCCCCTGTTGATCATGAGAACGCCAAATACCATCGCCTACGCCAAGGGGTGGCTTATTGTTTGCGTGTTTCTGAACTGCTCGGGGTGGTTGTTGTCGGCCTTGGGGCATCTTGACGCGGCGGGATATGTGGCGGCAGTTGCGTTAGGTGTCATCGCCTTGCTGCTGTGGGCTCGGAAAGCTTCTGAAATTACAAACGGTTTTTCACGCGGGTTCCGCAATTGCGGGGTGGTTGTAAAACTGCGATGGCGGGCCCGTTATCTGCTCCCAACGGCCTTTGGGCTGTTATTCCTTTGCTCCTTTCTTGGTGGAGTGATGTATCCGCCAAACAATTATGACGCCCTGACCTATCGCATTCCCAGAGCCCTCCATTGGTTGGCCGCTCATCAATGGCACTGGATAGAGACCGGCAATGGACGGATGAACTTTAGCGGAACCGGGTTTGAGTGGCTTATGGCGCCGCTGCTGGCCCTAACCCGAAGCGACCGCCTCTTTTTTTTAATCAACGTTGTTTCGTATGCTCTATTGCCGGGCTTGGCCTACGCCGTTCTGATCCGGCTCGGTGTCAATAAGCGGCTTGCCTGGTATTGGATGTGGCTCATCCCTTCCGCATACTGCTTTGCTTTGCAGGCAGGGAGTGTGGGGAACGATTCCTTTTCCACGATCTTCCTCCTATCCGCTCTCTACTTTGCCCTTCGGGCCAGAGAGACAGGCCGGATATCGGATGTTTGGTATGGAATGCTCTCAGTTGCATTGATGACCGGGACCAAAGTTTCGAATCTGCCGCTCGTTTTGCCGTGGCTTGCAGCAGCCCGTCCCACGCTAAGCCTCTTGCCGCGGCGGTGGTTTGCGACAGCCGGTATCGTTGCAGTCTGCTCTCTCATTTCCTTTCTGCCCATTGCCACCCTGAATGCGAAACACACCGGGAGCTGGTCGGGAGATCCTGACAACAAGGTGAAAGTGAACGTTGACCCGGTCTTTGGCCTTATCGGCAATACCATGCAAACCGCTTGCATCAATTTGTTGCCTCCCATTCTGCCGATGGCCAGATCGTGGAACGAGGCCGTTCGGGCGCTTATTGAGACCGAGAAATTCCGACCGCTGGTCCAGCATTTCCCGCGGTTTAGTCTGGCTCGGAATGAACTCGAGCAGGAGGAAGGCGCAGGGATGGGGCTCGGCATCTCCGTTCTGCTTGCGGCAACCTTGATGAGCGGCGTACGGGGCCGGCGTATTGAGAAATGCGGCAGGACTCAGAATGCCCTCTCCCCTGAAAGCCGTTGTTCTTTATCGAGGCAGACCCGCCATCATGGGCTGCAGATCTGCGCGGCCGCAGCGGTGGCAGCACTCGCCTTCATGGCAAAAGTCGGGAGCGAATCCTCACCGCGTCTTCTGGCGCCCTACTACGTCCTGGTCATCGCGGGCATTCTCCTGCTGGCACCCGGAGCCCCTCTTGTTTTCCGGAAGAACTGGTGGAGAACTCTGGCTGGCTTGGTGGCGCTCACCGCCTTGCCAATTACCATCCTCACTCCCTCCCGCCCGTTGTGGCCCGCAGTCATGGTGTTTGATAAGCTGGCATCCTCGTTCCGCGATAACGCCCTTTTCCAGCGGGGTCGCACGGTTTATTCCATTTACAGGCAGCGCTCGGACTGCCTGGCGCCGCTGCGCAAATACCTCCCGGTTTCGACGAAAACCATCGCCTTCGTCGGCCAGGACGATCCGGAAACATCGCTCTGGCGCCCGTTCGGAGCGCGAACCGTGCAGGGCCTGACGGCCTTTAACGAGGCGAGGATTACCGGCCAAAAAATCGTCGTCTGCGCTTCCGAGGAATCGGTAAGAGTCGAGTTTGGTCGCGACGTCAAGCAATGGATCACGGACACTCACGGGCGCGTTCTGGGCCAGGAAAAGCTCATGACGCGGGCCTCCGGAAGCTTCCAAGAGTGGTACGTGATCGGGTTCGATGTCGGCTCGCGATAAAAAAGGCGCTTCATGAATTAGCGTGGTTGAAGATCGAGCTTGCCGAGGAAAAAGAGGAT
>JBAXSN010000199.1:0-4683 GCA_037130675.1 Verrucomicrobiota bacterium
GACATGGTTATTGGATGTTCTTTGGTTAGGTTTGACTCTGCCTTGTAATGCGGGCGCGGGGCTGCAGGCCCGCTCCAGCAATCCAGTCGAAACTAGCTCTGCAAGAGAGACTTCACTGCGACAAGAAGAAAATAAGCGTTAAGAAAACGGGGAAAACACAAGTCGGGTATGCACGCGAAGTGCGGCTTCAAACCGCGACTTACCCACAATCGCCTGATCCGGTCCGGTCTGCTGCTGCGACGTAACGGACCCGTGTCGGGCATTCTCGCAGCGGACCGGGGCGATTATGGATAAGTCTGGGCGCTGCTTTGCTACGGACGGTTTTCTGGAAATGGGCATGAAAAGCAACATACAGCTGGTATGGGGTCGCGCCTTTGGCGCTAAAAGATCGCTTTCGCGAGAGCGGATCTTGCAATCCGAACGGTATTGGGCTTCCAGCCTGTTCCGGTGCAGGATGCGCGCCGCCGTTCACGGAATAGGCTGGAAGCCTGTGTCACATTGGGAACGGTATGCGTCAGGCGTTTAGTTTAGCGTTGGAATGAACGGAGTGGCCAAAGGAGTCGCAGCGGGCGCGCTGGTATCGCGTTCCGAAACAGTCCGCATCAGCACTTTCACCCGCTTTTGGATGTCGGTGTCGGCAGCCGGAATCAGCTTGGTGGTCCCGTTCTTTTGCACTTCCAACTGATCCCCATGTACGGCGATTAACTTGAGTTGCATCCCTGTCGGGGCGATTGCGGACCCGATTTGCTTTCCATTGGCGACAATCGCAAATTCGGTGGGCCGCGTCAGGCTTACTTGCTGGGGAAGATACCTATGGCTTAGTTCATTGAGGGCGATTGGAGGCTCGGGCGTGGAAATCGGGGTGGCCAGGGCAACGGGAGTCGCTTCGGGAGCGGGGGTTGCTTCCGATACGGGAGTCGGCTTGGGCGTCGCTTCAGGCGTCGGTTCCGGAGTCGCGGTGGCTTCCACGACGGATACCGGAGCAGGAGTTGGGGTGACCGATTGCTTCGCAATGTGCCGCCCTGCCTGAGCGCTGCCGAGCAGTGGGTCGAGTGCGGGCAGGTAGCCCCGATTATGCAGCATGAAACTCAAAACGACGACCAAAACCAAAAGGAGAATATTTTCGAACTTCATACAAACTTTTTCAAACCCGCTCGACGGAACAAGCGATGAGAGAGACTGTTAAATTAGGTGAAAGGCGACACCGGCAGCAAGTTTTGTCGGAAAAATTCGCGTCGGCGACACAGCTGAAAACACCGTTTTTGCGAATTTGTTTTGCGAATTTTCGAGAATTGCTTCAAACCCCGGCTTGCAAACCAAACCTCCGTTTTCCAGAGTTCCAATCCAAATGATTTTGACGGACTACCTCACCGAGCAGAGCGCCCTTGTCGATAAAGCGCTCGACCAGTTCCTGCCCAAGGCGGCCACCAAACCTGCCACCATTCACAAGGCGATGCGTTACTCGCTCTTCGCGGGGGGCAAGCGCTTGCGGCCAATCCTGTGCCTCGCCGCCGCCGAGGCGAGTGGCGGGGAAACCGGTCCCGCTCTGCCGCTGGCCTGTGCCGTGGAGTGTATCCACACTTATTCGTTGATCCACGATGACCTGCCGAGCATGGACAACGACGACTTCCGCCGCGGACGCCCCACCAGCCACAAGGTTTTTGGCGAAGGCATTGCGGTCCTGGCTGGAGACGCCTTGCTGACCATTGCGTTTGAAATCGTGGCTGCCGCCCAAGGCTGGCCCCGCTACCCGATGGCGGTGCTCGTCAAGGAGCTTGCCAACGCAGCCGGCAGTCGCCAGCTCATCGCCGGGCAGGTGGCCGATATCGAGGGGGAGGGGAAAAAAGCCACGGTGCGCGATCTCCGGTTTATTCACGAAGCGAAGACTGCCGCGCTGCTTACCGCCTCCATTCGACTGGGAGGGATGAGCGCCAACGTCACCCCGGTCAAGCTCGAAGCGCTCACCGAGTTCGGCATGAATCTCGGGCTGGCCTTCCAGGTGATCGACGACATTCTGGATGTCACGCAGACCAGCGAGAAGCTCGGCAAAAGCGCCGGGAAAGATGTTGCCGCCCAGAAAGCGACCTATCCAAGCATCCTCGGGCTGGAGAAGTCCCGCAAAGAAGCGCAGCGTCTCACGGCCGCCTCTCTTGCCGCGCTGAAGCCTTTCGGCAAGAAAGGCGAAACGCTGAAGGTGATCGCCGAGTATTTGTTGCAGAGGGATTATTAATAGTGTTGGGAATGAACTTGCCCGTTCGCGAGAATGGATTTTCAGCGCCAACGGCGCGACCCCATACCAGCCTGGGGCATCGCCCCAGGTTTACGGTTTGGAAATAGCAGGGCTGAAGGCCCGAACCATCGCGTCGAGCACGGAATAGTGCGGGCCTTCAGCCCTGATTTAGCTTTCTATTTTTCCTGGGGCGATGCCCGGCTGGTATGGCCTTTGGCCCTCAGCAAAGTCATGCGGGGACCAGGTGGCGGACACAAGTTGGGAATTCGCGCACGGCCCAGCGGTATTTATAGGCTTCGCGGCCTCGCAGAAAGTCACACTCGATTACTCCCTCAAGCATTGCCTGCTCGATCGCATGCATTATCAGCAGGACTCCGGGGCTTGCCTTCTCAAACTCAGGCTCAAGTCCGCTGAGATAAGCATAGAGCCGTCGGCGATGAACAAAGGCATGGAGAGCCGCCGCCGGGCGAGCCCCGATCTGGAGGGTCCAAAGCCGCAACGCCCCGCGCTTCAGCAGGGAATGGGCCGCATCGCGATGGAACCCTTCCGCTGAGGCGTTGGTGATCAGGCCCGGTTCGTTGCGCGTTTTCCAGCGGGAGCGATGCAAACGCAGGAGAATGTCGAACTGCATGGGAAAGGTTTGAGCGGATGCGAGTTCGAACCGAACCGCGCCAAGGGCCTCCGCGTTTCGCCGCGCCGCGCTCAGTCGCTTTCTGAAATGCGCAGAAAACCGGGTGCGGAACCGTGCCGGATCGCCGGAAAGTTCCAGGCGGGTACAGGTATCCGTTTTCCCGAGCGAACTGCGCAATCCCGCAGGCAACTCCGCGCTCAGCAAAGCTGATTCTTCCAACAGCGGTTGCAGGTCGCAGACGTCCCAGCGCGCCGCATGTCTTGCGAGATGCTCGAAAACCAGCGTGGCGCCGGTCTCCGCAACTTCCGGAGCAAATAACGCGTCCAGATAATCGCTTACGGCCACTCCGATGAGCAGCACCTTCCTCACTCCATTTTCAACGTGAATACAGAGGGGCGCCACTCCCACCAGTTCGCCGGCCTCGCGCAGGATGAGGACCCAGAGTTTTTTTCCGGCTCCGAAATGCTTCCACCACGAAAGCAGCCAGCCTGGCATCTGGAAGGGAGTCGCTGCCGGGGTGTTCTCCCACAGCCGTTCCCACTCGGGAACGAGCGCCCGGAGCGCTCCCCCGGACGTCAGTTCTTCCAACTCCAGCGCGGGTACGGTTTCAAGCATGCACCGGCTCCCGGGCGAGTTGATGATAGAGATCGAAATAACGCCGAATCATTCGATCCAGTGAGAAGCGCGTGCGGGCAGCCTCGCGGCACGCTTCCGGATCAAGCTCCGCTGCGGCATGAATGGCCTCGGCCATCCCGGCTTCATCCTCTACGATGAATCCCGTCTTTCCATGCTCGACAATGTCGGGCAATGCGCCCGCGGGATAAGCCACCACGGGGGTTCCGCAGGCTAGTGATTCCATGGCCACCAATGAACTGGTTTCAGAGGCCAGCGACGGCAGCAGCAGACACCGCGCCGCCGCCAGCAATCTTCGTTTTCGCACGAAGCCAACCGGGCCAATGTGAAGCCGACGATGGTCCAGCCGCGGAAGGATTTCGCATCGGTAATATTGTTGATGCGGGTCCCAGTGAAACACTTGTCCTGCCAGGAGCAGCCCGAAGTCCGCTTTCTTGGCGGCATTGATGGCGACGTGGAAATTCTTCTCGGGACAGATCCGCCCCAGAGCTACGGCATAGGGCCGTTTTCCGTGGCGAACCCTGCCATACTCGCGCGACACCCCGTTGGGAATGCTTGGCAGCAAGGGCGCGTCCACGGGGCAGGTGCGGCGCTGCGAGGCCGAAACACAGTGGAAAAATAGATCGTTGCGTCCCAAAGAAAAAAGTTCCGGCGGATACCAGGAGCGCGGGCCGTGCAGGGTAGCCAGAAGCGGAACGCGCGGGGCCGGTAAATAGGCGTAAAAATCGATGCCATGGAAATGAACCACATCGACTTGCCAACGGCCCAATGCGTGATCGATGGCCGCCCGATGCTGCTCGTGATTCCAGCGGCGCCTCTCTTCGGTGACGGTGCCGTTGACCGGGGGCGTTGCCACTAGGGTTCCGGCTGTGATCGATCCTTCGCAGGCGACGACGAGTGACTGGTGGCCGGCGTAAGCCAGCGCGTAATCAAGTTGTGTAAGGATTTGTTCCGCACCTCCCACCGCGTCCGTGCCGACCGGCGCGAACGGGTAGGCCACATTCAAGACTGTAAGTTTCTTCATGATGCTCGAAGTTGTGCGATCGCTTCACAGGCAAGCTCTCTGAAACGCGGACCGCTCATGCCGAAGTCGAACTGTTCGTAAAAAAGTCTTCCTTCGTGCGGCGGGCGCGTGAAGTCGTAATGGGGGGCTTGGCGAAAGCGTTCGACGAAGATTGGGAACGAGTCG